>JBKHHV010000027.1:0-19134 GCA_046539005.1 Phycisphaerae bacterium
GAGACCTCCGATCGTGCAAGGGCTGGGGAGCGAGATTCTCACGAGTCCTCGGCAGCGGCCTTCTGGGAGGAAGCACGCCGCCAGGTTGATCGGGGAGATTGTGATTTCTCCGGCCGAGTCTTCCCGGAAGACCCGACCGAAAGAGGCTTTCAGCGGGTGGTCTTCACCAAGGTGGCCTGCTTCCGCAAATGCCGCTTCCAGGGAACGGCTGTGTTCTACGGTGCAGAATTCCGGGAGGACGCCACCTTCGAGTCGGCGCAGTTCGAGGACGACGCGAGGTTCGGCGGGGCCTTTTTCCGGGGAAGCGCCAACTTCTGGCAAGCCCGGTTCCAGAAGGATGCGAACTTCCGGTACACCGAGTTCAGCGGGACGGCCAACTTCTTCCGAGCCATATTCGAGGCAAGCACGTACTTCTACCGGGCCCGTTTCCTGGAGGACTGCGAGTTCGAAGAAGCCCGGTTCGCCGGGCAAGTGGACTTCCAGGACGCGGTGTCCGGACAGGTGTTCACGCTCGATCTCCCGCGTGGAGGATGGTTCACCCGACGCATTCCCTTCGCCCGACGAGGGCAAGGCCACCACGCCTACAGGCTGGCCAAGCAGTCGGCTACCGACAGGGGCGACTATCAACTCGCCGGCAAGTGCCATTACGCCGAGCAGTCCACGCGGTGTACGGCTCGGCTTCTGTCCGGTATCCGCCGCATGGCAAGCCCTGTCTCCGTTTCAGGGGGACGGTCGGAAAACAGACTTGCGGCTGGATGGCGATCGCGGTTTCAGGGGTTGCGGGGCATGCTGTCGGCAACAGGCGAATGGATATTTGCCCGCTGGCTGTTCGGATACGGAGAGCGGATTCGGGGTATCCTGCTTGCCGCCGTGTTGGTGATCGTCGGATGGGCGGCCGCTTACAGCTTCCACGGGATCGTCTCCGGTGAGGCTTCCGACGGGTCGGCGGTGCTGGAGTGCGGCATGGGCAACTGCCTTTACTTCAGCGTCGTTACGTTTACCACGCTCGGGTACGGCGACCTTCGTCCCAGCGACCCGATCCGGGCCCTTGCCGCTGGCGAGGCCGTCTTGGGCGCGTTCCTGATGGCGCTGTTCGTGGTCGCCATGGCTCGCAAATTTACTCGGTAACCGCCCTCAGCGATTGTCCTGTTTCGTTGCGCGGATCACGCGGCCGACCATTCGGGCGGTGCGTTTCTGCAGGTCTTCCAGCGCCTTGCCGGGCACCTGCCTGGCAAGTTCGTCACGGCGGTTGTCCTCGAACGCGGCCGGGTACAGCCGGTCCTCTTTGTGCCCGCCGGTCGCGGTGCCCAGGATGACTCCCGTGCGGGCGTCGACCAGGGCGGCCTGCATGACGGTCTTGTACTGCATCTCGCTGCCGGGCACGACCCACAGCCCGAGGATCGTCCAGTATAGCACGGCCGCGTCGTTGTAGTTGGTGATGTGGTTGCTGGCTTCCACGTACACCAGCAGCAGTTCGCACCCCATTTCGGCGGCGGCCTTCCGCAGGTCGACCAGTTTCGGCTTGGTCCCGCCCACCGTCAGCGGCGAAACCGCCCGCACCGCGGTAATCTGCCCGCCGTCCACAACCGTGTCCCGCCAGGCGTCCAGTTCGTCCGGTTCGATCGCCTCCAGGTGCGTGTAGTTGCGGCAAGACGGGGCCGTCAGCCGGGCGACCGCCACCGGGGTGGGAAGCTTGGCCTGCACCTTTGCATCCAGCAGCCGGGCGATGTCCTCGTCGGTCAGTTCGCGCTCGAGTTGCCGGCGGGCCTCGCCTTCCACCACCCCCACCGCGGCGAGATTCGCAACCGGTTCCATCATCTTATAGGATGTGCCGCATCCGCCCAGCAGCGCCGACAGACCGATCGCGCAAAGCATGTTGCGTAGCATGGTGTTCTCCTTTTGTCGCGTGACGTTCCCTGTTGTCGCGGGTTCATACCTGCAGGGCGGGCCGATGCGCACAGAAAACGGCCCGGGCGTTTGATCACCTTTCGGCGTAGAATGCACCCGGTCCCGCCCCGTCGGACGCCCCGCTGCCGGCACCTCGCTGCGCCGGTGGCCCACATCGACAAGGAGCACCTCATGCATCGCAGCGGCAAGCAACCGTTCCCCATGGCAACGATCCTGGTTCTTCTGGCGGCCCTTCCGGGGGCCGTGGTTCGGGCGGGCGAGCCGGACGTCGGCCAACTCGCCCGGAAGCTCCTGCATGGAAAAGTTTCCGAGCGAATTGCCGCTGCCCGCGCGCTGAACGGCCCCGACGTGGATGTCTCGGCGGTGCTGCCTCAACTGGGCGGTGGTGGCTTTGGGCAAGGTGGGCCCGCCGGCGGCGAAGTCGATTCCCCGGCTGATCGCCCTGTGGCGCAGCCGAAACGACCGCAAGTGGCAGTGGTACTGCCTGCGGGGGCACATCGCCGGGACGTTCGGCTCCATGGGTCCCAAGGCCGCCCCCGCGGTGGAATTCCTGGTGCAACAGATCAAGCAGTGCCCCGGCGGGCGACCGGCGATGACCTACACGTTCGCCAACATCGGCGCCCCGGCCGTGAAGCCGCTGGCGAAGCTGCTGACCTCCGGTGACGACGCCGGTGCCCGGAAAGCGGCGGCGGATATCCTCGCCCGGTTGGGCCAGGCAGCCGCCCCCGCCCGACCCTCGCTGGAGAAGGCCGCCCGCGACGAGAGCGACGAGTCTGTCCGCAAGGCCGCGGCGAAGGCCCTGAAAGCGGTTCCTGATCCGGCGGGCTGAACCTCTCGGATTACCGGCATTTTACCGATAGGCGGCCGGCGGGCGGCTGCCCCGTCTTACGCGGGACGGTGACCCTGGTCGCCAACGCAGCCCATCCGTCCGGGGTCGCCCCGGCGGCGGTAAATGCTGCGCAAGATTTGTCATCTTGACCCTTTCGCCATTCTGCCGATAGAATAACCCGTTCCTTTCAGGAACCCGGACACTCGGCCGCGCGGCCGATGCAGGGGACCGCGCAGGAAGAAGGCAGGCTCATGGACTGGGCAGAATTTGCGCAACAACTGTTTACCACCATTTACACCACCACGCTGGTGCTGGTTTCGCTCTACGGGCTGCACCGGTACGTGCTGGTGTTCCTCTATTACCGTCACCGGCACAACTGCCCCCGCCCGGCCGGTCGATACGAGGAACTGCCGCTGGTGACCATCCAGCTTCCGATGTACAACGAGCGCAACGTCGCCCGGCGGATCATCGAGCGGACCTGCGCCATCGACTATCCCCGCGAGAAACTGCAGATCCAGGTGCTCGACGACAGCACCGACGAAACGCGAAGCATCGCCCTCAGCACGGTCGAGAAGTGTCGCGAGAAGGGCTTCGACATCGAATACATATACCGCACCGACCGCACCGGCTACAAGGCCGGCGCCCTGTGCAACGGGCTCAAGACCGCCAAGGGCGAGTTCGTGACGATCTTCGACGCCGACTTCCTCCCCGAGCCGGACTTCCTGAAACGGTCGATCCAGTACTTCACCGATCCGAAGGTCTGCGTGGTGCAAACGCGATGGGACCACCTCAACCGCGAGAAGAGCGTGCTCACCCGTTCGCAGGCGATCTTCCTGGACGGGCACTTCGCCATCGAGCACGTCGCCCGCAACCGCAGCCAGCGGTTCATGGCCTTCAACGGCACCGCGGGCACCTGGCGACGCGAGGCCATCGAAGACGCCGGCGGCTGGCGCCACGACACATTGACCGAGGATCTGGACCTGTCCTACCGGGCCCAGTTGAAAGGCTGGAGATTCGTGTTCCTTCCGGACCTTACCAGCCCGGCCGAGTTGCCGCCGGACATGAGCGCGTTCAAGGCCCAGCAGTTCCGCTGGACCAAAGGCGGGGCGCAGACCTCGCTGAAGGTACTGCCGAAGGTGCTGCTGTCGCGCTTCCCGCTGAAGGTGAAGGTGGAAGCGTTTTTCCAGCTTACGGCCTTCTCCATGCACTTTGCGATGCTGGTGATGGTGCTGCTGATGTTCCCGGCGATGTATCTGCGAACGCTTCCGTGGGCGTCGGGGTCGGTGGCGCGGTCGGTGTTTGAGATGATGGTCTTCACGCTCGCAACGCTGTCGACGAGCGTATTTTACGTCGCCAGCCAGTATGAACTGACCAAGGACTGGCGGTCGGTGCTGAAGTACCTGCCGATGATGATGGCGCTGGGGGTGGGGCTGTGCGTGTCCAACACCAAGGCGATCCTCGAGGCCTGGCTGGGCCGAAGCAGTGAGTTCGTGCGTACGCCCAAGTACGGCGACGGCAATCGCCCCATCGAGAAGGCCGTCGGTCAGAAACGCAAGGGCAACTGGCTGCCGTACGTGGAGTTCCTGTTCGGCGTGTACATGACGGTCTGCGCGGTCGCGTCGGTAATCAAGGGCGGGGCGCCCACCACGGCCACGCCGTTTCTTGTGCTCTTCTCGTTCGGCTTCTTTTACGTGTCGGTGCTGAGCTTCCAGGAGCAGCACGCCGACCGCAAGGCCTTCGGGGAGAAGGGCGAGGAAGAAAGCGTTCCGGTCAAGTAGCCGAACCTCTCAGGTAACCATTCCCAGGCGCCCGGTCCCGTCGACCGGGCGTTTCTGCTTTGGTTTGGCGGGGGTTGGGCTGGCGGGGGTCGGGGCGGATCGGTGTGGGAAGCGGGGCGGGGGCGGCTCTTGCTTCGGCGCGATCGGCCGGTGCCTGCAAGCCTGATTGCGAGGGACGGGACTCGAACCCACACCCCTTTCGGGACCAGGACCTAAACCTGGCGCGTCTGCCAATTCCGCCACCCTCGCAGGGCGGGAGTGGACTGTCCACTCCGCAACGCCGATTATAGTCACAGCGGGGCGTGCAGTCATCCCCGGGAGTTGGCTTTTCCCGCGGGGGAAACCGGAATATCTCCTTGACCGCACGGCGTTGCGCCCGTATAAATATAGTGTGAAGATCCGCTGAGCGGCATTCGCCGCGGCGGAGACTCGGTTCGAGTACTCTCTCCGGGTGGGCGATCATGCCTGCCCGAGCGGGTCCACCTCGGGCGGCTGAGCTTGCCCAGACCCGCCATGCCAACGCTGGCGGTTCGCGCTGCGAATCGTCACGCCAATGAACGAACGTTCGAAACGCCTACATCGGTGCCGTGCTGCGCAAAAGGTCCGCCCTCGGTTGCATGCACGCATCCTCGACGGACCGAATTGCCCGTCGATACGAACAGCATTGTTCGCCCTGTGGGTTTCGACGACGTCGCCGGAACTTCCCCGGGGTCTGACCGGAAGGAGGCGTACCATGACGGCAGAACTGCGTTGCCAACGGTGTGGCAGGCTGCTGAACTTTGAACATCTGGACCTGGACCGCCCGGTCTGTCTGACCTGCGGCCAGGCGGTTCTCCGAGCCAACCGCCCGGTCTCGGTCTCTTTCGAAGAAGACGCCCCCCGTCCCGATCACCAGCCCGAAGGCCACGACGAGTCCGAGCCTTATCGCCCCGGCGTCACCGCCAGCCTCGCCGCGGCCATGCCCTGGACCATCAGCGCCCTGTTCCACGTGAGCCTCGGGCTCATCCTTGCCCTGCTGATCATCCTGAGCCCCGAAAGCAGGCGGACGACTCCCCCTCTCGGCGAGTCGGTCAACATCCCCCTGACGCAGGCAGAGGGCTCGCGGATATCGAGCCCCACTCCGGAAGAACTGGAGCCCACCCAGCCGACGCCCAGCGACACCCGCAGATCGGCCCGCGAACGCAACGACGACGTCCTCGAGAATCTCCGCGAGGCGCCGCTGCGCCCGGCGATCGGGCTCAGCAGTTCCGGGCCGCGGGGTGGACGCCTCGCCAGAACCGGGCTCAAGCGCGATGGCGGGTTCTACACCATCAACATCGGCACGCCGAATTGGGGTCACCAGGACGGCGACGGCACGCCTGCAAAGCCCGCAAAGAAGGTGGACGTGGTCTACGTGCTGGACCGGTCCGGCTCGATGGCGATGGGCGGCCTGTTCGACCGGATGAACCGTGAGCTGCTGCGATCGCTCGGCTCGCTGAGTGAACCGTTCCACCGCTACCACGTAGTATACTTCGGCGACGGAACGAAGGTCGAGAACCCCGCCCGAAGTCTGGTCGACCCCACTGACCAGAATCTGGATGCCACCGCCGAGTGGCTTGATGAGCAGTCCGCCGACGGCCGAACCGACCCGCTTGCGGCCTTGCGTCGTGCGTTTGCGGTTCTTCGCACCGGCGGTCAACGCCGCGGGAAGGTCATCTTCCTTCTGACCGACGGTGTCTTCCCCGACAACGAGGCGGTAGCGAAGTTGATCGCCCGCGAGAACCGTGGCAAGGCCGTCCGCATCCACACCATCCTGCTGGGCGGGGCAGACGCCTCGGCCGCGACGGTTATGAAACAAATTGCCTCCGAGAACAACGGACGGTACAAATACGTTTCCGGCGACTGACCGCCGGGCGCCCGGGCGCAGCGAAGCTGCCTCCGCGGCGAACCAGGAAGGAGTATCAACATGGCAGTGGACTTCCGATGTGAACATTGCGGCAAGCTCCTGAGTGTCGATTCGGCATCGGGCTCGTCGGTCGAGTGTCCGCACTGCAGCAAGTCGGTGACGGTGCCCGAGGCGTTGGCGACGCTTCCGCGTCCGCAGGTGCCCGGCGCCAAGCCCGCCCAGGCCGCTCCGGCCCAGGCCCAGGTCGCCGAGGAAGAGGAACCGCTCGAAGAGGAAGAAGACAGCCAGGTGATGTCGGTGATGGCTTCGCTGATGCCCTGGGTGCTGAGCGTTTTCTTCCACGCCGGGCTGTTCCTGATCATGGCGCTGATCGTGGTGCTGGTGAGCGGCAACGACGCCGACAAGAATCGCAAGAAGATATTCGTCAACTCCGACACCTTCAGCGAGGACCCGGGCGGACGCATCAACCCCGGGGACACCAACCCCGAGAAGGAAGCCGAGCAGCAGAAGGAAACCGTCTCCAAGCAGTGGTCCCGCAAAGAGTCGGCCGTGACGTCCACCGTCGGGCAGACCGACATGAAGCTCACCGCCATCGGCGTGGGCGGAGGCGGCATGGCCGGGGGGTCGCTGGCCAAGGAGGGGCTCAGTTCCGGCGGCAGCGGGGCCGGTCCGAAGGGCAACTTCTTCGGGCACGGCGGCAACGCCCACCACATTGTCTACGTGATCGACCGTTCCGGCTCGATGGCGCTGGCGGGCACCTTCGACGCGGTCTGCCGCGAGATGATTCTCTCCATCTCGAAGCTGCACCCGGTGCAGACGTTCCACATCATCCTCTTCGGGGATGGACGCACCATCGAGAACCCGCCCCAGCGGCTGGTGGAAGCCACCGACGACCGCAAGGAAGAGGCGGCCGAATTCCTCGAAAAGCAGCGGGCCGAGGGTCCCACCGACCCGATCCCGGCCCTGAAGGCGGCTTTTCGCGTGCTCGCCCAAGCCGACAAGGCCAAGCGCGGCAAGATCGTCTTCCTGCTGACCGACGGTGTCTTCACGACCGACAACGAGGATGTCCTCCGTGTGATCAACGGCAGCAACCGTTCCAGGGAGGTCCACATCAACACGTACCTCTACGGCAGCCGCGAGAAGGAAGCCGTGGACGTCATGCAGAAGATCGCCCAGCAGAACGGCGGCAAGTTCAAGATCATCAACCCCGACGGATAAACCGAGGCCGGCATGAATCGAACCCGAATCGTCTGGACAACCCTGTTGACCGCCCTGGTGCTGGGCGGCGTCGCCCGGGCCGATGACGTCTTCATCGGCGGGCTCCCCCGGCGGGGGAGCGTGACCGGGGCCAAGGACTTCGAAGTCCAGGTGCGACTCAGCAACGGCCGACAGATATCCACCGGCGTGGCGGGGGTGACCCGCATCCGCATCGACGGGCAGGACACCTTCAACAACGCCGAGCAACTCTACAACCAGAAGAAGTACACCGAGGCAGCCGCCCTGTATCGCAGGGCGCTGCAGAGTGTCGTGCAGGGGTGGATGAAACGTCTCATCCGCTATCGCCTGCTGCTGGCGCTGGACAAGGGCGGGCAGATCAACGACGCCGTGGAGGAATGGCTGGGACTGGTCGAAGAGCACAGCTACTCCGCCAAGTCGTTGCGGGCCCGGCCCGGCACCTTCGCCAAGAAGGGCAGCAGCGACAATGCCAAGGCGGTCAAGCTCCTGGAAGCCAAGTTCCCCCGGGTGGAGGACAAGGACTTCCGGAAAGCGGTCAAGGCGTTGCTGCTGTCGCTCTACCGGCACGAGGGCATGACCGACCAGGCCGCCAAACTCGCCGGGGAAGAACTCGCCCAGGGTGACGACAACGGCGACGGACGGACTCCGCGCAACGGCAACGGTTCGAAGCCGGACGTCGGCGACCTCGACAGCAAGCTGCAGGCCGCGGCGATCATCATCGAGCAGGCCCACGAGTCGGACAAGCTTACACCCGTTCAGCGGGTGGAGAAGGCTTCCTCGGCCCTTGGGCAGCTCAAGTCGGCCGCCCGGTCGATGAGCACCGGGCAACTCGCACCGGCGCTGCTGTGGATGGGCAAGGCCCAGCAGGTCATCGCCGAGCACGACGAGGACCGTCGCCGGGAGATGCTCCTGCAGGCCGGGCTCAACTACATGCGGGTGGTGGCGCACTTTGCCTCGGCAAAAGAGGCGCCCGAGGCGCTGATGCTGGCCGGGAAGGTCAACGAGAAGTTCGGGAACCTCGGCGCCGCCCGGACGGCCTACGCCCAGTTGCAGAGGGTTTACGCCAGGAGCGACTACGCCGAGCAGGCCAAAGAGGCACAGCAGCGCCTGACGGCGGAATGAAAACCGGATTCATTTATCCATAGATGCAGAGGCAGGAAGGTACCGACCCCGTGCGGGGCGGGAAGAAGCAGGCAATGTGAGACCGGCCGCCGGATGGCGGCAGACGGGTAAAGGAAGAACTAGGAGAGCTTTGCATGGATTTTGACAATTATTTCGAGATTTTGGTTTGGCCGGGCGGCGGCTTCATCGGCATGTTGCTGTGGCTGCTGAGTATCCTGACGGTGGCGATCATCGTCGAACACTTCATCACCATCCGCCGGACCAACATCCTCCCTCCGCTGGTGACCGAGCAGATCCGTTCGATGTTCGACGCCAAGCAGTACCGCGAGGCGATCGACATGACGGCCGCCCAGCCGGATTTTCTCAGTTACGTGATCCATGCCGCTCTCACCGAGGCTCCGCACGGGTACGCCTCGATGGAACGGGCGATGGAGGAGGCCTCCGAGGAGCGCACCACCAAGCTGCTGCGGAAGATCGAGTGGCTCAACCTCATCGGGAACATCGGTCCCATGCTGGGCCTGCTGGGTACCGTCTGGGGCATGATCCAGGCGTTCTTCAAGATCGTGCAGGAAGGCGGCACGCCCAAGCCGGACAAGCTCGCCGGTGCCATCGGCATCGCGCTGGTGACCACGCTGCTGGGCCTGTCGGTGTCGATCCCGGCGTTGGCGGTTTACGCCTTCATGCGCAACCGCATCGACGCACTGTCCAGCGAGGCGATGATGATCTCCCAGGAGTTGATCTCGACCTTCCGTCCGACCGGCAAGAAGTAAGCCAGGCAGAACGCACACTTCCTCCGCCCGGGTGACCGGACGGCGGGAAAGGAGTGGTCGAACATGGCAAAGAAGAAAGGCAAAGTCGCGGCCGGTGAGGTGTCGATCAACCTGACGCCGATGATCGATTGCACGTTTCAGTTGATCATCTTCTTCATCCTGACGACGCAGTTCGCCTCCGCGGCGCTGGCGCCGCTGCTTCCGCCCAAGCCTGCGGACTCCGTGGCCGTCGAGCGGGCGCAGGACCCTGACCAGGTCATGGGCAAGACCATCGTCAACGTGGTGTCCAAGGTGGCCCCCGACGCGAAGAAGCCCGACCCGATGGAGGCCCGCAAGGCCGACCATTACTTCATTGCGGGCTATGACAAGGTTCGCCGCGGTGATGAGGAAAGGCTGACGAAGATATTCAAGGACGAGCACAAGAATGCCAAGGAAGCCGGCGTCCAGAAGTTCTTCATCGAGATCCGCGGTGACAAGCGCGTAACTTACAGCTACGTGCAGCCGGTGATGATGGCCGCCGCAAAGGCCGGCATCCCCGAGATGAACATCACCGCCCTTGTGAAGACGGGAACGAAATAGACATGGCCGCACGATCCACCAGGAAAATCGAAGAAGAACAGACGATCCATTACGTCTCCGAGCGGAAGAAGCGAGCCAAGCCCGGCTCGAAGATGCAGCCGCCGCTGACGCCGATGATCGACGTGACCTTCCAATTGCTGATCTACTTCATCCTCACCACGACCTTCCGGGTCGCCGAGGGGCAGATCCCCGGCAACCTGCCGACGGCGATGGGGCTGGAGCAGCAGCAGGAGGTCGTCGACACCGAACCGGTGACGCTGAGGGTGATCCCCCACGGGCAGTATCTCGAAGAGGCCGGCTTCGTGCTTGACGGCGAGTCCGAGACCCGCAAGCCCGAGGAACTGCATGCCTTGCTGGAGCGGCGCCTGGCGTCGCTGGGTGGCAAGCCGCAACTGGTCATCGAGGCCCGGTACACCGTGGCATGGCAGCACGTAGTGGAAGCCTACAATCAGGCCGTCCGCGCCGAATGGCAGAAAATCGGCATCCGCGGGCCCCAGTAACACAGAACGCGGCGCAGGGCGGCCGATCTCGCTGACGGCCGCTCCGCCGCATATTCCGAGGCGCACGCTGAGCGAGGGAGCAACCCGCCCGGCCGTCGTTTTGCAGCTTCCGCCGCCGAGGCGAGACCGGCATGACTCAGCGGAAGACGAAGTTTCGCCTGTCGATGACGCCGATGATCGACGTCACGTTCCAGTTACTGATCTACTTCCTGCTGGCGACTACGCTTATCGTCGCCGAGGGGCAGATCCCCGGCAACCTGCCGAGGTGGGGCTCGCCGGAACACCACAGCGTGGTGCCGGTACCGACTACCGAGTTGCGGGTGACGGCCGCCGGTTCGGACCTGACCGGGGCGCGGTTCCGCCTCGACGGGTGCGAGGCGACCGGAACGCGCCGCCACGCTCCATGAGCAACTGCGGCAGCGGCGCCGGCGGATCGGTGACTGCCCGCTGCTGATCCGCGCCACGCCCGGCGTAGCCTGACAGCACGTACAACCAGGCGGTCCGGGCCGGCTGGAGCGACATCGGCCTGCAGGGCCGCTGACGCCACGCCCAACCCGCCGGCGCGGCGGGTGTCCGACACGTGGGCAACAAAGCGCAGAGAAACAAGCATCGGCCGAGTGGCGAAATCGGCCGGGAAACACCGTGATACGAGGAATCGGAATGATTCGTAGAGGCATTGTGGTGACGGTTCTGGTCGCGTTGGCGGCTACGACGGGCCTGGCCCAGTCGGGCGGCGCGGCGGTCGACAAGCTCGATTCCAAGCAGCTCGCCGACCAACTGGAAGCCTACGGGATGACCGAGTTGCTGGAGGCCCTGATCGAGCAGGGCGCCGACGCCAACAGCTCGCCCGAGACCAATCGCATGCTCGCCAAGGCCAAGACCGCCCGCGCCGTCAGCGCCACCTTCGAGGACCCGGCCAGGCGCGCCCGCCTGGTGGACGAGGCGGCCGAGCTTCTCCGGCAGGTCATCAAGGACACCGCCGACGCCGAAGAATGGCGCGACGAACTGGCCTACTACCGCGACCGCCTGAAGCTGGCGGAGTTGCTGGGCTCGGTTCGCATCAAGCCCGAAGCCGACGCGATCATGTACCTCTACGGCACCCCGCTGGACCGCAAGACCGTCCAGAAGTACAGCTCTGAGGCAGTGAAGATGCTGGCGAGGCTGCGTGGCGACCTGGACGACAGGATCGACGATCTCTCCGACAGCGGGTTCAAGGGCCTCCTGCGGGTGCGGCACTACAAGCAGGTACTCGACGAGGTCCGGTATCTCAGCGGGTGGGTGTACTTCTATAACGGCATGAGCGCCGAGGACGACCGGGCCGCCTCGGCGGCGCTGCGGCGGTCGGTCGCCGACATCGAGAAATTCGCCACCGGCGGGGCCGAAAGCGGCATTAAGTACTGGTCGCTGCTGCTGGTCGGCATGGCCAAGCGCGAACTGCACGACCACAAGGTGGCGGTGGAGTACCTCGAGGCCGCCGGCGTCGAGGTCGCCGAGCCGCTGGTACGCATGCAGGCGTCGTTCGAGATCGGCCGAAATCTCGCCGAATGGGGCAACTACCTCTACGAGCGGAGCAAGGTCTACCAGAGCAGGGGGCTCAGCGGCGAAGCCAAGACCGCCCTGGACAACGCCAAGGTCCACTTCGCCGACGCCGAGAAGGCCGTCGACGAGTTCCGCAAGCTCACCGCCTCGCTGCTGAAGGGCGAGCAGGCGGCATTGCAGGCCGACATCTACGCGACGATTCTCGCCAACTACATCTACGACGTCTGGGCCGAGGCCGTCGAGCCCCGCGACCCCGAGCAGGCCGAGAATATCGGTTCCAAGGGTATCAAGGCCGTCCTGGGCTTCCTGGACCGCCACGAGGACCCCGGCGTCCAGCAGTTCCTCATCGACCGCATCGCCGGCAAGTTCCGCGGCCGAACCGACTACGAGAACATGCCCTCGATCTTCGTGTTCTCCATCGCCCTCAAAGAACTCAACGAGGCCGAGAAACTGTGGGAAACCCAGCGGTCCAAGGCGACCGAGATCTACAACAAGATCTCGAAGATGATGGAGGTCATCCAGGGCCGCACCGACGAAGCCTCCCGCCGCCTGAAGGCGCGGGTCGGGAAGGTGCTGGCGTACATCGACTACAAGCTCGGCAACGAGTTGGCGGCCGCCCGCAAGAACCTCGCACTCGCCAAGGAAGATCCCACCAGTGCCGATGCCTACACCGCGGCGACCAACGCACTGAAGATCTACCGCAAAATGGTGGAGCAGCGGCCCTCGGCGGCGCTGAAAATGGAATTCGTCAAGGCGCTGCGGTTCTTCCTGGACGCCAACGACGGGGCCTGGGCGAAGAAGGCGCCCCAGTGGCACTTCGACCTGGCTTGGCAGTTGGAGAGCCTTGCCGACTCGGTCGCCAGGCAGCAGCAGAAGGAATACTACGAGCAGGCCGTCAAGGCCTACGAGGCCGTCCCGGAAACCACTCCCGAGTACATGCAGGCGCGTTACCGCGGACTGTCGATCCAGATGACGATCATCGACGAGTTCGAGAAGGGCAACGTCCAGCAGGCCCGCGCCCGCAGGCTGGTGGAGTCGGTGCACCGGTTCGTGGACGAAGCCCGCACCGCCATCCGCAAAGAGGAGAGCGAGCAGAAGAAGGCCGACATGCGCGAGTGGGCGGCCCGGACCGCCTTCGAGGCGGCCGTGATGATCTCGGAAGTGCTGGGGCAGGACAAGCGTGCGCTGGAGCTGATGCGCGACCTGCCGCGGGATTGGCCCGGCACGCGGGTTCTGCAGTTCGCCGCGGCGTTCCGGATCCAGAAGCTGGTAGAGGAAGGTGACGTCAAGACCGCGATTGACGAGGTCGAGGCCTACCGCCAGAAGTACGGCGACCGCAAGTCCCGCGGGCTGATCCGGTCGGTCATCAGCAAGGTCCGCGAGCGGATCAAGAAACTCCGCGAGGAACGCACCAACCCGCGCGACCTGGCGCTGTACCGCGACGTGTACGCCCGCTTCGCCGAGAATCTCTACGAATCGTCCAAGGACAAGTCGCCCCAGCAGCGGTACCCCCTGAAGCAGATGTACGCCGATGCGATGCTGGAGAAGGGCTACTCGGCCCAGGCGTCCGACGAGGACCCCACCCCGCATTTCAAGAAGGCCCTGACGCTGTTCAAGGAACTCAAGGCCGCCGACGACGCCGAGCGCGAGCAGGGCGAGGACAAGATCGCCGGGCAGTTCGACCAGTACATGGCGGCCGCCAGGGCTGCCGAGGGCAACCGCCGCGAGACCATCAGTGTCGCCGGGCGTTATCTTGCCAAAGCGGACCAGGAAGGCTACAGCTCGGTCTCCAAGGTCATACTGGAAGACTCGCTGGCGACCCTCCGCGATGCCATGAACGAGAAGGCAATGAACAAGGCCCTGGAAGAGACCCGGTTCCAGCTCAAGAAGTTCCTCAAGGACTTCCGGGGCTGGATGCTGAACACCACCGAGGTCGACGGGGCGAACGTGCTCGGTCTCGCCCGGGCCAACTACGTTCTGGGCAACCTCGAAGAGGCCGAGAAGCATTACGTGTTCATGGTCCGCAACATGGCCTCGGACCACCCGCAGTACTGGGATGTGCAGATGGAATACTGCCGCCTGGTCTACCGCCTGCACAAGGACAAGGCGAACGTCATGGAGCAGTTGGCGACGCACATCAAGTCGCTGCAGGTCAAGGACCCCACGATGGGCGGGCAGCGCCTGCAGTTCAACGAACTGCTCAAGAAGGTGGGCGGCTGAGTCACGAAAACCCGGGCAGTTGGTTGACCTGCCCGGTCGGACTATTATACTGGTGGACCTGAAAACCAAAGCGGCGTGACGCCAGAGAAGTCACGAAACCCGCCGGTGGCGTACCCAAGTGGACTAAGGGGACGGATTGCAAATCCGTTATACGTGGGTTCGAATCCCACCGCCACCTGTCATGATTCGCCAGCGTGAGAGAACGGTCGGCGCAACTGCCGTTGCCCGACGTAACCCATTCCTGGATGTGCATCTGCATTAGTTTTTCTGCCGGGCTTTGAATCCCTCCGGCCGATTCGGCGACTAACATGGTATGGACGGCTAACCTGTGCAACCGGCGGTTGTCCAACCTGACAGAACAACCAGACTCCGCTTGAAGAGGGTACCGCAATGCTCAAGAAAACGCTTCCGTTCCTGCTCTGCCTGATGATGGTCTCCACTGCGCTGGGGGTTTCCTATATCGTGACCTACAAGGACGGCCGAGAGATCGAAGTGGCCTCGGCGACGAAGGTCAAGGATGGATACCAGGTCAAGACCACCGCCGGGATCGAGTATTTCATCAAGGATTCCGACGTGGAGAAGGTCACCGAGAAACTCACCGTCGAGGACGAGTACACCACGCGTCTCAAGAAGATCGACCCCAACGACGCCAAGGCGCATTACCAACTCGCCCAGTGGGCTCGCCAGAAGAACATGCCAGAACGCGCTCTTGAACAGGCCAAGGCGGCGGTGAAAATCGACCCCGACTACGAGGCCGCCAAGCTCCTGCGCGACCTGATCCAGGCCCAACTCGACAAGAGAGAGGACGACAACGGCAAGGCCAACGGCAACGGCGGCAAGCCGACCCAGGACGGCGACCGGGAAAGGCTCGACAAGCTCCTGCTGCCCGAGGACGCCATGCTTCGCCTGCGTCTGCTGGAGCTGCGCCGCCGCTATAGCGACGACGGCATGCTCGAAATCATCGAGAACGTCCCGATCCAGATGAAAAACCGCGTCGCTCACCGGTTCGTCGACGTGATGGAAGGGCGGGGCATCTTCAAGAACAAGAACGCCGACAAGAAGTTCCTCCGGGCCCCCAACAGGACCCAGGCCGCCTATATGCTCCAGTGGCTCGACAAGGATTCGGAGATGCTCAACGACATCCACGTCGCCCGCAACCCGGCCTTCATGAAGGAATTCCAGCGAGACATCTGGCCGCTGGTCAAAAACATCGTTCCCGAGGCGTTCGGCGAGAGGAGAAAAAGCGACCTCCGCTTCGTGACCGTCCGCGGCACCAACGAACGGGTGGACTACACCAACTTCCTGATCCTGGACGGCTACAGCAAGGGTCGCTACCGCATGATCGACCGCAGCCACCCCAGCGACTCGCTGCTGCTGCAGTGGGGCCTCCCGCGGGACGTGGCGAAGATCAAAAACCCCCGAAAGAACTACACCCCGGTCTTCCGCAGTGCCACCGACCGCCAGTATCGCCAGGTGCTGAGCTGGATTGAGAAACTGCGGTCTCCGCGGCCGGACTACAACCTCGAGGGCTGGAAGCCGCCTTACGGCAACAAACTGGACTACGGTACTTCGCTTCCCCCGGCCAAGAATCGCGACAAGGACGAGGACAAGAAGAACGACGAGAAGGACGACAAGCCGCTTCCCTAGTCCTCCGGCGGCGAAAGGTCTGACGGCGTGCCTGCCGACCTGGTTCTAATTGCGCTGCTGTTGCTGGTCCTCGTGGCCGCGGTGGTCTCCTTCGTGGCGATGGGGCTGCTGCAGGCCCGGCGGGCCCAGGCGCTTGCCCGCGCGGCCTACGATCTCCAGCTTCGCTTCAGCCATAGCGATCCCTTCGATCTGCCCCTGCGATACCGCGCGCTGGCACTGATCCGCAGCGGGCACAGCCCCCGCGCCAGCAACGTCATCTATGGGCGACTCAAAGGCCGACAGGTCCGCTGCTTCGATTTCCGCTACGAGGCCGGTCACGGCCCGCGCCGCGTCAGCCGCAATTACCGCGTGGTGGTCACCGAGACGGCCGGCGAACTGGACCCGGTGATCATGTGGAACGACCGCGACCGCGACTGGACCCCCCTGGAGGCCCAACCCTCGGCCGGTCGACTGGGGGACTGGTCGTTCAAGGGCTCGGCCGAGGCGGTTCAGACGCTGGGCGAGGTCTGTCACGAGGTTTCCGAGCTGGGGGTGAACGTGCAGTGTGCCGGGCGGGTCCTGATGTTGTGTGTCCCGCTGGAAGGGCGGTCGCCCGCCGGGGTGATGCTGATCGAGCCGGCCCTGGCGGCAGCCGACCGGTTGGAACCGGCCGTGGCGGAGAACCCAACCGAAACCGCCCCGGACAAGGGTGAAGCGTCGACTGACCGGGCGGACGAATGATCGCCGGGAAACCGCCACCGCTTCCCGTTGCAAACGCAAGCGGCGCATGATACAACATGGGCAGTTTGAAGGCCCCCCTACATTCGTATGACGGGAGAACGTGACGTGCACAAGATCAAGTTCCTCGCCGCCGGGCTTCTGGCGACGTCTCTTTTGTTGACGACAGGTTGCTCGGACAACCCGTCCCGCAAGGCCAATCGCGAACTCAAGCAGGAGGTCAACAAGGCCCAGCGACTGCTGAGCCAGGCACAGAATCTCCTGGAGGCCCCGGTCATCGAGGAAACCGCGACCGGCAAGGTCGTTCCGCTCCCGGACGTGGACGTGGACCCCAACTCGGTCATGCCGGGGGAAGAAGCTCCCGTCCGGCTCACCGACAGCGAGCAGATCAACCCCAACGCCGTGAACCTGCTGACCCAGGCCATCGACGGCCTGGTCAAGGCGATCGATGCCCACGCCGGCGCCGATCCGGAGTACACGGCGCTGGCGCGTTCGGTTCTCGCCCGCCTCTACGAGCAGAAGGGCTACGTGCAGACCCGCCAGGCCGACCGTATCCGCAGCAGCGTGTACGCCGATGTCGGCGAGGCCCGCAGCACGCTCAGCCAGGTCGTCGAGCAGGACGGCATGCTGGAGTATTACCGGCAGATCCTCGCCCTCTCCGACGAAGACGTCAAGAGCATGAAGGAAGAGGCCCAGCAGACCGCCAGCACGCTGAAAGGCCGCAAGGCGACCCTCGAGGGTAAGATCGAGGATCTCCAGCAGAAGAAGAATCAGCTTCAGGACAAGAAGGACAAGCTCGAAGCCAACGCACGCGCTCTCCGCAGCGAGGCTCGGGCCCCCGGCAAGAAGGGCAACGAGGCCGAGTTGCAGGCCCTGAAGGTCATGGACGAGGTCAGCTCCCTGGAGACACAGATCAGCAAGCTCGATTACGAGATCAGCGGGCTGAAGATGGACGTCTCCGAAGTGGAGATGAAGCTTTCCATCGCCACCGCGAAGATCAACGCCGCCGATCGGATCCTCACCCGCCGCGAAGAAGGCGTGGACCCCAGCGACCCGAACTCGGCGATGGGCGGACGCAAGGCCGTCCGCCGGCAGCGGCAGCAACTCCTCGGCCAGCGGGAGCAAACCCTCGCCCGCGCCAAGGACGCCCTTACGAGCATTGCCCAGGGACTGGATAAGTTGGATGCCGCCCAGAACGACGCCTCCACCGCCTACGACGCGGCCGCCCGGAACTACCGGGAGTATGGCTCGCTCGACGAGGAGATGGAGATGGACGCCCTCGCCCAACGGGCGGCGACGCTGATGGCGATGGGCCGTGCCAAGATTCGACAGGTGTACCTGTTCAGCGAACTGGAGTCGCTGCTGGGCGTGGTGGCGTCGGGATGGCCGGACGGAGCGCCCTCGCAGGCCGACGCGATCCGCCAGAAGCTCACCCCCGCGATCGCTGAAATCCGCAAGAGCGGCAGCGAACTGTTCGCCGAGGCGGCCGACCTGTACAGCCGTGCCTCCCGGCAGGCCGAGCGGGAGTACCGTTGGCTGTACGAGGGTGGTCAGGCCAAGGCCCTGATCGGACAGGCCGAAGTGTCGGCCGAGCCCAGGCATCTCGACACCGCCTCGACCGTTCTCCGCGGTGCGCTGGACGGTCGGTCGGAAGCCCCGGCCGTTACTGCCAACGTGGGCGAACTCCAGCAGGAGATCGCCGCCGTGCGTGCTCGCATCGGAGGTTGAGCAAGCCGTAATTCGAACGCTTGTCCCGGGCCCGGTCGCTACAGAAGCGGCCGGGCTCGTTGCGGTTCAGCGGGACTGTCGGTCTGCGCAAAACAGACCCAAAGGGGGTATCTTCCCTTTTGGCATTGCGAAGAATCGGTGAATTCCGGATACTGTACAGTGGTAAAAGCCGAGCTGCTGCACACGGGCACCTGGCCAGGAAAGGCGGCACCGATGGCGAAATACCAGAGCAAGGCCATGGAGGAGTTGGCGGCCGAGTTGGCGGCCGGTCCGGCGAGACTCCGCAGGGGATACATCGATACCGCCGAGGAACTCACCGGGCTCATCGAGCCGGCCCAGCAGTATCCTTACGAGTTTGTCGTCTATCGGCTCACGGGCTACCGTCCCCGGCGCAGCGAGCCCACCAGCGAGGCGATCCCCGGGAAGGTGATCTGCCACGACCTGCTGCTGATGATGCTGGACCTCTGCGACAGCATGCGCCTCTCCACCAGCGACTACGAGCAGACCATCTACGACACCGACACCCTGGCCCGTCGTTTCGACGTCTCCACCAAGACCATCCAGCGGTGGCGACGCAAAGGCCTCCCCGCCCGGCGGCTGGTGTTCCCGGACGGGCGGCGGCGCATCGCGTTTCTTGAGGAATCGGTGGAGCGTTTCGTGGGGCAAAACCGCCGGC
>JBKHHV010000028.1:0-19085 GCA_046539005.1 Phycisphaerae bacterium
GGCGTGGATCGACCTGAGCGGCGACCACGCGCGGGTGCTGCTGAACCCCAACCTCTACGCCGACACGCCGCCGGATGAACTGCTGGACGAGGCCCAGCGGGTGCTGCTGGAGTGGGCATTCCAAACGCGGCAGGAACTGGGCATCGAGCCTCCGCCGGCCACGGCGACGTAGGCTACTTCGCAGCCGGCAGGGAGGTCTTGTTGCCCTGGTCGTCGACGTGGACCAGCGTGACGGTGGTGGAGAAGATGCTCCGCGCTTCGATATCGCCCGGGGCGTCGCAGAAAACCTCGACCCCGTAGTTTACGGAGGTGGTTCCCTGGTGGGTTTTCTCTACGTGGAACCGCAGGATCGACCCCACCGGTGCCGGGTGCTTGAAGACGATGTCGTCCATGGCGATGGTCACCAGCCGACAGTGACGGAAGTCCAGGCTGGCCGCCAGCCAGGCATACTCGTCCACCCACTTGAGCATCTGCCCGCCGAAAAGATGTCCGTGGTGGTTGAGATGCTCCGGCCGAACGATTACGTGGTTCTCCATGGCGGCTTCCTTCCGGCTGAGGGTTGATGGTGTCATTCTATTCACCGGGCGGGTGGTGACAAGGTGGCAAGTCTTGCGACGGTGGTTGCTTGACCCCCAAACCGGAGGCTGCCTATAATCGCCCGCGCAGCAGGTATGGTGCGGAAAAGACTTCTGGCAATCGCGCAAAGGGAGAGTCACGTGAATCGAACGCAATGGACGGCGGCGGTACTGCTGGCGGGAATGGTCGTCGGACTGGCCGGCTGCCAGGACAAGGCGGCCATCAGCAAGGAGGTTCCGCGCCCGTTGCATCTTCTGCTCCCGCGGGGTCTGATGTTCCATTTCTTCACCAAGACCAACCGCACGTTCGATGACGCCGGCGGAATCCGCGGGATGGAAGTCTACCTGCAGACCAGCGACGCCTTCGACGACGCCAACAAGGCCTTCGGGCAGTTCCGCATCGAGATGTACACCCATCAGCCGCGATCGGAAGACCCCAAGGGCTCGCAGGTGGCGGTATGGACCGTGGACCTGACCGACCCCAAGGACAACCTCAAGCACTGGGACAGCAACGCCCGGGCGTACCGGTTCAAGCTGGAATGGAAACGCGGCGTGCCGGTGGGGCAGAAGTTCGTCCTGGCGGCGGTCTACACCAGCCCGTTCCGCAAGGACCGCCTGACGACCGAACAGGTCTTCATTTCCGGGGAGTGAGCACGTGAGACGCACGAATCTTCTGCTATGGACGGTCCTGCTCGGCGCGATGCTGCTTGCCGGCGGATGCGCCAGGGAGCCGTTCACCCGGGTCAATTACGAGACGGTTTACCTCGGGCAGGTCGCCGATGAGGTCGAGGCGACGCTGGGGGCGCCCGACCGCGTCGAGGGCAGCCGCTGGGTCTACATCCATCGCCAGCCGTTCTACCAGGCGATCATCGCCTTCGATGAGGGGCGCGTGGTCTCCAAGCAGTGGAGTTGGGACCGCCCGCGCGATGACACCGGCGATTGACGTACCCCACACCGGCGCTCACGGCCGGCGGGGCAGTTCCAGTCGGCCGCGGTAGTAGTAGGGCAGTTCGGCGTCGGTCACTTCCTTCCACAGCCCGCGTCCGGCGAGCCGGGCGGCCTTCTGGGCGGCGCGATACTTCTCCTCGGCCGGGTGATCGAACCGCGGGTCGGCGTAGGCATAGCCCTTCGCCACCAGGCGCAGGTTCAGCGAGTTGCCGTCTTGCGTGTCCACGTACGCCAGCAGTCGATCGTAGCGGTCGCGCTCCTTTCCGGGCACCAGGCGGAGGGTGACCGTTCGTCCGTTCACCCAGCGTCTGGTGGCGGCCGACGCCTGCGGTCCGAAGTGCTGGGCCGGCGTCCGCGGCTTGACGGTCTCGGGCGTGTCCACCCCCCAAAGGCGGATGCGGGTGGTCTTCTCGTCCAGCAGGGAGTCGTAGGCGGCGACGTCGATGGTGTCGCCGTCGACCACGTTCACCACGCGGAAGCTGCGATTGTGGTATCGCTGCAGGTCGGTGCCGCGCGGGGCACTGCCAAGCCAGCCCGCCTGGTCGGCCAGGGCGAAGACGGCAAACGCGGCCGCCATGGCGCCCACCACGCTCGCGCGGCGCAGCAGGTACGAGGCCTTCCTGCGACGGTGCGACCAGCGACGTGGCTTGCGGGGGATCATGCCTGCATTGTGCGCCGCGGCCGGATCATTTACCAGATGGCAGTTTCGCGGGCAGACGGCGCGGCGGTGGGCGCAGAAAACGGCCGGACGACAGTCGGGGCTGGAATCCGTCTGCCGTCCGGCACCTGGTTTGTCTCGGCGAGGGTAGGGGGGTTACTTGTTCGCCGATTTCTTCGAGACCTTGCGGGTCTTGGCGGACCCGGCCTTTTTTCTGGTCTTCTTGCTCTTCCTGCCGGTGCTCTTGCGGCGTTTGGTGCCCAGGTCGAAGGCCTCGTGCACCAGTTTCAGGGCTTCCTTGCCGTCCTCTTCCTTGATGAGGCAGGATATCTTGATCTCGCTGGTGGTGATGTTCTGGATATTGATGCCCGCATCGGCCAGGGCGGTGAACATCTTGTTCGCCACGCCGGTGTGGATCCGCATGCCCATGCCGACCGCCGAGACCTTTGCCAGACGCTCCTCGTACTTGACGGTGCAGCCGAGCTTTTCCTTGAGGCCGTTCATGACCTTCTTGGTCTCGCGGAGGTCGGAACCTTCGACGGTGAAGGAGATCACCGCGTGTCCCTTCTCGTCGATGGTCTGGATGATGTCGTCGACCACGATGTTCTGGGAGGCGATGGTGGAGAAGATCTTCGCGGCGATGCCGGGCTCGTCGGGGACATCCCGCAGCGAGACGCGGGCCAGGTGGTCCTTCAGGGCCGCTCCGCTGACGACGATTCGTTCCATGCTCTGGGTTTCGGACACGATCATGGTCCCTTTCTTGTTGTTCAGGCTGCTGCGGACGTGGATGGGCACGTCGTACTTCTTGGCGAACTCGACGGCGCGGTTGTGCAGCACACTGGCACCCAGCGACGCCAGTTCGAGCATCTCATCGTAGCTGATGGTGTCGATCTTGCGGGCGTTGGGCACCATGCGCGGGTCGGCCGTGAAGATCCCGTCCACGTCGGTGTAGTTCTCACAGACCTCGGCGTCCACCGCCGCGGCGATGGCCACCAGGCTCACGTTGCTTCCACCACGTCCGAGGGTGGTAATGTGCCCCTCCTCGGTAATGCCCTGGAAGCCGGCGACAATCACGATTCGCCCGGCGTCGAGCTGCTGGCGGATCCGCTTGACGTCGATCGTCTTGATCTTCGCCTTCGTGTGGACGTCGTCGGTGATGATGCCGATCTGACCGGCCGTGAAACTGATCGCGCTGGCGCCCAGGTCTTCCAAGGCCATCGCCATCAGGGAGATCGTCACCTGCTCACCGGTCGCCAGGAGTTGGTCCATCTCGCGCTTGGGCGGGTTGCCCCTGCTTTGGGTGACCTGTTCGGCGAGGTCTTCCAGGGTGTCGGTGGTTTTGCCCATCGCGGAGACGACCATTACGACCTGGTGTCCGCGCTTCTGGGTTGTGATCGCCCGGCGGGCGGCCCGGCGGATCTTCTCCGCGTCCGCGACGCTCGTGCCTCCGAATTTCATCACTACGATGCTCATAGTCTGCCCTTGTGGGTTGCCGGTCCAATGGATACCGTACCGGGACTGGGAGATAATAGCGTCCTATCCGGAAAAGTCCACCGAGAATTGGAATCCGACCCTCCCGGCAAGGATGACCTCCATGACCGAGCGGCTGAATGTCCTGTTCATCTTATCCGACCAGCACAACGCCAAGGTTCTCTCCTGCAAGGGCCATCCCGACGTCCGCACGCCCCACCTGGACGCGCTGGCCGAAAGCGGCGTCCGGTTCGACAACGCCATCACCCAGAACCCCATCTGCACGCCATCGCGGGTGAGCTTCCTCTCCGGGCAGTACTGCCATAACCACGGCTACTACGGTCTGTCGGGCCCGAAGCCCGAGGGACTGCCCAACATGCTCGGCCACTTCCGACGGCACGGATACGCCACCGGCGCCGTCGGCAAGATTCACTGTCCCGAGTACTGGATCGAGGACGACGCCGACTGCTTCCACGAGGTCTGCGGCTGCAGCATCGGCGGGCGGTCGAAGGCCTACCAGGACCACCTCGACCGCAAAGGCATCGACGAGGATCACGAGGCGCTGGTGGAGTTAGGCAACCGGCAGGGGCGGCAGAAAGTCGACGGCCGGGCGTCGCTGTTCAGCTACGACGATTCCATGGAAGGCTGGAGCGTGCGGGAGGGCATGCGCTTCATGGAAGCGTCCCGCGACGCCGGACGGCCGTTCATGCTGCACGTGTCGCTGCCCAAGCCACACCAGTGCTACACGCCCGCCCAGGAGTTCTGGGACCTCTACGATTTCGACTCGCTCACGCTGCCGCCCAACGCCGACTACAACATGCGCGAGGCGGGCAAAGCCCCCCACCTGATCGCCGCGGCCGACCAGTGGAGGACCGGTGACTGGACGGTCTTCGAGCCCAGAACCTTCGAGGCAGGGCGCCTGCGGAAGCTGCGCGGATACCTGGGCAGCGTCTCGCAGGTGGACCACGCCGTGGGCGAACTGATGAGCTTCCTCGACGAGGCGGGGCTGGCGGAAAACACCATCGTGGTCTACTCGGCCGACCATGGCGACTACGCCTGCGAGCACGGCATCATGGAAAAGGCGCCGGGCATCTGCTCGGACGCGATCACGCGGATCCCGATGATCTGGCGGGTGCCGGGGCATACCGCGGCCGGCACGGTCTGCGAGTCGCTGGTGGAGGCGGTGGACGTGCTACCGACGCTGTGTTCGCTGGCGGGCCTGTCCGAACTGCCCACGGCCGACGGTGAGGACGTTTCGGATCTGCTCAGGGGGCAGGGCGAGCCGGTTCGTGAGGCCGCCTTTACCGAGTTCGCATGGAGCAAGTCGGTCCGCAAGGGTCCGTGGCGACTGGTGTGGTACCCGCGGGCGTTCTTTGCCGAGGAGTACCCCGACGGGTTCGGCGAACTGTACAACATCCGGGAGGACCCGTGGGAGATGACCAACCGCTGGTTCGACCCGGCCTGCAGCGAGATCGTTCGCGACCTGGAGCGGAGCCTGACCGACTGGCTGGTGACTACTGCCCGCCCCACGACGATCCTCACGGCCGCCCGGATGAAAGGCGACTACGTGCGACGGCGATACAATAACGACGTGCTGACCGACGGCACCGTGCCGCCCGGCTATATCGGCCGACGTGTCCGCCAGAACAAGAAACGATACCTCTAGAGGAAAGCATGGCATCCCGACGCAGTCTGCTGGACGACAACGACGTACTGAACGTATACGGGCCGGGGCAGTTGGTGGCGTTTTCGGCCATCGACGGTAAGACCGACTACGACCATGACCTGGTCGCCCGCACCGCCGGCGAAGGAGCCGGGCTGGTGGTGAAGGCCCCGGGCACCTGCCGGCTGCATTTCGGCACCGAGGCGCGCGAAACGCGGCTGGCGGGCGATTTCTTTCACATCCGGACCGAACGCGGCGAAACCCGCGGGGCCATGCTGGACGCGTTCCATCTGCTGGTCGAAGGGCCTTGCGACGTCTCCAACGAGACCGAGGGGTTGGCGATTGAGCAGCAGGACGGGCGGACGCTTGTGGCGGCCGCGGCGAAACTGGACGGCCAGAAGCTCACCGCCGACCTGGACGCCGCCATCGCCGCACGTCGCGAATGGCTCGACGGGCAGATCCTCCCCACCTGGGTCGAGGGCGATTCGATCCCCACGGCCGTGAAGGCGATGAGCGTCATGAAAACCCAGGTCTGCTCCGGGCAGGGCATGCTGAAGCACCGCTGGACGACGCCCGACCGCTGGCCCCACAAGGACATGTGGTTGTGGGACTCGGCGTTTCACGCCATCGGCTGGCGGCATGCCGACCCCGGGCTCGCCCGGGAGATGATCTCGGCGGTGCTGGACGCCCAGGGCGACGACGGCATGGTCTCCCACCGGGCCAACCCCCACCACCGCTCGGGCATCACCCAGCCGCCGGTGCTGGCGCTGGCGGCGATGCTGATCGACCAGGTGGATCCCGACGAAGAGTGGCTCAGGGAGGTGTTCCCGAAGCTCCAGACGTATGTGCGGTGGGACATCGAGAACCGCGGCGGCTCCGACGGCGGACTGCTGCGGTGGCACACCAACCCCCAGAAGAACAACCGCTGCGACGAGTCGGGCATGGACAACTCCACCCGGTTCGAGTTCGACGAACCCCTGGAGGCGGTGGACTTCAATTCGCTGCTGGCCCTGGAGTGCGAGGTGCTGGGGCACATGTCCCACGCCCTGGCCGACCGGCAGGCCGCCGCCGAGTGGACCGAGCGATACCTGGACATCACCGACCGCATCAACGAACGCCTGTGGGACGAGGAGGCCGGCATCTACATGGACCGCCTCGCCGAGAGCGGTCGTCGCACCGGGGTGCTCGCCAGCGCGGGCTTCCTGCCGCTGGTGTGCGGGGCGGCCGGTCCCCAGCAGGCCCAACGTCTGGCCGAGCATCTGCAGAACCCCGAGACGTTCGGCACGCCGGTGGGGGTGCCTTCGATCGCGGCCTGCGACAGCGAGCACTACAGCAAGGACATGTGGCGCGGGCCGGTGTGGATCAACCTGAACTGGCTGATCGCGATGGGATTCGAGCGAAGCAGCCTGGACGACGTGGCGGCCGACCTTCGCCGCCGCACCTGTCGCGAGATCGAACGGCGCTACATGGAGTGCGGATCGATATTCGAGTTCTACGACGACCGCGGTCAGGTGCCGCCGCCGGCCTTGCCTCGAAAAGGAACCAATGACCCCACAAAGGCTTACAATCAGGTCATCTTCGACTACGGATGGTCCTGCACGCTGTATCTGGACATGATCATGCGGCGGTAGGGTAAAGCCCCCTGCTGCTTTCCTGCGGGGCTGCCCGACAAGATTTTCGCCTTTTGACCCACTGGCCTCGGGATTGAGCAAATCCCGCAATTACGGGCTTTTAGAGTTTCTCTGTGGCTTGTAATTTCCCTGGGTGGGACAAATTCCGGGGAATTCCTGGTGGCAATCCTGGAAAGTATGTTCTAGAATTCCGCCCGACGGGGAACGGAATGCCGTTTTCGCCCGTATTGATAACGACCCACTACGAACTGGCTGGTTCTCCCCCTGACCAGCCAGGTTTGCACAGGCCTAGTCCCCCCCCGCTAGGCCTGTCTTTTTTTGCGCGGAGGTCCTTGACGGGAGGGGCGTTGGCAGGTAGGATCTTCGGACTTGGTGCGAATCGTCCGCACGGAGCGTCCCCGTCATTGTGGTGGGGAATGGGCCGGCACGTCGCAGCCGCCGGTTCAGACTCCCGGGCGAAACCACCGCTGCGACAACCACTTGCGTCGGAAGCCCCCGCACCGGGCGCCGTCGCGGGCGATCGTTACGACCATCCTACCCGGTGGTGTAATTGGTAACACAGAAGGTTTTGGTCCTTCCGTTCCAGGTTCGAGTCCTGGCCGGGTAGTGTTACGAATTCCCGTGAAATCACGGAAAGAATACATGAGCGTGTCTGCAATCATCCTGGCGGCCGGCAAGGGCACCCGCATGAAGTCGGACCTTCCCAAGGTCCTGCACGAGGTCTGCGGCAAGCCCATGGTCCAGTACGTCATCGACCGGTGCCGCGAGGCGGGCGCCACCCGGGTGGTGGTGGTCGTGGGGCACAAGGCCGGGATGGTCCAGGACGCCGTGGACGACAACAGCGGCGAGATGCGGTTCGTCCTGCAGGAGCCCCAGCTCGGCACCGGCCATGCGGTGATGGTCTGCCGGGAGGAACTCCGGCAGATGGACGGGCCGGTGCTTGTGCTCGCCGGCGACGGACCCCTGCTGCGGACCCACACGCTGAAAGAACTGATCGACACCCACGTGCAGAAGGGCGCCGCCTGCACCCTCGCCACCAGCATCCTGCCCGACCCAGGCCACTACGGGCGGATCGTGCGGGACGAAAACGGCGACCTGGTGGGCATCGTGGAGTTCGTGGAAGCCACCGAGCAGCAAAAGGCGATCCACGAGGTGAACGTGTCGCTCTACTGTTTCGACGCCAAATCGCTGCTGGGCGTGCTGGACCGCCTCAGCAACGACAACCCCAAGGGCGAGTACTTCCTGACCGACGCGCTGGAGATTCTCCGGTCCGACGGGAAGAAACTCGCGGCCGTGGCGTCGGTGTCCCCGGATGACACCATCAGCATCAATACCGTCGAGGAGTTGCAGCAGGTGGACCGCATCATGGCCGCCCGTAACCAGCAGGGGCAGGAATCATGAAGGTCTTTTCCGGACGAGCCAACCCGCCTCTCAGTCGCAAGGTGAGCGACTACCTGGGCCTGCCGCTTTCGGCGGTGAAGTACCAGGAGTTCCCCGACGGGGAGGTGCTGGTGAAGATCGAGGAGGACGTCCGGGGCAAGGACGTCTTCATCGTTCAGCCGACCTGTCAGCCGGTCTGCCGCAACGTCATGGAGCTGCTGATCTTCATCGACTGTGCCCGGCGGGCGTCGGCCGAGCGTATCACCGCGGTAGTGCCGTACTTCGGTTACGCCCGGCAGGACCGCAAAGACGAAGGCCGCGTTCCCATCACCGCCAAGCTGGTGGCGAACATGCTGGTGACCGCCGGTGCCCACCGCGTTTTGACGCTGGACCTCCACGCCGCCCAGATTCAGGGCTTCTTCGACATTCCGCTGGACAACCTCTACGCCGAGCCGGTGCTCAGCCGCTACTACTCGCAGTTGAATCTCGAGGACCTGGTGCTGGTGAGTCCGGACGTGGGCAACGTCAAGCGGGCCCGGATGTACGCCGAACGGCTGGGCGGGGACCTGGCGATCATCGACAAGCGTCGCGTCAGCGGTTCGGACATCGAGGTCGGGCGACTGATCGGCGACGTGAAGGGGCGTACCGTGCTGATGATGGACGACATGATCTCCACGGCCGGCACGATCGCCTCGGCGGCCAAGCTGTGCCGGAAGCTGAATGCCGGTCGCATTTTGGTGGGCGCGACGCACGCGGTGCTTTGCGGCCCGGCGGCCGAGCGGCTGCGCGAGGCGCCCATCGACGAGGTCGTGGTGACCGACACGGTCCCGGTTCCGCAGGAGAAGGTCGACGCCATCGGCAAGCTGAAGGTTCTTTCGGTTTCGGCGCTGATCGGCGAGGCGATACATCGCATTCACAACAACGAGTCGGTCTCCAGCCTGTTCCTGATGGGCAGGTAGAGGCGGCCGCTCGACCTGGGAGAAGACGAAGCATGGCGACAATGAAGGCAACGAAACGAGAAGACAGCGGCACGCGTGCGGCCCGTCGGTTGCGCAGCGAGGGGCTGACCCCGGCGATCATGTACGGTCACGGGGAGGCGTCGGTTTCGCTGGCGGTGAACACCCACGAGGTGGAACTGGCGATACTGCACGGCGAGCGTGTTCTGGACATCGAGCTGGAAGGCAAGACCGAGAACGCCCTCATCAAGGACGTGCAATACGACACGTTCGGGCAGGAGATCCTGCACGTGGACCTCACCCGCGTGAATCTTGACGAAATGGTCGAGGTGTACGTGCCGGTGATCCTCCGCGGGACGCCCACCGGCGTCACCGAGGGCGGCATGCTCCAGCAGGTCACCGCAGAGGTGGCGGTAGAGTGCAAGGTGCGGGACATCCCCGAGGAAATCCGCCTGGACGTCAACGACATGCAGATCGGCGACTCCTTCCACGCTGCCGACCTTGTGCTGCCGACCGAGGGAACCATCGTGGACGATCCGGAGACGGTCATCTGCACCGTCAGTTTCGTCACCGAGGAAGAAGAGGCCGAGGAAGGCGCCGAGGAAGAGGCCCTGCTGGAGCCCGAGGTCATCGGCGAGAAGGAAGAGGAAGAAGGCGAAGAGGGCGAGAAAACCGAGGGGTAATCCTCGCGTTTGGCTCCCCCCCAAGGCCGATGCGGGCTTGGGATCGCCGGGCGACTACCGTGGACACCGAACCGACCGACAAGCGAAGATTCGTCGTCGGCCTGGGCAATCCCGGGCGGCAATACGTCGGAACCCGGCACAACGTCGGTTTCGAGGTGGTGGCGGAACTGGGGCGTCGGTGGTCGCTGGGCGAGCCGGTGCTGAAGTTCGGCGGCGCGGTGCTGGACGGACAGATCGCCGGTGTCCGCACCACGATGCTCGCCCCGCAGACGTACATGAACCGCTCGGGCGAGTCGGTGAGAAAGATGACCGACTTCTACAAGGCCTCGCCGAAGGACGTGCTGGTGGTGCTGGACGACATGGCGCTGGAGCCGGGAAGGTTGCGGCTTCGCCCGCGCGGGTCGGCCGGCGGACACAACGGGCTGTCGGACATCTTCCGGCACCTGGGCACGCAGGAACTGCCGCGTCTGCGACTGGGCATCGGGTCGCCTCCGGGACGGATGGACTCGGCCGACTATGTGCTGAGCCGGTTCCGTTCCGACGAGATCGAGACGATCGAGCTGGCCGTGAAGACCGCGGCCGACGCGGTCGAAGACTGGCTGGGCGGCGACGTTCAGCAGGTGATGGAGAAATACAACCGGAAGCCGGAAGACTGACGGCCCGTGCCGTCGGGCAGAACGCTCACAACGAAGAAACAACGTGTTCTTCAACGGGAAACAGGTAACGACATGAGCAACACCAAGACCTATGAAGGGATGTTCCTGGTGGACGCCGGGGTGGACTTCGGCACCGCCAGCGAACCGGTGAAGACCGTGCTGGGACGCTCGGAGGCGAACCTCCTGAGCCTCAAGCCGTGGGAAGAGCGCAGGCTCGCCTACGAGATCGGGGGGCGCAAGCGCGGAATGTACATGCTGGCGTACTTCGAGGCCGATCCGGAGAAGATCGTCGACATCGAACGCGACATGAAGCTCAACGAGGACATCCTCCGCGGGCTGATCCTCCGCAAGGAAGATCTCACCGAAGAGACGATCAACGCCGAGACCCCCGCTACCCAGAGCCCGCGCCGCGAAGGCGAAGAACGACCTTCCCGCGAGGGTGAGGGCAAGCCGGAAGAGAACAAGGCCGAAGGCGAGCCCAAGACCGAGGAAAAGCCGGCCGAACCCGAGGCGGAAGCCAAGCCGGAAGGCGAAGCCAAGCCCGAGGCGGAAGTCAAGGCCGAAGAGAAGCCCGCCGGCACCGACGAGGAAAGCTCCGGGGAAGAGTCCAAGGAGTAGCCTCCGTTCCGCCCACGGCGCCGCCAATCACCAGCGCAGGAGACCGACATGGCTAATTATAACAAGATCATTCTACTGGGCAACCTGACGCGCGATCCGCAACTGAGTTACCTCCCGTCCCAGACGGCGGTAGTGGAGTTCGGGATGGCGGTCAACCACCGCTGGCGGTCGCAGGACGGCCAGCAGCGCGAGACCACCTGCTTCATCGACTGTCGCTGCTTCGGTCGACAGGCCGAGGTGATCAACCAGTACATGAGCAAGGGTCGCCCGATGCTTGTGGAAGGCCGTCTGGACTACGACACCTGGGAAGGCAAGGACGGCACGCGTCGCAGCAAGCACCGGGTGTTTGTCGAGCGGTTCCAGTTCGTCGGTGGCGGCGGAAGCGGCGGGGGCGCCCCCCAGGGCGGCGGCGGAGGCGGCGCTCAGTACCAGCGGCGTCCTTCCGGACCGGCGCCCCAGCAGGAGGACGGCGGATACGACCAGGGCGGCGGACAGCAGTACAACGACGAGCCAGCCCCGCCGGATTACGGCGGAGAGGAAGATATCCCGTTCTGACCGGACGGTCGAACGGATCAGATAGCAGGCAGAATCGAATCCGAATTCGAAGAAGGATACACCCATGGCGAAGAGAAAGATACGACCGGGACGCGGAACGAGCCGACGCAAGAAACGCGCACGGTTCCAGGAACAGGCCAAGTGCCGCTTCTGCCGCGACAAGGTCTCGGAAGTGGACTACAAGGACCTGGCGGTGCTGACCAAGCTCACGACCCAGCAGGGCAAGATGTTCTCCCGCAAGCGGAGCGGCAACTGTGCCAAGCATCAGCGGTCGGCGAAGCTGGCGGTCAAGCGGGCCCGCTTCCTGGGTCTGATGCCCTACGTGGGCTAGGTTCCCTTCACACCAACCAACCACGAGGACACAGCGATGAAAGTGCTGCTTCGAAGAAACGTACGCAACCTCGGGCAGATCGGCGACGTCGTGGACGTCAAGGCCGGGTATGCGAGGAACTACCTGGTGCCCTACAAGCTGGCGGTGCAGCCCACCGAGGGCAATCTCAAGCGGGTCGAGGAGGAGAAGGCGGCCTACCTCCAGCAGCTCGCCCAAGAGCGCGAGCAGATCGCCGCGAGGGCGCAGGTCGTGGACGGCAAAGAGGTTACTATTGCCGCACGTGCCAATCCCGAAGGTCACCTCTACGGCTCGGTGGGCAAGGCGCAGATTGTCGCGGCGCTGGCCGAGGCCGGTGCGTTCGTCGAGGAACAGGACATTGTCCTTGACGAAGCCATCCGCGAACTGGATAAATATGATGTGACGATCGAGTTCGCCGAGGACATCACCGCCACGGTCCACGTGTGGGTGGTTCCCATCCGCGAGCCCGGCGAAGAACTCGAGCCTCCCGCCCCGGCGGCCGAGTCCGAAACCGCCCAGAGTACCGAAGCCGACACCGAGCGGTCCGAGTAGCTCCGGGCGAGATACAAGCACCGAACTGACAGCGGGTGCCCCCGCGCCGCACGGAGGCGCCGGGCACCCGTTGTCGTGCCCTAAGACCATCCAGGGATGGAAATGTCCAGCGTCGACGCGTCCAATTCGGGAACCTTCCAGGGACAGGACAGGTCCGCCGATACCCGCGTTCCGCCCCACGACATCCAGGCCGAGGCCTGCGTGCTGGGCTCCATGATCCTGGACTCGTCCTCCATCGACGTGGTCGTGCAGATCGTACGCCCCGATCGTTTCTACCGTCCCGCCCACCAGGTGCTCTTCGAGGCGCTGGGAACCATGCGGGACGCCCGCAAACCCATCGACCTAGTCTCCGTGCGCGAGGAACTCGCCCGGCGGAAGCTGCTGGAGGAGATCGGCGGGGTAGAGTACCTGGTTGCCCTGGTGGAGGGCGTGCCCAACGCCGCCAACGCCGAGTACTACGCTACCATCGTGCGGGACAAGGCGCTGCTGCGGGAACTGATCGTCGCCGGCACCGACATCGTCCGCGAGGCCTACGACTCCCACGAGGAACCCCGGCAGGTGGTCGACCGGGCCGAACAACGTATCTTCGAGGTCGCCGCCGACAATGTCGGCGAGGGCCCCAAGGGCGTCAAGAACCTGCTCGAAGAGACCTTCGAAATCCTCGAAACCCGCGACGGCACCATGGTGACCGGCCTTCCGACCGGCTACCACCGCCTCGACGAGATCACCTGCGGGTTCCAGAACGGGGAGATGATCATCCTGGCGGCGAGGCCCTCCATGGGCAAAACGTCGCTGCTGCTGAACCTCGCCGAGTACATGGGCGTGGTGGAGAAGATCCCCATCGCGTTCTTCTCGCTGGAAATGTCCGCCCAGCAGATTGCCCAGCGCCTCCTCTGCTCCTACGCTCAGTTCGACATGCAGAAACTGCGGCGGGGCCTGATCTCCCCCGAGGACTGGACCCACCTGCAGATGGCGGCCGACCAGTTGCAGGACTCGCCCATTTACATCGACGACTCGCCCATGCTCACCATCACGCAACTGCGTGCCAAGGCCCGCCGCCTCAAGGCCGCCCATGACATCAAATGCGTGTACATGGATTACCTGCAGCTCATGACGTACGTCGGCCGAGCCGACAGCCGAGCCGTGCAGATCGGCGAGATATCCCAGGGCATCAAGGCCTTGGCGCGCGAACTGGAGATCCCGGTGGTGACGGCGGCCCAGTTGAACCGCGGACCGGCCGACCGCCCCACGCACCGCCCGCGGATCAGCGACCTGCGGGAGTCGGGCTCCATCGAGCAGGATGCCGACGTGGTCGCGCTGCTGCACCGCGAGGACTACTACCATCGCGGCGAGCCGGACTACCAGGACACCAACGTCACTGAGCTGATCATCGCCAAGCAGCGAAACGGGCCCACCGACACCGTCCCCCTGGTATTCCGCCCCGAATGCACGCGGTTCGAGTCGGCCGCTCCCGAAGCCTACCACGGCGGAGTCTAGACCCGCCAACCGTTCAATGGCCCCCGGCCGCTGTCTTGGTCGCCCGCTGGGCAGCGGTATCCCACCCCTGACCGGGGGAGCGAATAGCCGCCATCGTTACTCAAGTTTCGGCCCTGTCGGTCGATAAAACCCCAGGCCGGACGCGGTGGCACCATGATGCGGCGGGCAACTCTCGCGCTAGCATGCTGCCGCAGTCCGGTCCGTTTTTATTCGCCGGCGGGGCAGCGAGGGGGTGTTTGGGAGCGATTCCGGTCATTCTGCGCCAGGTCAGCGCAAAAAAGAGGCGACGTCAAGGCTGAGGTACCCTCGACGCCGCCGGCAAACCGCTCTCATTTGCAGGCTGAGGCGGCCCGCAAACTGGAAGGAGAAGCGGATGCTGAGGTCTATTTGAGAAAAGGATCAGGCGAAAGCCATCCAGCCCTGATTCCCTTTCAGATAACCCTTGTGCTTCATGTTCCCGGACGGTGTTTATACCACGATGTTCGCTGAAAGTGCGCCTGAAGTTTGCATAAAACCGCATTTTGCGCAAAGTCGTCCGGTGTGTACAGTGGTGCGCATATAAGGTGTATGCCGTAACAAAAAAAGCGACGCCGGAGAGGAGGGGGGGCTCCCGCGTCGCTGGGTAGCAGCCTTCCTGGAAGCAGGCTGAGGCGACCTGCATGCGGAAGGTGCTGCGGACTGTTCTCGGAGGGAAGGCAAGTTCCCGCTGCTTTCACTGTTACAGACGTTGTTTGCGGCAAGTTGTTCACTGAAATCTGATCTCAGTTTCTGCCAGTTGCCATCCTCGTCGGCGGAGGGAAACGCAATTGACAACGCGCGCCCCCGCCAGTATCGTCGCCCCTCAAACAGCGGTCGGGGATGGTCCGACCGCCTGAGCAACCGTCAACAGCCACCTACGGGGGTGCGCGTGAGCAAGCAGATGCGAACCGTCGTCCTTTTGTGCGGACTTGTCCTGCTGGGGGCCGTGGTCCAGACCGCCGGCGCCCAGGACACCGGAACCGTCACCGACATCCGCGTCGAGGGCAACAAGTTCCTCACCGACCGCGTCATCCTCTCGATGATCAAGAGCCGCGTCGGGCAGGAGTACAACGAGCGGGTCGTCAAGAACGACCAGCAGAAGCTCCTCCAGAGCGGGCGTTTCCGCAGTGTCCAGGCGTCCCGGCGCCAGGACGAGAAGGGCGTGATCCTCGTGTTCAAGGTCGAGGAACGCCCGCCGATCAAGAAAATCGCCTTCATCGGCAACCGGTCTTTCGCGGCCAACGCTCTCCGCAAGGAGCTGCCCTTCGGCGTGGGCGACCCGCTGACCAAGGTCACCGCCCAGAACGGACAGCAGGCCCTGCTCAGCGCCTACCGCAACGCCGGCTACTACGCAGCCGACGTCACCTGGGACCCCTCGGAACTGAAGAACAACGAGCTGCTCTACGTCATCGACGAAGGGCAGCGGGCCTTCGTGAAGAAGATCAATATCCAGGGCAACGACTACTTCAGCAACTTCTGGCTGAAGGTCCACATTGGCCAGCAGACCCGCTTCTGGCCGTTCGTCACCGGGGCCTACAACCCCGAGCAGGTCCAGCGCGACCTGGTGACCCTCCGCAACATGTACATCAAGGAAGGCTTCCTGGATGCCGAGGTCGCCCGCTTGCGGCCGGAGTTCAGCGACAACCGCCGCAAGGTCACCCTCACCATCGTCATCAAGGAAGGCCCGCGGTTCCGCGTCAACAACGTGGAGTTCCGCGGCAACACCGTCTTCGGCGACAAGGAACTTCGCGGGCGGCTCAAGCTCGGACAGGGCGTCTTTCTGACCGACGAGTACCTGCAGAACGACATCAAGCACCTGCAGAACACCTACGGGCAGTTGGGTTACATCAATGCCCGCGTCGAGCACGAGAAGGTCTACCTGGACCCGGCCGCCGAGCAGCCCGACTGGGCGAAGGACCTCGACGAACAGCGCCCCGCGCTGGTCAACGTGGTCTTTAACGTCCAGGAGTTCGACCAGTATCGCATCGGGCGCATCGACATCCGCGGCAACGAAGTGACCCACAGCAACGTAATCCGCCGCGAGTTGAGCTTCTACCCCGAGCAGCTTTACGACACCGTCGCGGTCGAGCGGTCCAAGCAGCGACTGACCGAGATGTTCATCTTCGACGAGGTGAAAATCCTCCCCACCGGGCGGGAGCCCAGTGTACGCGACGCGCTGGTGGAGGTGAAGGAAGGCTACACCGGTCGGTTCGCCATCGGAGCGGCCGTTAACTCCAACACCGGGCTGATGGGGCAGATCACCCTTGCTGAACGAAACTTCGACATCCTCGGCTGGCCCAGGTCGTGGCGCGAGGTCCGGCGCGGCCGCGCTTTCCGAGGGGCAGGGCAGATATTCCGCATTTCCGCCGAGCCGGGTGCCGAGCTTTCGCGCTTCAGCGTGGAATGGCGCGAGCCGGCCCTGTTCGACCGCCCCTACACGCTGGGCACGCAGGCGTACCTGTATGAGCGGGAGCGGGACAACTACGACGAGTCCCGATACGGCGGCGTGGTAAGCCTGGGCCGGCGCTTCCCCAACCGCTGGTACGGGGAGATGGCGGTTCGCATCGAGGGCGTCGAGATCGACCACATTGACGACGACGCCCCGCCGGAAGTCCTCGCCGACGCCGGCACGCACTTCCTGCCGGCCGTCAAGGGCACGCTGGTGCGCGACCGCACCGACAGTCGCTGGCTGCCCTCGCGGGGCGACCGCCTGTCGCTGAGTTACGAGCAGGTTGTGGGCGACTACAACTACGGAGTCATCGAGGGCGATTACCGCCGCTACAAGACGCTCTACGTCGACGCTTTCGACCGCAAGCACATTCTCGCCGGGCGACTCAATAGTGCCTACATCGTGGGCGATTCGCCGATCTTCGACCGCTTCTACGGGGGCGGCATCGGCTCGGTACGCGGCTTCGAGTACCGCGGCATCAGCCCCCGGTCGGCCGGCACCGACGAACCGATCGGCGGCGATTTCCTCTTCTACGCCGGGGCGGAGTATTCCTTCCCGCTGGTGGGCGAGCAGCTACGCGGTTTGCTGTTCATCGACAGCGGCACGGTGGAGCGGGATTTCGAGCTGACGACCTACCGCGTGGCGGTGGGCTTCGGCGTTCGGTGGACGATCCCGTTCTTCGGACCGGTGCCGATGAGCCTGGACTTCGCCTTCCCGATCGCCAAGGACGCCAAGGACGAGGAACAGGTCTTCAATTTCTCGGTCGGCTGGACGTTCTGACCTGGCGAGCGGCTTTGTCGGGTGCGGATCGAACGGCGGCGGCGAATCCCGTTGAAGGAACCGGCGGGGCGCTGGTAGACTGTCTCCCTTGTTGATCGGCTGGCCGTGCGCTCGCGCGACGGCCGACGGAACTGGAACGAATCGGGCGAGTGCCCGGAACTGTCTTGCGAGGTGAATGTGATGAAGAAGTGCGGAATCTCCCTGGTCGTCATCGGCCTGCTGGTGGTCGGAAGCATCCTGCTGAACAACACGGTCGCCCAGTCGACCGTCTCCAAGGGCCCCACCAAGGTCGCGGTGTGCAACGTCTTCACGGTCTTCCAGAACTACCAGAAGGCCAAGGACAGCCTCTCCCGCCTCGAGGAGAAGAAGAAGACCATCGAGGCCGAGGTCGCCGAGCGGATGAAGAAGGCCCAGTCGATCTCCGACTCGCTGAAGTCCGGGCTCATCAAGAAGGGAACCAAGACCTACGAAGAGCAGCTTTCGCAGATGCTTCGTATCCAGCTTGAGGCCGAAGCCTGGCAGAAACTGCAGACCCAGCTTGCCATGCGCCAGCACTCGCGCCTGACCGATGAGATGGACAAGGAGATCCACGCGGTGGTTTCCCGCGTCGCGGCCGACCTGGACATCGAGGTGGTCATGACCCCGGACGCCACGGCCGACACGGATGAGGCGGACATTCTCCAGAAGATCAATCGCCGCACGCTGCTGTACTGGTCGGACAACGTCGACATTACCGACGAGGTGCTCAAGCGCCTCAACGATGCCTACAAGGAACGCAACGGCGGCTGAAGCCCGCGCGGAGGCGCCGGGACCGGAACCCAGGAGTCACGGATGAGCAATAGCCGGGTCATCACGGCTCGCCGTATCGCCGAACTGGTCGGCGGAAGCCTCGAGGGAGACCCTGACGCTTCGGTCCACTGGATCGCGCCGGTGGACACCGCCGGTGAGGGCGAACTGACCTTCGCCGCCGACGAGAAGTACGCCGCCCGGTTGGCCGACAGCAAGGCATCGGTCGCGCTGGTGGGCGAGAAGCCCGAAACCGCGCCCATGACGCTGGTCCGCGTCGGGAACGTTAACGCGGCCGTGGCGGCACTGCTGGCCGAACTGGCCCCGCGCGAAAGCATGCCCCCCGCCGGCGTACACCCCTCGGCCGTCGTGGCCGAGGACGCCACGGTGGACCCCGCCGCCGCGGTGGGCCCGCACGTGGTCATCGGGGCCGGAAGTTCGGTCGGGGCGGGTACGATTCTGCAGGCCGGCGTGGTGTTGGGCGAGGCGGTGACGGTGGGCGCCGGGTGCGTGCCGCACGAGAACGTGGTGGTCAAGGACCGCTGCCGCCTGGGCAGCCGCGTGGTGGTGGGCCCGGGCAGCGTGGTCGGCTTCACGGGGTTCGGATATTTCACCGACCCCTCCACGGGCGTCCATCATCTGGTGCCCCACGCCGGGGACGTGGTGATCGAGGACGACGTGGAGATCGGCGCCTGCTCGTGCGTGGACCGGGCGAAGTTCGGTTCCACCCGTATCGGGGCGGGCACGAAGATCGACAACCTGGTACAGGTGGCCCACAACGTACAGGTCGGCAAAGGCTGCCTGCTGGTGGGCCAATGCGGTATCGCCGGAAGCGCCGTGCTGGGCAACCACGTGGTGCTC
>JBKHHV010000258.1:0-5477 GCA_046539005.1 Phycisphaerae bacterium
CGGGCGTGGCTGCTTCGGCAGTAGCCGTAGGGCCCGCAACTTGTTGCGGGCGGAATAATCGTTGCCCTGTGCGGGAACCACACCTGTTCCTGCGGGCGTGGCTGCTTCGGCAGTAGCCGTAGGGCCCGCAACTTGTTGCGGGCGGAAGAATCGTTGCCCTGAGCTGGGTGCCGTTTCTGTTCCTGCGGGCGTGGCTGCTTCGGCGGTAGAGCTACTTGTATCCTTCCACGCCTTTATGCAGGACAGGCCGCGGGCGTCCAGTACGTCGATCGCCCCGGCGTATGCGATTCCCTTGACTCCATCGCCTTCGAACACCATGTTGCGGAACTGGCTCATGGGGGCTGTCTGCTCAGGCCAGTTGTGCCAGGCTCAGCAGCTTGAGCCCCAGCTCGGGGTCCATCGCCCGTTCGGCGCCGACGCCTTCCAACTCGAAGAGGATCACTTCCAGCACGCAGAAGACGCTCGCCCCGCCACGGGGGCAGCCGGCGATGGTCTCTTCGCCTCGGCCGATGGCGGCGTGCAGGTGCAGCGTGGGGTGTTTCGTGTCCGCGTCGGCGAAAATCGTGCCCACCCCGGCGATCTCGCGGGCATCGTCGAACTCCCGGAAGTTCGGCTCGATGGGCCCGGTGGGGTTCTTGGGCCCCACGACAACTTTGCCTTTCCGCAGCCCGCCCACCAGCACCACGGCTGCGGCGGTGATATTTTCCTTCACGGCGATCGACTCGATGCCTTCGTAGAGGTCCTCGCCGTCAAACCCGCGGGCCACGATGACCCGCCCGACCCGTCCGGTGGTGTATTGCATGGGTTCTCCGCCTTTCGTCGCTGGGCGTTCGCGAATGCCGATAGCTTGCCCGACGGGCGCCGCGACGCCAAGCCCCAAATGCAAATCCCCCCATTTCGCCGGCGCCGGTTGCCTGGCTGCCGGTGCGGCTGGTGCGCGGCCGGGCGCAAAGTAAGACGCGACGACCGTCGGCCGTCGCGTCCTGGAATGCCTGGAGGGGTGCCGAGTGGCGGCTGAGTTTCACTCCGGCTTGTACTTGGCCTTGATGACATTCTGCGATACGTCGGTGATTTCGCACTCCGGCATGGCTTCCATGATCCACTCGGCGAGCGTCTCGGCCTTGACTTCCGACTCGATGGAGAACATGCAGGTCTTGGCGTGAAACTTGCCGCTGATCTCCTTGATGCCCTTGACGTCGGGGAGTTTCTTCTTGAGCTTCACGAACGTGCCGAAGTTTCCGCCCTCGACCTGGAACTGCACCTCGCCGCGGCCTTCCAGCACGTCCTGCCAGAATTTCAGGATGTCGTACTGGATCTTGGGGGCCACATCCTCGCCGGCCGCCTGGAGCGACTTCTTGGCGGAGTTGAGCGGCATCCGGTCGGAGCCCATCGCCGAGGCGCTCTGGCTGGAGAGCATCTGGGCGGTATCGGTCCGGAAGCAGCGAAGTTCGGCGGTCCCGCCGTAGAGGTGAATCTTCACGCCGTAGACTTCCTTGGTCTGCCCCAGCCGGGCATTGGCCGAGCCGGTGATGAACAACTGCGCCCCGAACCGCCGGGCGATCGCCTGGACCTTGGCGGGCTTGTTCTCCAGCAGGGCGGCCTCCATCTCCTTCTTGTCGATCGCCTTGATCTGCTCCTTGTCCACCAGCAGGAAGCCGTTCTTGAGCAGCAACTTCTCCACGTGGGTCTGCACGCGGGAGGAGTCCTGCTTTTCCTTGTCGATCCGTTCGGTGATGTAGACCATCACCTTCGGGCGCCCCATCTCCGACAGCAGGTTCTTGACCACGCCCAGGCGTCGGCGATGCCCTTGACCGAGACGACTACCTTCGCCTCGATGCGGTGGATGCCGTCCTCCTCGCCCTTCTTGAGCACCTCAAACTTCTGCACGAAGCCGTTGGAGCGGGTGAGAATGGTGTCCTTGATCAGGACGAAGTCCTTGGCCTTCGACTGGGAGTAGATGAACGTGCCGCCGCCTTTCTCGCAGGCCTTTCGCTTGGCGTCACGGATGGCTTCTTCCTCGGTGGTGCCGGCCCCGGTGACTACGACGGTCACCACGTCCTTGACGCTGGGCACGTCGCCGTTCTGGGCGGGCGCCGGAGCGGTCCCCAGCCCGGCAGGACCGGCCAGAATCGCCAGCACCGTCAATACAATCCACAAATGCCGCATCGGCATGTCTCCTTGTCGTTCTGGACCGACCGGAAAAGAGGTCGGCGTGCCGGCTCAGTCCACCACCGACTTCTGGGGGCTGAGGGGCACGTCGTCGGCCTTGTAGCTCCGTTCGATCCGTCGCTGGTTTCCGTCGCATCCGCCCAGCAGCGCCGGTGCCGCCAGAACGGCTGTCAGCACGGCTGCGGCGAGTATCCGTTTTACCATGGCGGGGTGACTCCTTCGCGGGGAAAACTCCCCTCCAGGATCGCCGCCGGGCGCCACCTGGGACGGCAGCGCCCGGCCGATGCCTGACGGGGGCTTTCTGTTACTTGACGGCGATGTCCAGTTTGCTGCGATAGTAGACGATCATGTTCCACAGCGGCTTGAGGTCGATCTCGACGTCCACGGTCGCCACGCCGTCTTCGGAGAGGCTTCTGCTGTCGTCGATCACCCGCACGCCCTGCTGGTAGGTCAGCATGGCCGTCTCGATCCGGTCGCTTTCGGTCACGAAGTCGCGCACGGACGTCCGGGAGGTAATGGCCAGCCCGTTGAGGCGTTCGGCGAGTTTGCGGCGGGCGTCCAGTTCGGCGGCCCGGTAGGCCATCAGCTTCGCCTGGGCGGTGTTGGTGGCGTCTTCGTCGATGGCGCCCTGCCCGGTGACCCGCAGGGAGGTGGTGGCCCATTCGGGCACGCCGCTGGAGACCATGCTCACGGTCGTCTTCTCCGCGACGGTTACGGCGCTCTTGAGGTACTTCGGGGGCGGGCAGCCGAACCCGGTTTCGGTGATCAGCGTGTCCTTGGCCCGCAGCATTGCCTCTTCAAGCTGCTTGACCTTGACCTGGCTTCCCTTGATGTGCGTCTGGGTGAGGCTCTTGAGTTCGGCGAAGACCGTCCGCAGCTTGACCTGCATCTCGACCTCGACGATCAGTTCATCGTCGTGGTATCGCATGCCGACTTCCTTGGCTCCGCGGATGAAAGTGTTGAGCCCGGCGTTGATCTCGTCGGACTCGGTGACGAAGTCCTTGACGGTGGTTCGCGAGGAGATGTGGGTGCCCTTGATCCGCTCGGCGAGGCGACGCATGGCGACCACGCGGGCGGCCCGCTCGGCCATCAGCCGTCCCCGGGGGCTGCAGCGTGCCATCCAGAACGCGCGGGCGTCCTCGGAGAGGCTGGAGAGCTTCATCGAGCCGTTGCGCGGCACCTCGATGAGGGGCTCTTCGATGAATTCCTCGCGCGGGGCACCGGAGCCGGTTTCCTTGATGACGGTGGTCTTGTTTCGGACCGTGATCTCCTCGAGGTCCTTGATCTTGATCTTGCTGCCCTTGTAGATCTCCTGGTGGAACTTCTTGAGGGTGCCCACCAGTTGCGAGAGCTTCACTTCCATCGCCACCGTGCAGGTGCCGTCCACGTCCCATTCCTTGGAGGTTTCCTTCATCCCCGACAGGAAGGACTTCATCGCCGTCTCGATCTCGTCGGACTCGGTGACGAAGTCTTTGACCTTGGTGGAGGAGGAGATCGCCAGTCCGTTGATCCGCTCGGCGAGCTTGCGGATCGCGTCGGCCCGGGCCGCCCGGTACGCCAGCAGCTTGTTCTGGGCCTTCTTCTGGTCCGAAACCGCATCCGCAGCGGCAGGCATCACGGCCGAGAGAACCACCGCGGCCACGGTTACGACCATGATCGTTTTGAGAGATACGCGCATCATCCGTTCCTTTCGTGCAATGAATCGAACGTCGCCCCGGGGTTTTCCGGTTTTCGGCGACACACACAATGCCCTTGGTCGGCCCGCGGGTGCGGGCACACATTTTCCCTGACACGCCTGAACGTCTTCGGTCAGTATCGGATACCGCCGCCGGATTGGCCAACCCAAGCCCGGACGGGGGTTTCCCGGTGTTCTGTACGCAGACTCCGCCCGTATATCGGACTGCAAAAACCGTTTTCCCTGGCGAGTCGGGGCGATCGGCTGCGAAAATCGCCGGCTTACTGAGGTGCAAGTCCTTTCAAGTAAGGCAATTCCGTTTGCCATAACAGAACAGTTCGCCGCGGGAACAGGCAGGTGGGGGCAGCCGCACGGCGGAGGGCTCGCCTGTGAAGGAGCCCGAAGCACAAGAGTAAACCCACCGGCGAGAAAATCAAGCCCCCAGCTTCGGGATTTGCGAGCCGGGCGGGCGGTCCCGGTCGCGAAAAGGGGCTGGGCAAATCGGCGGCCGGACGCTATGATATTCCGTTCGCTGCAGGGCGCGGGGGCGGCGGGGCATCGCGCATCCCGGTTTTGTGGCAAACAGACGGAATTACGGCTTGACAGCGGCGCTGAGCGTGTCATAATGCGCGACTCTTTGCGATACGCACACTGGTTGGACGGAAGGAAACTATGCCTTCGATCAAGACATACATGGCCAAGAAGGGCGAGCTCAAGACGAAGTGGTTCGTCGCGGACGTTTCCGGCAAGGTGCTCGGACGCGTGGCGACGCAGATCGCCTCGGTGCTCATGGGTAAGCACCGTCCCGAGTACACCCCCAACGTGGACACCGGCGACTTTGTGGTGGTGCTGAACGCCGCCGACATCCGCATTACCGGCGCCAACAAGGGCGAGGAGCGGGTCTACCAGCGATACAGCGGGTATCCGGGCGGCCGAAAGGAAGAGACCCTCAACGTGATGCTCCAGAAGGATCCAGAGAAGGTCATCCGCGAGGCGGTCCGTCGCATGTTGCCCAAGACCAGCCTCGGCGAGAAGATGCTCCTCAAGTTGAAGGTCTACCGCGACGACAAGCATCCCCACCAGGCCCAGCGGCCCGAGACGCTCGAGCTTTAACAGACAGGAATCAGACTGATGGCCGAAGAGCAGAAAGAGAACACCCAGGCGCAGCCCCCCGTGGCCACCGCGGCCGCGACCGAAGAGAAGCCCGTCAGCGAGACCCGCGCCGTGAAGCTTCCCGATCCGCCCGCCCAGAAGCATTTCTTCTGGGGCACCGGTCGACGGAAGAAGTCGATCGCCCGCGTGCGGATTCGCCCCGGCACCGGCGAGTTCATCGTCAACAAGCGCAAGGCCGACGATTACTTCACCGAGGAGCGTGACCGCGGCGACATCGTCGCTCCGCTCCAGGCAGCGGGCATGGCCGGGCGCTGGGACGTGTTCGTGAACGTCCAGGGCGGCGGCTTCACCGGACAGGCCGGCGCCATCGTGCTGGGTCTTTCCCGCGCGTTGTGCGAGGCGGTTCCCGATGTGGAAACCGACCTGCGGCACAAGGGCCTGCTGACCCGCGACGCCCGCATGAAGGAGCGCAAGAAGTACGGTCAGCCCGGCGCCCGCAAACGCTTCCAGTTCTCCAAGC
>JBKHHV010000029.1:0-19054 GCA_046539005.1 Phycisphaerae bacterium
GGAAGAGTTACTCCTCTCCCTGGGGAGAGGGTGGCCCGAAGGGCCGGGTGAGGGGCCGGCAGGTCGAGGCATCGTCCCCATCGCCTGCTGCGCAGGCACTTCCCCCGAGACGGGGGAAGAGTTACTCCTCTCCCTGGGGAGAGGGTGGCCCGAAGGGCCGGGTGAGGGGTCAGCAGGTCGAGGCATCGCCCCCATCGCCTGCTGCGCAGACACTTCCCCCGCTCTGGGGGAAGAGTTACTCCTCTCCGTCGTCTGCTCGGCACCAGCCCCTCGACAAACACCCTGCGATGCGGCACAATCCGCGTTTGCCATTATCGCAGCAAGGAAACGACCATGAGTGAAGAGACCAACGCACCGAAGCAGGACTTCATCCGCGAGATCGTCGCCGAGGACATCGCCGCCGGCAAGTGGGACGGGCAGGTGGTGACCCGCTTCCCGCCAGAACCGAACGGATACCTGCACATCGGGCACGCCAAGGCCATCGGGATCGACTTCGGCATCGCCCGTGACTTCGGCGGCCGATGTCACCTGCGGTTCGACGACACCAACCCCGTCAAGGAGGAGAAGCGGTTCGTCGACGCCATCCAGGAGGACATCCGCTGGCTGGGCTGGGACTGGGGCGAACACCTCTACTACGCCAGCGACTACTTCGGACAGATGTACGAGTACGCCCGCGAACTCATCGGCAAGGGCCTGGCGTACGTGGACGACCAGACGCCCGAGCAGATCCGCCAGAGCCGCGGCACACTCAAAAGTCCCGGCACCGACTCGCCCTGGCGCGATCGGCCCGCCGAGGAAAGCCTGGACCTCTTCGCCCGCATGAAGGACGGCGAGTTCCCCGACGGCTCGCGCGTGCTCCGCGCGAAGATCGACATGGCCCATCCCAACCTCAACATGCGCGACCCGGTGATGTACCGCATCCTCCACGCCACCCACCCCCACGTGGGCGACGAGTGGTGCATCTACCCCATGTACGACTGGGCACACGGCCTGGAGGACAGCATCGAGGGCGTGACCCACTCGCTGTGCTCGCTGGAGTTCGAGAACCATCGGCCTCTGTATGACTGGTTCATCGACGCGATCAACCACGGCCGCGACGAGTCGCAAAAGGTCCACCACCCCCAGCAGATCGAGTTTGCCCGCTTGAACCTGACCTACACCGTCATGAGCAAGCGCAAGCTGATGCGCCTGGTGGAGGAAGGCCACGTGAGCGGCTGGGACGATCCGCGCATGCCCACGCTGCAGGGCCTGCGCCGCCGGGGCTACACCCCCGAGGCAATCCACGACTTCCTCTCCCGCGTGGGCGTGGCGAAGTTCGTGGGCACGGTGCAACTGCAACTCCTGGAGCACTGCCTGCGCCGGCACCTCAACCGCATCAGCCCGCGGGTGATGGGCGTGCTGGTCCCCCTGAAGGTCGTCATTACCAACTATCCCGAGGGCGAAAGCGAAACGCTGGAGGCGGTGAACAACCCCGAAGACCCCTCGGCCGGGACGCGGCAGGTGCCCTTCGGGCGGGAACTGTACATCGAGCGCGACGACTTCATGGAAGACCCGCCGCGGAAGTTCTTCCGCCTGGCGCCGGGGCGCGAGGTGCGCCTGCGGTATGCCTACTTCATCACCTGCCAGGAGGTGGTGAAGGACGAGGAGGGGAACATCGTGGAGCTGCGCTGCACCTACGACCCCGCCACCCGCGGCGGCGACGCGCCCGACGGGCGAAAGGTCAAGGCCACGCTGCACTGGGTGTCGGCCCAGCATGCCCTTCCGGCCGAGGTGCGGCTGTACGAAACACTCTTCACCCAGGAAGACCCAGAGGACACCGGCGAGGGCGGCGATTTCCTGGACAATATCAACCCCGACTCGCTGACGGTGCTCCCCCAGGCGATGGTCGAGCCCTCCGTCACCGGCAAGGAGCCCGGCTGGCAGTGCCAGTTCGAGCGGCGGGGCTACTTCTGCGTGGACCCCGACACCACCCCCGAACGGCTCGTGCTCAACCGGACGGTGACCCTCAAGGACACCTGGAAGAAGATCCAGAAGCAGCAACAGAAGAAGGGGTAAGCGGCGAGGTCTGGGGTCGGAGATGGCGCACGGGATCCGGCTGCAGAATCTTCAGCCTGGATTCCGTTGTCCGACGGCGTAAAGCTGGCGGGGCGGATGTGGATGCCCGAGGACGCCGAGACCAACCCGCGGCGGGTCTTCTCCAGCGACTGGAACGAGACGTCCCCCGCGATCTGGTATAGGCCGTCGCGTTGCGGTGGTCGACCGGGCCGGCAAGTGCGCTTTTTGGCTCTGTTTGAGAACGCGGCCGCCCGCGCGTCTTGCCGGGGCTCGCCGGGTCGTCCTCAGGTCGTGGTCAACTGGTAGAGCCCGTTGCCGACACTCCGCAGTTTGCCCTGGCGGACCAGTTCCTGCCAGACGGCCGAGGGGTATTCCGACGGCGGGGTGATGGCCGAAAGCGTCTCGTCGCTGCCCTTGGAAAGCGGGCTGCGCCCCAGTTTCGACTCGTCGTCCAGGCGCGTCAGCCGGGCGCGCTTGCGGAAGGCATGCAGCGCCTTTCTGCACGTGGCCGGGTCGGGCGCATCGCCGGGGGGCGCCTCGGCGGGGCTGCGGAGCTGCTCCAGCAGCTTCTCCAGGCCGGGAACGTCCCGCATGCCCACTACGCCCTGGTAGCTGCTGGGCGGAAGGTCGGTCTTGCCCAGGATGCGGTAGATTTGCTTCCACTCGGTCGTCGCTCGCCGGGGGTCGGGGTATTCACGGACGGCCGCGAGCAGTTGCTCCAGTTCGTCCAGCGGCGATTGGGTTTCGGACATCGCGTAGTCTCCTGTAGGGAACCGCCCGATTGTACCTCTGCCTCGACTGACGGGCCATGGATGTTTCAGGCATTTGCGCCGACGACTGGACCGGCGGCCGCAGGGCCGATAGAATCCCCTGTTCGTTGAGCCGCTACAAGGAAAGGCAGACCACCATGGACGTGCTGTTCATCCGGCATGCCTCGGCCGAGCCGGAGGGAGACGCCGGCGACGAGGCCCGTGCCCTGACCGAAGAGGGTTTCGCCGAAGCCGGCCGAACCGCCCGGGCGATCGAGGAGATGGGGCTGGATATCCAGCATCTTCTCACAAGCCCGTTGAAGCGTGCCCGCCAGACCGCCGAGGTCGTCGCCGAGGCGCACGGGGCGGGCACCCCGGTCGAGAACGAGGCACTTCGCCCCAACGGCAGTCCCGAAGCCCTCGCCGCCCAACTGCTGACGCTGCTGGACGAAGGCCTGCAGGTTGTCGCGGCCGTGGGACACAGCCCGGGCATCGACGAGTGCCTGGCGTTCCTGGTAAGCGGATCGCTGGACGTGGGCACGTCGCTGTCCAAGGCGGGCGTCGGATGCGTTCGCGTGGCCGACAAACGCCGCGGGCTCAAGACGCGCCTGCGATGGCTGATGCATCGCGAACAGTTGGCGACCCTGGCAACACTGGCCCAGACCGTCGACCCACGAACCCCAAGGAGCGAATAGGCATGGAATGCAAAAAGGATCAGAACCTGGAATTCTGCTCATGCACCTACTCCGGCTGCCCCCGCCAGGGCGTCTGCTGCGACTGCCTGCAATACCACCTCAAGAGCAAGCAACTGCCCGGCTGCTGCTTCCCTCCCGACGCCGAGAAGACCTACGACCGCTCCTTCGCCGCCTTCGCCAGGGCATGGAATCTCTAGCGGTACGCAATAGGCAGTAATTCAGAGGCGGTTCTGCCCGCAGTTGCCATTCGAAAGTGAATTCCCCGGCTTCTGCTGCGCTTTTTCAGGTCCCGCATTGGCTTTTTCGTGTTACAGGGACTGAAGCGGCGGATCGGACGCCGCACCATGTCCTGACCTCCACCCGGGAGCTACCACACATGGGCAGTGGATACAGAATCGGTTTCGTCGTGTCGGCCGTCCTGGTTGTTCTGGCGGGTCTGGCACCCGCCGGCGAGCCGGTAGGCTATCGCGGCATCAACAACTCCGGCATCTACCCGGCCAAGGGGCTCATGGACAGATGGCCCGAAGGCGGTCCGGAACTGGTCTGGAAATACGAGATCGGCACCGGGTACGCCGGGCCCACCGTCACCGACGATCGGATCTACATTGCCGGCGGCGAGATGAGCCACCTCTACGTCTTCTCTCAAGACGGGGAGATGCTCGGGCGTTACCCCATCGCTGGGGCCGGCTGGAAGCGATTCGGCGGCACGCGGTCCACCCCCCTGCTGACCGGCGACCTGGTCATCACCTCCACCCCGGACTCCACGCTGTACGCCTTCGATCTGGCCCGCAAGGAAATCCGATACAAGATCAACGCCTGGAAAGACTTCGGCGCCGGCAAAGGACACATGGGCTGGGGCTACCCCGCCACGCCCATGCTGCACCGCCGCAAAAACCTGCTGATCTTCAACACCTGCAGCCGCATGGACGAAACCCCGCCCCTGGTGGCCGTCGATGCCCAAACCGGCAAGGCCGTCTGGAAGATGCCCGCCGAAAAGAACAACCGCGACTATTACTCGGCCGCCGACGTATCGGGGGCGCTGTTCCGCCACAACGGTCGGGACCTGGTGGTGTACCCGACCTGGCGATACCTGGTCTGCGTGGACGCCGACAGCGGCGAGAAGCTCTGGGAGATCCGCCACGTCGGCGAGAAAACGCTAACCCCCGTCTACTCCGCCGGATACCTGCTGTGGGACACCGGCTCGACAGTGGTCATGATGAAGCTGTCCAAAAACGGGGAAGACTACGAAATGCTCTGGGAGCGCCCCTGGCCGGCCGGGTACACCCACGCGGTAATCATGGACGGGCGGGTATACATCCAAGGCAATCCCAATCACAAGTCGACCGAGCCGAAGAACGTCGTCGAACCGCTGGAAGCACCCCGGAACCGCAGCAAGGAGCGGGACAAGACCCCCAGGGCCCACGGGCTGCTTTGCCTGGATGCCGAAACCGGCAAGCTGATCGACTGGGAGGCCGTCGCCGGGCGCGGGCATATCATCGGGGCCGACGGGAAGATCATCGTCACCGAACTCGTCCGGCACGGCCGACGGCGCACCCGCGTGCCCCGCGTGAACCTGGTGGTGCCCACCAAGGAAGGCTTCGACATCACCGGCCGATTCGTGCCGGACATGAACGACGGCGAACTGGCGGTCAAGGACGTCGGGTGGCAACTTTCCGCCAACCCGGTCGTCGCCAACGGACGGCTGTACCTGCGGTACGGGCCGATCATGGTCTTTGAGTTGCGTAGAGAGAAGATGGCCGAGATCCGCAAAGCCAAGGCCGCCGTCGCCCGGCAGGTCAAGGCGCTGGAATCGCCCAAGGCGTCCGAGCGCCTGGCGGCGATCGACCGGATCGTCAAGGCCGGTCCGTACGGTCGCTCGGCCCTGATGCCCCTGCTGGTGTGCCTGCGGGACGACGACAAGGACGTGCGCAGCAAGGCCGCCCAGGCCGTCGGCAAACTCGGGCCCATGGTCGCCCCGCAACTGATCAAGGCACTGCGGAACGACCAGGTCTGGAAGGAAGGGCTCGCCGGGCAGGCACTGGTCAAGGCCGTGGACGCAGGCGACCTCGCCGAGGCGCTGGTTCTCTCGGCCGAGTCGGTCCGCAACGTCCGCGAAGATGCGGCCGAACTGCTGCCGAAGCTGGGCGGCAAGCCCGTGCCCCACGTGCTGAAGGTGCTGGGGCGGGCGGACAGATATACCCGGTGGTGGTGCATCGAGGTCCTCCAGCGCATTGGCCCCGAGGCCGTCGACGCCACGCCCGAGTTGGTGAGCGTGATGAAGACCCACGACCAGTGGTTCCGGGCCCACGCCGCCAAGGCGGTCGGGCACATCGGCCCGGGTGCCTCCCAGGCAGTCGATGCGTTGATCGAGCAGCTTTCCCACTCCTTCCCGGACGCCCGGGCAAAGGCGGCCTGGGCGCTGGGCGGAATCGGCGTCGCCGACGGGAAGGTGCTCGACGCCCTCAAGAAAGCGACCCGCGACAAGAACGAGGACGTATCGACCGCCGCCGAAGCAGCCCTCAAAAAGCTGGCAAAGTAGGCCTCGTCCCTGAATACCCCAAAGAGGGACTTGCGGACCGGGGAGCATTCCCCCGCGCTCCAGCGCGGGCCCGCCGGACCTCGGCCGCCCTGAATGCCGCGTTTCTCCGCGACAGAACCGCCGTCAATCGGTATACTGGGTGGTTCGATTCGAATGGTTGTGCGCGGTGGAGCGTTTTGTGCTCGCGAAGAACGAGACGGCCCTTCCGCACACAGCCCGGGACAGAACCAACAGACACGAGAGACCCTCCATGGGAGAGCAACCGATGTTTCGCCCTGAGATCAAGGTGGTAGACTGTACCATCCGCGACGGCGGACTGGTGAACGATTCGAATTTTGACCTGGACACCGTGCGAGCTGCCTACAAGGCCGCCTGCGATGCCGGCATCGACTACGTCGAACTGGGCTACAAGAACTCCAAGAAGATGCTCGACGCCGATGAGTTCGGACCGTGGCGCTTCTGCGAGGAGGACGACCTCAAGCAGGCCACCGACGGCATCGACCCCCAGGCGACCCGCCTGGCGGTGATGATGGACGCCCACAAGTCCGATCCCGACGACCTGATGCCCGCCGGCGAGTCGGTCATTGACATGATTCGCTGCTCGACCTACGTCAAGGACGTGGACAAGGCAATCCACCTGTCCAACGCGGCCGTCGAACTGGGCTACGAGACCTGCATCAACATCATGGCCATCAGCCAGGAGGGCGGACTGTTCCTGGACGAGGCCCTGCAGCAACTGGAAGAGGAGACCCAGGCCAACGCGATCTACATCGTCGACTCCTTCGGCGCCCTCTACAGCGAAACCGTGCACTACCTGGTCGAACGCTACCGCATGTTTATCAAGACCAAGGAAATCGGCGTGCACATGCACAACAACCAGCAGCTTGCCTACGCCAACACCATCGAGGGCATCATCAAGGGCGCCAACTTTCTCGACGCCACCCTGTACGGCCTGGGTCGCGGCGCGGGCAACTGCCCCCTGGAACTGCTGGTGGGCTTCCTGAAGAATCCCAAGTTCAACATCGTGCCGATCCTCAAGGTGCTCGGCGAGCGCATCGTGCCCCTGCTGCACACCATGGACTGGGGATACCGCGTGCCCTACGCCATCACCGGTCAACTCGACCGACACCCCTCGGCCGCGATCGACTGGCTCAATAGCGACCAGGCCAACGATTTCGTGTCGTTCTACACCAAGATCACCGAAGATTGACCCTCGCCAGCCGAAAGTGACGACGATGAAGAGCCTCAATACCCGGTTTGCCCCCTCGCCCACCGGCTCGCTGCACGTGGGCGGGGCCCGGACCGCGCTGTTCAGCTACGCCCTGGCGAAGCAAACCGGCGGCACGTTCCTGCTGCGCATCGAAGACACCGATCGCGCCCGCCACGACGAGACCTCCGAGGCCCGCATCCTGCAGGACCTGCGATGGCTGGGCATCGAATGGGACGAAGGCATCGAAATCGGCGGCGACGCCGGGCCCTACCGGCAGTCCGAACGCCTGGACGTCTACTCGGCCACCATCCAGAAACTCGTGGACGACGGCCACGCCTACTACGCCTTCGAGACGGCCGAGCAACTGGAAGCCCTCCGTGAGAAGGCCCGCGCTGAAAAACGCGACTACCGCTACCAGCGGCCCACGCGGTTTCCCACCGCCCAAGAAGCAGACCAGGCCCAGGCCGAGGGCAAACCCGTGGTGGTGCGATTCAAGTGCCCCGACCGCGGCGTGACCATCCACGACGACGTCTTCGGCGAGGTTACCATGCCGGCCGACCAGATGGAGGATTTCATCATCCGAAAGGCCGACGGTTGGCCGACGTATCACCTCGCCAACGTCACCGACGACGCGATGATGGGCGTCAACTACGTGGTCCGCGGGCAGGAGTTCCTGGGGCAGACCTGGCGGCACGTGCTCCTGCGCGAGGCGCTGGGTTTCGAGGAGCCCGGCTACTGCCACCTGCCGCTGATCATGGACATGCAGGGACGCAAGCTCTCCAAGCGGGACGGTGACGTGGAGGTCGGGGCCTTCCGGCGAAGCGGATACCTGCCCGAAGCGTTGGTGAGCTTCCTGGCCCTGCTGGGCTGGAGCCCCGGGGACGACCGCGAGAGGCTGAGCTTGCAGGAACTGGTGGAGTCCTTCAGTCCCGATCGCGTCGGCAAGAGCAATGCCAAGTTCGATCGCGACAAACTGCTGGCGTTCAATACCGACACCGCCGCCGAACTTTCGCCCGCCCGCCTGCTGGAGGAATTCCGCACCTACCTGCAGGATGTCGATACGCCCATCCCCTCCGACGACGATGACCTGCTGGCGAAGCTGCTGGAGGCGTGCAAGGGCTTCCGAACCTTTGCGGACATCCCCGCCAAGTGCGAAATCCTCTTTGCGCCCGACGAGGACGTCGTCTACGACGAGAAGGCCGTCAAGAAGGTCCTCCGCAAGAACGAAGGCCAGGGTTTTGCGGTATTGGCCGACCTGCGTGGGCTGCTCGCCGAGTGCGACTGGACGCCCAAAGCGCTGGAGAAGGCGATTACCGGCTTCTGCGAGAAGAAGGAACTGGGCATGGGCAAGGTCGCTCAGCCGTTGCGGGTGGCCATTACCGGCAAGACGTTCAGCCCGGCGATCTTCGACACGCTGCTGTTCACGGGCAAAGAGCATACCCTCGCCCGCATCGACCGCTGCCTGGAACTGAACGACTGACGCCCTTCCCCCCTGGCCGCCCGGTGCCACGGGCGTCCCCGCACGCCCGTGCTGCTCAACAGCGGTGAGCGACTCGGTAGGGCGGCGCAGCTTTGCTGCCCACCATCCTCAGGACCGCCCCACTTCTTCTCTGTCGAACCCAACAGCGCTGAACGCCAAGGCGACCCGGTGGCGTTTAACGGAATCCCCAGCGAACCCCGAATTGACGTGCCCGGGCGGGCTGCTCCCCCGCGCAGCAGAGAAGCAGGCCGTTGCCGAGTAACCAATGGCCAGTAGTCGGGGTCGAGCGGGCGCTTCACGCGGGAAACACTTTTTCTGAATTTGTTTGAACTTCCGGCCGATGAGTGGCAAAGTACTTTGTAGTGCAAAGTCGCTGGTCGGGTCGGCCGTGGAAGGCGAACCCGCCGGCGGAGCGGAAAAGGAGACAACGCGTGATGGACCCCTCTCGAGCGACCCAGGAACTGAAGGTCATTCGCGAACTGATGGAACGCCCGGTGCGATACACCACCCAGAGCGGGCTGGCGGGCATCCTTGCCGGGCTCATCGCCCTGATGGGCTTGGCGACCGACGCATGGTTCAGTCGGCATTACCCGCCGGTCAAGGCGGTCAAGGCCAATCTCGCCGTCTGGTCGGCGGTGTTTGTGGCGGCGTTCCTGGCGGCGACCGTCTGCACGCGCCTGCGCGAGAAACCCCGCAACATGCCCTTCTGGTCGTCGGCGAAGAAGCGGATTCTGATGACCATCCTTCCGCCCTTTGTCGCCGGGGTGGGGCTCACGCTGGTGATCGTCTACCGTTGGTGGTGTGGGGCCGGGCCGAACATGTGGGGGCTGATCCCGCCGATCTGGATGACCTTCTACGGCGTGGCGTGCTGGCAGGTGGGCGAGTTCAGCATCGTCGAGCTGCGCTACCTCGGGGTGGCGTTCATCCTCTCGGGAGTCGCCGTGGCGATGTTGCCCCACGCCGGGCCAATGGGGCCTGACTGGCTCTGCCTCGAAATGCCCTACTGGACACTGGGAATCACCTTCGGCGGATACCACATAGCCTACGGCCTGGTCGTCTGGGCCCGGCACGGCGGATAGAACCAAACGTGGCCAAGCGCAAAGCGCACAACCTGATCGACGAGACCATCCACCAGCGGACGCGCCTGGCGATCATGGCGTCGCTGGCGGGCGTCGAACGCCTGGACTTCAGCGAACTCAAGGCCGATCTGGGTCTTACCGACGGCAACCTCTCCACGCATCTGTCGGCCCTGGAGCGTGCGGGGTACGTGAAGATCGACAAGAGCTTCCAGGGCAAGAAGCCGCGGACCACCGTGGCCCAGACACCCAAGGGACGCAAGGCCCTGCGGAACTACGTGAACCTTCTGCAGGGAATCCTGGACAAGACCAAGTAACGGAGAGCTTTTCCGGTTGCCGGGGGGCAGACCCGGGAAGCAGTCAAACGATGGCTGAACGTAGTGGGAATCGTCTTGGCGAGATGCCGGGACAAAGAAGCCTGTGCAAACGCAGAAGGGAGCAGAAGACATGTCTGCATTTCGGTTGATAGCGATCATGGTGATCTTCGGGGTGGTGAGTATCGGCTGGGTAACGCTGGCCGGCTCGGTGGCCATCCGAACCGAAAGGCTCGACCAATCGCTCTCCGGGGAGATGGCAACGCTGTGGGGGCCGAAGCTGGTGGCCCAGTCGGCACCGTTCTGGGCACCCGACGGAAAGCACCTGTCGCGCGAGGAGGCCGACGTCTCCGTCCCGGCCAGTTCGGACATCCGTGCGTCGATCCGCCACGAGAACCGCGACAAGGGGCTGCTGTGGTACAGCACCTTCACCGTCGACTTCCACGGTGAGTACGGTTTCGAAGCGTCGGAAGTCCCTGCCGACAAGCCCGTCAAGGGACTGGTGCGTTTTGACGTGCCCTGGCGGGTGACGCCCATCGATCTGCGGGTGAGCGTGGACGGCAACGCGGTCGAATTGCCCTACGACCAGAAGGTCTCCGGGAAGCTGCGGATCCCGCTGGACCGCACGCGGCCGCACGTGGTGACGGTGGCCTATCGTGCGACCGGACAGGACTACTGGGCATATTGCCCCGGCGAGGCCGTCAGCCACCTGAACACCCGCCACGCCGAGTCGCAGGACAGCCATCTGCCCGTCCAGAGCACCCGCGCTGAGCTGCGGAACTTCCGCCTCGCGGTCACCACCGATTTCCGGGACATCGATTACCCGCGCGGCTCACGCAGCCCATCGACCGAGGCGACCGTTACCGACGACGGAACCGTCTCCAAGTGGGAATTCCGGAGCATCATCACGCATCAGCCCATGGGCATCGTCATGCCCCGCCGCCCCAACGCCGGACCGATCGTCGCGCGAATGTCCCTGTTCGCGCCGGTGAGCCTGCTGTTCTTCTTTACGGCCGTGTTCACCATCTGCGTGCTGAAGAAGATCCCCCTGCACCCGATGCACTACCTGTTCCTGGCGGCCGGCTTTTTCGCGTTCCACATTCTGCTGGCGTACCTTGCCGACCACGTCAACATTCACGCGGCGTTCTGGGTCAGCGCGACCGTCAGCGTGGTGCTGGTGGTCAGCTACCTGCGTCTGGTGGCGGGGGTGAAGTTTGCGGTCTTCTACGCGGGCGCCTCGCAGTTGCTGTACCTGGTGGGCTTCTCGTACGCGTTCTTCTGGGTGGGCATGACCGGACTTACGGTGACCATCGGTGCGGTGGCGACGCTGTTCGTGCTCATGCAGGCGACCGGGAGGGTGGACTGGTTCGAGGTGTTTCGCCCCCGACCCGATCGCAGTCCTGACGGGGATCCGGTAACGCCACCGGCCGCGCCGGAAGGTACCGGCTGATCGGCCGTGAGTACCCACGCGCAGTATCGGGCGGCGGCGGATCCGGGGGGTTCCGTCGCCGCCGTTCTTATTGCCCGGCGTGAGGGCAGTTGTCGCAGGTGTCGAACGTCAGCGTCTTGCAGGCTCCGCCAAGACGGCCGCACAGGGACATCGCCAGGTGCAGGTAAGAGTCGCAGATGGACTCGCGACCGCCGAGCCCGAGTTTTTCCTGGACGGCCGACACCGCCGACTCCGACGGGCCCTCGATTTCCACGAAGCATCCGATGTTCGGCAGTTCGTCCAGTTCGATTCGGCAGTCATCCAGCAGGAACGACTCGCGGCGTTTCTGGATGATCAGCCGCGGCTGCATGTCGAAGACGCCCAGCAGTCGTTGCATGGCCTCGGCCGACCCGCAATGCGTCTCGATTTCCTCGCGCCGTTTGACCGCACTGGACGGGTCGAGCGGGCCCTTGAAGGTGACCAGCGGATCGGTGCTCTGGCGGACCTCCCCCTCCCCCAGCGGCTCGACGGTGCGGATGCGAAGGCCACAGCCGGTCTCGAACAACCGTGCGTCCTCGGAGTCGAAGTAGGTATCGGTCTGCAGCAGTCGGCCGATGGGTTCGGCGTCGAGGGCGTGCAGGGCCTCGCGGACGGGAGTGTGATCGTCGATCTTCAGCTTCGCTTCGGTTTCGTGTGTCTCAGCCATGCGGGGAATTGTACTCCCCTGCCGGCCAGGACGGAAGCCTATCGCCTGCGGAGCCTGGCAGCGATCGCCGAGCCGATGTGCCGCATCATCCCGCGGAAGGTGCCCGCCCCCGGGTCGGGCATGCGGATCAGCAACAGCATGCCCCCGAACCGTGCCATCCACGACATCACGAACGTCGCGTGCCAGTTGGTGAACACGAAGTAACCCAGGCGCAGGGGATGGCCGTCGTGGCTGTAGTAGTCCAGCAGCCAGGCGACGACACCGCCCGAAAGGCCGCCCAACATGCCCCCCAGGCTCACGATGACCGCGTAGGCCGCGACGTATTTGCTGCGTCCGGCCCCGTCGGAGAAGCCCAGCACGATGTTGTTCTGGGCGAGCATTACGCCGGTCCAGCCGGCGGCGCCCAGCGTCATCGACAGCGTCATCACCAGCCACGCTCCCACCGGCGAGCCGTAGCTCAGCAGGTTCTGGTGGTAGCCCATCAGCGATCCGATGGGGCCGGCGACGGCGTTGATCGCGTCCACCACGAAACGGGGCGTGGGCGTGTGCGGCATGGCGAAGAAGTACGGCAGCACCGAGAGACTGGTGAAGAACATGCCCAGAATCAGCACAGGCCGGCTGCCGTGGCGGTCCAGCAGGCGTCCCCAGTGTTTTGCCGCCAGGATCCCCACGATCGGCCCGACCACCAGGAAGAGCATGTCGGTGGCGAGCACGCTGAACTTCAGCGACTCCAGGAAGTAACGGTAGAAGAACGGTCCCGAGACCGGCAGCGCGAAGGTAACCACCGCCATCACCAGCGCCGTCCGGCGGAAAACCGGGTCGCGCATCGGGCTGGCCAGCAACTGATCACCCGCCACGCGCAGGTAGCTCACCCCCTGCTGCAGCCGCGAGAAGGGTCGGCCATGCACACGCGGTACGCGGATGTCCACGGCAGGCCGACGAGGCTCGTCGCGAGTGGACGGAACCACCTCCCGCATGTGCCGGAACAGCAGGATGTCGATCATGCCGAAGATGCCCGCCAGGGCGAACAGGACGCTCAGCGTCCACAGCAGCACCGGCTGATTCTCGGCGGTCATGGCACCGTGGCGGGTCACCGCGTCGACTACGATCGCCAGGACGATCACGAACGGGATGCGGATCAACTCGGTAAACCGTTTGCGGTTGGAAAAATAGCGCCCGCGGATGCGGCGGGGAATCAGGTCGCCCATCCACATCTGCCATGCCGGCGTGGCCAGCGACTCGCTCAGGAAGCTGACCGCCAGCAGCCCCAGCATGATCCACACCGCCCAGGCAGCCGGAAGCGTCGGGATGCCGGGGATCAGCGAAATCGCGGGAATCGCCGCGATAACGAGCCAGACGAAGCGGTGGAAGGTCGCGCAGCTCAGGAACTGGTACTTCCGCAGGCCGGTCTTCTCGATGAGGATGGCGGCCGCGAGTTGCCCGAAACGTGCGATGAACGGGATGGCACCGAGGAGCCCGAAGTGGAAGTCGCTGAAGCCGAGCATCCGGGCGAAGTGGTTCATGCGGCCGCCCTGGATGATGGTCAGCCAGATGATTCCGTACGTCCAGGCGACGGTGATGGTGCGGAGGTAGCCCCGCAGTTGGTCGCCGCGGACGCTCAACGCCGGAAGGACTTCGTAGCTTCTCTGCCTCCAGGAGGCCATGATCGACATCACTCTGGTCCCGGGCTGACGGACCCGCCTTCGCCTGACGAAACCCCCGTCAGCCTCAGCGAGGCAGGTTACCCTTCTGGGACCTCTCGGCAAGTACAAAGGACTGTATTCGGCACAAAACCATGAAATTCGGGCAAAGCCCCCCAATCGGCTTCCGCTGAGGGGGAGTTGGGGCACCCGCTCGGCCGGCGCGCAGAAAAACCCCCGACCGGGGCCGGGGGTTTTGGAGATCGTGTGCGATACCCCGCGCGGCGACCGCGCGGCGCTCATCCGGCACTAGACGACCTGCACCTTGCGCCCCAGGCGGCGCTTGCGGTTGATCAGCTTGCGTCCCTTGCTGGTGCGCATCCGGGCGCGGAATCCGATCTTGCGGGCTCGCTTACGCTTGGAAATCCTGTGTGGATAATGCATGGTTCGTCTCGCTGTTTGTGGTTCGCAGTCTTACTGCCCCGACAAGGGGAAGACCAAGCATCGTATCGACAGCCGCCACAGGAGGCAAGCACTTTTTTCGCCTCCGCGGCGGGGGGCGGGGGCGAGGGTCCGGGGGATCAATCGCCGTGTCAACCCGGGCCCGCGGCGCCTATAATTCAGCAGAAAGACACTGCGGGTTCCCTGCCCCGGGAGGAAAGCCATGGCCGGAGAACGTACTATCCTGGCAGCGGTGGATTTCTCGGACGTTACCGACGCGGTCCTCGAACAGGCCGCCCGCCTCGGGCGCCAGTTGCGGGCGAGGGTTATCCTGCTGCACGTGGCACCCGACGAACCGCCCGTGCAGGCTTTCGAGGCCGGCCCGGGCTACGTGCGGGACGTACTGGCCGACCATCTCCGGCACCGTCACGCCCAGCTCCTGCAGTGCCGCAAGAAGATCGAGCACCGTGGGCTCAGCGTGCACGCCCTGCTCACCGCCGGGCAGCCCGATGAGGGTATCCTGCGGCAGGCCAGGCGTTTCCAGCCGGAGATGATCGTCCTGGGCTCCCACGGCCATGGGCGGCTGTACCACCTGCTTACCGGTAGTGTCTCGGCTAGTGTACTGCACGATGCGCCCTGCCCGGTGCTGGTGGTTCCCAGCCGCATGGCCGCGAAGCCCGATTACGTCAGCGACTCGTCCGCCGTCCGGAAGACGCCGCTTCAGGACGGCGCCGAAGCGCCGCGGCGCCCATAATCGCGAGCAGCAGTGCGGTGGTGGGCTCCGGGACGCTGACCGACTGGCTGTAGATGCTGTTGCCCCAGTTGCTGGCGATGAGGCTCAGGTCCGCCAGCCCGACGCTGCCGTCGCCGTTGAGGTCGCCGCAACACCAGTCCACTTCTCCTTGCCAGATGCTTGCCATCACGCTGAGATCGGCGATGCCGACCGTACCGTCGAGGTCCACGTCACCAGCAAGAGCTTCGGCCGTCAGGTAGATGCCCTCGTCGGTCTGCTCATAGTTCAGCCACAGTCCTTCCTTGCCCTGGACGTTATCCAGTCCCTTGATGCGGTAGAAAGGACCGTCGTAGCTGCCCCAGGACATCGCCTTCCAGCGCTGCCCGGGAAGAACCGTCGTCGCCTCGTCCACGAGGATGATCAGCGTCCCTTCGCCGATGAAACCTTCTTCGACTGCCAGAATCGGCGTCTCCCACTGAGGCGGCCCGGTCAAGACCAGTTCGAGCTTCCCTGCCGGCGTGACATCCAGCGATCGGACCGTCCCCGAGACGCGGAGTTCGGCCCCGGCGGTTACCTTGACGGCCCCGGCGTTCACGGGCCCCGAAAGCCGCCCGTCATGAAGGACGACATCCGGCAGCGTGCCCTCGGCGCGAAGCTCGCCCGGGCCCTTCTTGGTGAAGGCGTGGGCGAAGCTTCCTTCGAAATCGAGCGTCTTCTCGACCGAGACGTAGACCGACCCGCCCAGCATCGTCAGGGCGCCGCCGGTGAGGGTATAGTCCCCCTCGACCCGCAGGTTGTGCACGGTGCGGTCGCCCTGCATGTCCACGGTGGTGCCCGAGGCGTGCAGGGGTAACGTCACGTCGAAGCCCGGGGTAACGCCGCGGTCGAGGCCGTCGGCTCCGCACCAGTTGGCGGGGTCGGACCAACTGACCCCATCGCCGGGATCTCCGCCGGCCGGGTCTGCCCCGTCCCAGGTGAAGGGGCCATACGGCGCCCCGTCCGGGAGTCCGACCAGCGTGGCCGGGTCATCGTACATGTGCTCGTTCAACTTCTGGGCGTACTCGGGAACATAAGCGTCCCCGTTGACGCTGGAGTGGGTGCCCAGAAGGGCAAGCTGTCCGTTATGGACCACGAACGTCGGGGCCCCGGAGTCGCCCGGCTGGGTGCGAGCTTCGTCCTGCCCGAGCCCGCCGGTGGTGTCGTAGGTCCACTGGAAGGAGGTGCCGACGCTCTCCAACTCGTTGCGCCCCATGCGCATCCGCTGAGGGTTGGGATAGGCAGTGGACGCCTGCCCGACGATGTGCATCTCCTGGCCGATCAGTTCCGAGGGAGGAACCGAATAGATCGGATACTTCGCCACCGCCTCGGAGACCGGCGCGTCCAGCCATCCCAGCCAGAGATCGCTGTAGCCGATCTGCATCCCGCCGGCGACCGTCGCCTCTTCCCAGGCACCATTCGGGTCGTTGTCGTGGTGGAACCGAAGCCTCCCCCCTGCTTCAGGATGCCAGTGATTGGCAGAGACGAAATACTGCCCGGAGACCATCGTCGCCCAGGGACCAGAAGAATCAGGCCGTCGACCGATTCCGGAGAGGTCAAGGAATTCACCTACGAACGCTTTATCCTCTCCGGTATAGAAGCGATCGTGTCTGGCGGGGTCGTACTGGTACACGTCCAGCCCCCCCATGGCGCCGGACGCAAGCACATGGACCACAAGAAGTAGAGACACACGTCGAGACCAAGCCGTCGTAAAAAGGCCATAAACTACTGTCACAACCGGACCTCCGCTGAATGGAATAACTCTCAGGCACTCATAGAGTACCTTCGGAGAGGTCCGGCATGAAGTGAAGATTCAAACAGATGAATATGATAATAATCTGACAAGATGCGCAGTTGCCACCCGGAAAGGGTTTGGGATCCCCCGGGAAAACTTTCAGATCTGTAGGTTTATTCCCCTATTTGCGCCGGGCAAACATAATTGAGCCGATTCCCAGCAGGATCAGCGTGCCCGGCTCCGGGACGGCCGTTCCATCGGTCTGGTCGAACATGGCGGAGATTGTGGACGAATCGAGCCCCCCGGCCACGCCGGCCCCGTAGTTGGCCAGCAGCAGATCCACGTCGGCCTCGTCTACGATCCCGTCGTGGGTGAAGTCGCCGTCAAACCAGAAGTAGTCCCCGTCGGTCTTGTAGCTGGCGAGTACCGCCCAGGCGTCGCTGAAGTCGACGATCCCATCGAGATTTGCGTCCCCGGCGGTCGGAAGCGAGGAAGAAATTTCGTCATAAATCCATGAATATTGTGCGGATACGCGCGTGGCGTGGAATTCCTGGGGCTTATCTCGGCCGGTGTCGTGGTGGTAGGTCCAACTGCCTTGGTTCTCCCACAGCCCGCCTTCATCGAAAACGCTGCCGCTGAAAGCACCGGTATCGCCGCTCTGGAAGTTGTAGGGACCATCCACACCGTAACCGACCCCCGCCAACTCGTATTGGCCTGTATTCTCATTGAAGATGAAGGCGCCCGAGCCGGAATCCCATTCAGAATAGCCGGCCTCGTTGGTCCCGCCGTCGGAATCGAATTGCATAACCAGCGACGGATTCACGGCGGTTGAAATATCCGTAACTTCATTTTTGCCCCAGCGTTGAACGCCGTCTCGGGCGTCCCATTGCCAACCCTTCAACTCCCCACCCTCCGTCACTTCGTTTCCGCGCGGCCTTCCTCGACCGTGAAGGACGATCTCCTTACCGAACTCGCTTGAACCAGAATACAGCGGCGCCCAGGCCCCCAGCGGTTCACTGACTTCAAGGATGCGAAGGTCAGAACTGGAATCGTCGACGTAATGGGTAATCTGGTGCAGACTGCCGTGGAAAACGACGTTCTTTCCCACGATGTTGCCGCCGAAATGACTCGCTGTCAGCAGGTGTTGGGGCGAAATCGCCGTCGCTCCGCCGTAGGACCATTCGGCCTGGAAACGCCATCCGCTGTCGGCATAGGTGCCGGTCGGGGCGGACGTGTTGTAGCCCGGATCACCGGTGGAGTGGAAGACCAACGCCTTCGCGGACTGGCTGCAGATCGTAACTGCCGCCAGAACTGCCAGGAATCCTGCCGCAACTCCCCCCGGCCTTGATGGGTTGAGCACATTTCGCATGAAGCACGTCCAGACTTGCAGAGCCGACGCCTGGGCGCCGGCGATCTCCTCGAAGCTTCAGCGGGCCGATGCGTCGAGCAAACGGGGCAAATGCCCCGGGTCCGCTACGCACTCCATTATAGCCGCACCGCCCGAAACGCGGAAGGGACCTTCGCCGATTTCCCCGCGCCTTGACCTTGCCCAAATACATCTACCATCTCGTGTTAGGATCCCCTTCACCTTCCGCCGGTAAAGCAGGTTTCTTCCAGCCACATTTCGCACGCACCCATCCACTGCCCGCAGACCTTCGGGTCCTTCAGCACTCCCAGTCCGTGTTGGGCACGCGGATACACGTGCAGGGCAAACGGCACGTTCTCACGGCTGAGCGCCCCCGCCAGCAACAATGAATTCTCCACCGGCACGCACATGTCCTCGGCAGTGTGCCACGGGAACGTCGGCGGGGTCCTTTCGATCACGCGATTGCACGGTAACTCAAAGCGGATCTCCTTTGCTGCCCGCCCGCAGGCGGCGGTTCGGCAAGGCACTATACCATCGGCCGCCATGTGCGTGTATGCTGCGGTCTTTTCCCGCGGCCGCGCGGCCGAGGGGACCTAAGCACGGAGCGATGAGATGTCCCTGGTTGTCGGCGAACACGTATCCAAGAGCTACGGCGACGCGAACGTCCTGGTCAACGCCAGTTTCACGCTGGCGGCCGGGGAGTCGGTCGGCTTGGTGGGCCCCAACGGCGAGGGCAAGACCACGCTGCTGAAGATCGTCGGGGGCATGCTGGAGCCCACCGAAGGCGTCGTGCAGCGCCGGCGGGATCTCCGCATCGGCTACCTGCCGCAGGACCCGCCCCGCCTGGAGG
>JBKHHV010000259.1:0-5439 GCA_046539005.1 Phycisphaerae bacterium
CCAAGCCGCTGCTGGAGTACGTCGACGACGCCGGGCCGGTGACCTTCACCGACGCCGAGCGGGACATCCTCCATCACATTAATCAGAAGATTGCCGCGGCCCCGGGCATCGAGGAAACCATCGACTTCCTCTTCGTAGAAACGCACGACATCTGCCCCTGCGACCGCGTGGCTTTGGCGTTTGCCGACGAAACGCACCTGCGCGTCATCGCCCACTACGCCCGGGCCGATTACGAACCGCTGCTGCTGAAGAAAGGCTACGCCGAAGACCTGCGAGACAGTTCGCTGGAACGCATCCCCCAGCAGGGGCACATCCGCCTCATCGGCGACCTAGAAGCCTACCTCCGCGAGCACCCCGAGAGCCGATCGTCGCGGCTGCTGGTGCAGGAGGGCGTTCGCTCGTCGATGACCTGCCCGCTCCGCGTGGAAGGCCGAAACGTCGGGCTCTTCTTTCGCAGTTCGCGGCGGCCTCATGCCTACGGCGCCAAGCAGGTCCGCACGCACCTGGCGATCGCCGAGCGCCTCGCCCAGGCGGTCGAGAAGGCCTACCGCATCGAGCAGCTCGAGCAGGCCAACCGGGCCTACTCGGAGCTGCTGGCGTTTGTGACGCATGAACTCAAGAGCCCCGTGGCGTCGATGATGATGGACGCCACCGTGCTGGCCGACGGATACCTGGGCGAAATGTCCCAGCAGCAGGTGGCGAAGATCCACCGTATGCAGACCAAGGGGCGTTACCTGCTGGACCTGGTGGACGAGTATCTCTCGCTGGCAAGGCTGGAGGCCGGGGAGGTCTTGCTGAAGCCCGAGGCGGTGGACCTGGTCTCGGAGGTGATCCTGCCGGCGGTGGAGGTGGTGGGGGCCCAGGTGGACCAGAAGAATCAGAAGCTGGTGACCGACTTCCGCCCCGACGTGGCCGAGGTGGCCTGCGACCGCGGGCAGCTTCGCATCGTCATGGTGAACCTGCTGACCAATGCCTCCAAGTACGGCCACGAGGGCGGGGAGATCCGCATCCGTGCCCGCCTGGAGAAGGATGCCTTCGAGATCGCCGTCCGCAACGAAGGCGTGGGCTTCACCCGCCAGGAGCGGACCAGGCTGTTCCGCAAGTTCAGCCGCCTGGACAACCCCGAACTGCGCAAACAGAAGGGCACCGGGGTGGGGCTGTACACGGTCTGGCGGCTGGTGAATCTGCACGGTGGGCGGGTGAACGCCGCCAGCGAGCCGGGGCAATGGGCCAAGTTCTCTCTTCGCATTCCCCAACCTCTGCCGGCCGGGTAGAGCGCGGGCTGTTTTCGCCGGGAACCTGCGGGGCCCAGGGGCGTCTGATGCAGTGTCGATGACCCGACAACTGCAAGGAGCTTCCCATGAAGTCCGCACGGAGACTCTCTCCCGCGTGGGTCGTCGCGCTGATCCTTTCGGCACTGTCCCTTCCGGCGTATGCCGATGACCCCAACTCCCCCGGTCCGCTCGAACTCGAACTCAGACATGCCCGCAGCGAACTCACCTCCCACATCCTGCTGGAGCCGGAGGAGATCGCTGCCGGCAGCAAGATTCTGAATCGCCCCTCGGCCGTCCGGACATGGAGAACCCACGTGGAGGACATTGTCCTGGCGTACGCGACGGCCGACCGGGAGATCGGGGCGGTTCACCAGGCCTTCGCCAAGGCGCGCAAGCCCGAGGCCTGTCTCAAGGTCGCCCGGCTGGCTGAGCGGCGTGTCAACTCCCGCTCCAGGCTGTACGAGGCAACAGTGCTCCGCCTGCTGTGGGCCCGGGCGCTGGCCCGGGGCGGTGAAGACCTCGCGGCGGTCGGGGCGTACGAAGAGTTGTTGATGAAGTCCCCCGGGCACGTCGGGTTCGAAGCGGCCGCCGTCCAGGAGGTGGCGGAGATATGGGAGAAGCGCAACCGGTTCATGTACGCGCTGTCGTTCTATCGCTACGGCGTAAAGAACTTCTCCCGGACCTACGACAGGCAAACGCTGATGACCACCCGCAAGAAGGTCAAGCAGCTCGAAGCGCTCTGCGGCGACCCGCGGGCAGTGCTGGAAACCACCGCCGAGCTGATGGGCACGGTGGAGCGTCGCCTTGAGAAACTGGACAGCAAACGCGACACGCAGCTCAAGGCCAGGAAGGCGGCCGACGTGCTGGGTGACCTCATCAAGACCATTGAGGAGAACCCGCTGGTGGTGGACCCCCGGTCTCGACGGCTGAGCAAGCCGGAATGGTTCGAGGACCCCAACCAGCCCGGTGAACCGGGGATTCTGGTGGTTGTCCGAAAGCCGGGCAATGACCCGGGACCAATCGGTGACAAACCCGGGATCGGACCGATTGTGGCGGCCGGGCCGGGAGATACGGTGGCGGAGTCCTCGAGTGGTGCGAAGAACGGCAAAGTGCCGCCCAACGGACGCGGCGGTAAGGGCGGCGTGGGGGTGTCCGGCCCGGCGGCAGTCAGCTCTCTTCGCGCCGGCGGCCGCGGGGAAAACCTGCTGATCCGCTACAGCACCGTCGACGATCCGGACTGGGCCAGGCTGCCCCCGCGAGAGCAGGACCGCCTGCTGCTTGTGGCCGATTCGTTCATGTCCGACCGCGACCGGCGAGCGATCTGCGACTACTTCCGGCGGCTTTCCTCGGCGGAGTAGTCTGCGTCCGGTTCTCGTGGGCGCCGAGGCGGCAGGCTCCGGCATTTCCGGGCGATTTCCTGCAAGACGCTCCCTACCATGTCGATAGGTACAAGGATGCCGCATGGGGTAGGCATGTCTTTCGGCGGCATCGGGGCAGGCAAGCGGAACGCAGGAAAGGGACTCTCATGGGTACCGTCGAAGAGGTCCTTCTCAAGAAGGGCGCCAACGTGATCGCCGTCGTACCGGAAACATCAATCGCCGAGGCGGCCGAGCGCATGAAGGAAGCCAATGTCGGGTGCGTCGTGGTCGAGCAGAAGCCCGACCGCATCATCGGCATCGTCACCGAGCGGGACTTCCTGCGACGCGTGATCGCCGAGAAACGCGACCCCAACGACACCACCGTCGCCGACGTGATGAGTTCGCCGGTGCTCACCTGCCACCCGCAGGACGAACTGACCGCCTGCGCGAGCATGCTCGAACAGCATCACATCCGCCACGTGCTGGTCGTCGACCGCGACGAGCCGGTGGGAATCATCTCCCAGCGCGACGTGTTGGCCGCGATCCTCATGTGACGAACCGGCCCGAAGAAACGGGGGGCGGGCTTACTTGTCCTCGGCGTTCACGCCGGCGGCCGCGGTGACCATGCGGCTGAACAGCCGGAACGCGCTGTCGTCCACCCAGTCCCGAGACCTTCAGGTTCGGGTTGCCCAGCAGTCCGCAGGTGATGTCGTAGCGGCTGTAGGTGACGCCCGGCCGCTGGTTCACCAGCAGGCATTGGAGCTTCGGCCCGTCGGCCTTGCGGATCGCCCCGAAGGCGTTGCGATACACCAGCCGGTCGATGCCCTTGATGTGCGGCTGCATGCGGGACATCGCCCCGAGGACCTCGTCAGGGAACATCCGCTGCGTAAGCTTCTTGACCGACTGCTCGAATGCGCCGCTGTCGCGGTCGCCCCCGGGGCGGTCCACCAGCAGCGTCCCGGGACGAATGGGCCCGGACAGCCCGAGTCTCAGCGGCTCAGCCAGCCATGCAGCCAGGGGTGTCGGCCGACCTGCATCACCGCCACGACCATGCCCGCCCAGACGGCAGCGACCGCCCAGAGAACCCAGTCGCGTTTCAGCAGGTCTACCGGTTCGCTGGGGCGGGTGCCGACGGCGAGGCTGTACATGCGGAACATGCCGTACATCACCACCGGGATGGTCCAGATCATGTGCACCCCGGGCGAGTGGGGGCTGACCAGGCAGTAGAGGGTGTAGGTCACCACCGCCAGGCCTGCCGAGACGCCCAGCATGTGGTCGAGACGTTCCATGGTGTAGAAGGCGTGGACCGCCCGCGGGCTGGAGCGAACCGCCCGCTCGCCCAGGGCGGCGACTTCGGCCCGGCGCTTGATGAGCCCCAGGAACAGGCACAGCATGAACGTGCACACCACCAGCCACACGCTCACCGGCACCCCGATGGCGACCCCGCCGGCCATCGCACGCAGCACGAACCCCAGTGAGATGGCGATCACGTCGGCAATCGCCCGCCGTCGGAACGAGAGATTATACAGCACCTGCAGCAGCAGATACGCCCCGGCCACGATCACCAGCGGAGACGCCACCGCCCAGGACAGCAGCAGCCCGCCCGCCAGCAGGGCGGTGCCCAGCAACGCCGCTTCCCCCACGCCGACCCGTCCGGAGGGGATCGGCCGACCGGCCGTGCGGGACAGCGAGGCATCGGTTTGGCGGTCGAAGATGTCGTTCCAGCAGTAGACCCCGCTTGCCAGCAGCGAAAATGCCACAAACGCCCCGCCCGCCGCCAGCCACAGCTCCCACTGCAGGTAGCTGCGACTGAACAGCAATGCGGCAAATACCAGCAGGTTCTTGACCCAGTGCCAAGGCCTTGCCAGTTCGATCAGGGCGTTAAGTTTCGTCATCTCGTTCCCGGTTCTTCGCTTGCGGTGCTCTGCTGTTCTATCGACATCCCGGCCACGGCATCTATAATAAGTCCACCATGAGCGAACCGACCCCCGCGATCGACCCGGCCGCCGCTGCGGTCGCCACGCCCGCCGGCCGACTCTTCCGCGCCGGGGCCTGCATGTTCCTGGCGACCCTCATCCTCTACGCGGCCACCACACAGCACGGGCCCGCCTGGCAGGACAGCGGAATCTTCCAGTGGCGGGTCCTCCACAGCGACTTCCGCGGCGAGTTGGGTATCGCGCTGGCTCACCCGCTGCTGATCGCGGTTGGCTCGCTGTTCCGGCATCTGCCGGTCGGAGACGTGGCGTATCGGATCAATCTCGTGTCGGCTGTGTTCGGGGCCATCGCCGCGGCAAGCCTGCTGATGCTCCTGCTGCGCCTGTTCCCCGGACGATGGTTGCTATCGCTCGTCACGGCCGGATGGTTCGCACTGGCGCACACACCTTGGTGGCTGGCGACCATCTGCGAGAGCCAGATCATCCTGGTGGCGATCTTCACGCTGGAGCTGCATGCGGTGGTTTCCCTGGTGCGTCGCCCGAGTTGGAGCAGTGCAGCGACGCTGGGTCTGCTCAACGGGCTGGGGCTGGCGACGCACAACCTGGCGCTGCTGGCGTTGCCGGCGTATGGCCTGCTTGTATTGTGGGTGGCATACAGGCGCCGCCTGCCGGTTGCAGGAGTGGGGCTGTTCATCGCGGCCTGGTGCGTGGGGGCAAGCCCGTGGATCGGGCTGGTGCTCGCCGAGGCATCTCGCAGCGGGCTGAGCGACGCCGTCCGGAGCGGGCTTTTCGGGCGGAGTTGGCAGCAGAGCGTGCTGCTAGGCTCGGGACGGGCGCTGAAACTGGGGCCGGCGTACGTGGTGCTGAACTTCC
>JBKHHV010000260.1:0-5437 GCA_046539005.1 Phycisphaerae bacterium
CCCGAGCGACAACCCTTCCGCCCCTGGCGACGCCCCGCGCTACAGCGTCGTGGCGCCCTGCTACAATGAAGAGGAGTCGCTGCCGGAATTCCTCCGCCGCACCGTCGCCGCCTGCGGGCAGGTGGAGGGCAGTTGGGAGATCGTCCTGGTCGACGACGGTTCGAGCGACCGGACCTGGCAGTTCATCACCGACTGCGCCGCCGAGGATCCCCGCGTGGTGGGGGTGAAACTCTCCCGCAACCACGGGCACCAGTTGGCCCTCTCGGCCGGTCTTACGATCTGCCGCGGGGAGCGGGTGCTGATCATCGATGCCGACTTGCAGGACCCGCCCGAAGCCCTTCCGGAAATGGACCGCCTGATGGACGCCGAGAATGCCGACGTCGTCTACGGGCAGCGAGGGAAACGCGCCGGGGAGACGATCTTCAAACGGGCCTCGGCGGCCGGTTTCTACCGGCTCATCAACCGCCTCAGCGACACGAGCATCCCCGTCGATACCGGCGACTTCCGCCTGATCAGCCGACGCGCGCTCGACGTGCTGATGAGCATGCCCGAGCGGCACCGCTTCGTGCGGGGCATGGTCAGTTGGATCGGTTTCACGCAAGTGCCCTACCGCTACGATCGCGACTCCCGCTATGCCGGGGACACCAAGTACCCGTTGCGGTAGATGCTCGATCTGGCGATCAACGCCGTCACCAGCTTCTCCACCAAGCCGCTGCGTCTTGCGACGTGGTTTGCCCTCTTCGCCTGCCTGTTCGGGCTGGTGCTGCTGCTCTACGCGATCATCAGCAAGCTGTTCTGGGAGGTCGAAACCGGCTGGACGAGCCTGCTTGGGGCGGTGGCGATGCTGGGCGGAATGCAACTGTTCGTGATCGCGGTGCTGGGCATCTACGTCGGACGCATCCACGACCAGGTCAAGCAAAGGCCGTTGTTCATCATCGAGGAAATCCGTCGGGGTTGAGCTTCGCCCGGGCCTGCCAGCCCGAGGCGGGCAATGCCGCCCCGGCCGTCGTACAATGGGGTGTCGGGGCGTTTTGCCCCGCAAGGAGTGACCGCACCGCATGTTCCGAATCCGCTGCCTCTACAGCATGTCCCTGCCCTTGGCGAGAGACCGCCTGGTCCAGGTGCAGGATATCTTCCGCGAGAGCTTCCCCCCCTGGGCCGACTACGCCGACAAGATCCCCGACCTGCTGGAAAACCCCTTCCGCCGCGGGTACCGCGCGTTCCTGCTGATCTCCGAGACCACCGGCGCCCGTGTGACCGGTTTCGCGCTGGTGCTGCACTACCCGGAGGTCAACGCCTGCCACCTGGACTACGTCGCCATCCGCGACGACGTCCGCGGCCGCGGGCTCGGCAGCGCACTGTATGAGGCCGTCCGTGAACTCGCCAAGCGCCTCAAAGCCAGGGGGCTCTACATGGACGTGGAGTCCGACGACCCCCAGTACGTCAAGGACCCCCGCAAACTCCAGGAGAACCGCAACCGCCTTCGGTTCTACGAACGCCTCGGAGTTCGGCCGATCGCCAACACGGCCTACGAGGACCTGCCCGAACGGCCGGAGGAAGTAACGCACCTGCTGTTCGACCCCCTCGGGCGCAAGACGCCGCTTCGTCGCAAGGAAGCCCGCGAGGTGATGCAGGTGATCCTCACCGAACGCTACCGCCATGAGGTCCCCCAGCACGAAACCGACCGGGTCATCGAGTCGATCACCGACGACCCGGTGCAGTTTCGGCCACCGCGGTACACGCGTCCTCGCCCGTCGCCCAAGCCGGTCAGCGGGCGCCGCCTGGAGAAGGCGTTCGTCGTGGCTTGGAGCGGCAAGCACCAGATCCACCACGTGATTCACCGCGGGTACGAGGAACGCCCCGCCCGCGTCGACACGCTTCGCAAGGCCCTCGACCGCACCGGCCTGTTCACGCCGCTGACGGTCCGCCGCTTCGGGCTGGCTCCCGTCCACGACGTCCACGACCGGGCGTTCGTGCGGTTCCTCCGCGACACCTGCGGGAAAGTGCGCGGACGCATCCCCTTCTACGCCGACACGTTTCCGGCCCAGCGCCCCCGGCGCAAGCCCAAGGCCGCCCTCGTGCAGGCCGGGTACTACTGTACCGACAGTTTTACCCCCCTCAACGCCGCCGCCTATCAGGCGGCCCGCTACGCCGCCGACGTCGCCCTGACCGCGGCCGACGGGTTGCTGCAGGGCCGACCCGTCGCCTACGCGCTGTGTCGCCCGCCCGGGCACCACGCCGGGGTGGATACCTGCGGAGGGTTCTGCTACCTCAACAACGCCGCCATCGCCGCACACTACCTCTCCGGCCACGGAACCGTCGCCGTGCTGGATACCGACTACCACCACGGAAACGGAACGCAGGAAATCTTCTACCGTCGCCGCGACGTGCGGACGGTCTCCATCCACGGGCATCCGGATTTCGAGTATCCCTACTTCAGCGGGTTCGCCGACGAACGCGGCGAGGGCGAGGGGCTTGGGTACAACCACAACATCCCCCTCCCGGCCGGAACCGACGACGACCGCTACCTGCCCGCCCTCCGCCGGGCCATTCGACCCATCCGCGAAGAGAGGCCGGATTTCGTGGTGCTGTGCGTCGGGTTCGACGTGCTCAGCGGCGACCCGACTGCCACCTTCGACCTCACCCCGCTCATACTCGGGGAGATCGGCAAGGCCATCGCCGCCCTGCATCGGCCGATCCTGGTCGTGCAGGAGGGCGGCTACCGCCTGCGGAACCTGCGGCGGGGCGCCATCTCCCTGTTCAACGGCCTCGCCGAAGGGCTCCGCCCCATCACCCCGGCCGGTTGAGGCGGTTCTGCCCCCCGACCGGTGTTCTCTCCTTCAGGCGACCAAGGCGCCGTAGGCGAGTCCGCCGAGAGAGGACATCGCCACCACCAGTCCCACGTACACCAGCGTTCGCCCGGTGCCCAGCACGCTGCGGATCACCAGCATGTTCGGCAGCGACAGTGCCGGGCCCGCCAGCAGCAGCGACAGGGCGGGCCCGTCGCCCATGCCCGCCCCGCGGAGGCCTTGGATAATCGGCACCTCCGTCAGGGTCGCGAAGTACATCAGCGCGCCCACCACGGCCGCGAACAGGTTCGTCCATATCGGCCAGACGGCACGCACCGCCGCTTCGGCGCCGCCCGAGAAGCCCATTTCCGCCAGCAGGGGTCGGGGGTCGGCTCCCACCAGCATGCCGACCCACCGCGACGGGATGAGACCCTCGCGTCCCGACCTTCCGAACAGGGCGCCCGCCACCACCACGCCGACCAGGAACAGCGGCACAATGAGCTTGGCGAACTCCCACACCGAGCCGCCCCAGGCGTGCACCTCCCCCCGAGGCACCCACCGCCACACCAGCCACACCAGCAACGCCACGATCGCCGCGGTAATCAGCCATCGCACCGAGTGCAGCGCCGCGGCGATGCGGTCCCCGGCGTCGGGTCGGTCAATATTGCGGACGAACCGCTCGGCCGGCACTTCCCGCAGGCCCGCCGCGTCGCGGATGGTGTAGGTGCCGCGGGCGGGATTGTGCTCAACGACCTCGGCTTTGAACGTGGTCAGCCCCTCCGGACAGCACAGGAACACCGCCCGTATGTCACCCGCGCGGGACCAGTTGGCCAGTACCACCGCCACCAGCATCAGCGCAAGGATCACGACGGTCCGGTACCACGGACGGGGCGACGGCTGATCGGGCATCGCGGTCATGGCGGCCGGTGCGGCCTCGTGCCGCCGGTACAGCCACGCCATCATCGGTCCGACTACCAGTGCAAAGCCTATCGCGCCGATCGCCCGGGCGAGCCCGAGCTTCCAGCCGAGCACGCTGGCGGTCAGCACGATCGCCAGCACGTTGATTGCCGGCCCGGCATACAGGAACGTGCAGGCCGGCCCCAGTCCCGCGCCCATGCGGCGGATGCCCGCAAACAGCGGAAGCACCGTGCAACTGCACACCGCCAGCACCCCCCCGGAGACGCTGGCGACCGCGTAGGCCACACCCTTGCGGGCCGCCGGCCCCAGGTAACTCACCACGGCCGACCGGCTGACCAGCGTGGCGATGGCCCCGGCAAGGATCAGCGCCGGAAGCAGGGCGGTCAGCAGGTAGCGGCGGAGGTAGTGCCCCAGCAGCCCCAGCCCCTCGCCGGCGGCGTGTTGCAGGTACTCCCCGCCCCAGACGCGCAGCACGCCCGCCGCCGCCAGGACGGCGATCATCGCGACCAGTCTTGTCCATTCGCGTCGGGTCATGGTGCTTCCTGTTGAACCCGCATCCGGGCACAAGCGGCCGGACGCGACAAGGATTGTGGCGGTAAGTGTTCCTCCCGGCCGGCAGGACTCTCTCGAAACCCGGCGGCGGCGGGCGTACACTCCAGAGATGAGGGCGAATTGTCCTCGAAAGGAGAAACGCGATGAAAAGGCTGACGATGACGGTGGCGGCAGGAATGCTGGTGATGGCATGCGGGGGGTGCAGCTCCGCAATCAAGGAAGGGGCCCGGGCCGCGATGGGCGGGCGGGGATACGTGGCGCCGCTGAGCGGCTACCAGGGAGAGGGCACACCGCTGAGCGAGTACCAGAACGTCGAGCTGGGCGAACTGCGCGATTCCTTCGGCGGTGTCCCGCAGGAGTTCTTCAACGCGGTTTCCCAGCACTTCCAGCGGGAGGTCAGCGACGCCGAGCTGCCCACCGACCCTGGCGGCCGAACGGTCCTCGTTCGCGGGGAGATCATCCACTACGAGGGCACGGGGATGGTGGATACCATTGTCAGCCCGATGGGCCAGGTTGTGGTACGGGCCGAGATGGTCGACAAGGGCAGCGGGGAAGTGCTGGCGACCGCGAACCTGGTGGGGCGCATCCAGAGCCGCCTGCGACAGGGCCCGGAGATGGTCGCCGAGGGCTACGCCCGCGCGGTCGTCAAGTGGCTCAGCAACAACTACTTCGCCGAAGAGTAGGGCAGTGCCCGCCGAGGCGGGATTGAGGCCTCAGGGTTCCCAGCGCCCTTCGGACCATTCCGGAGGGCGTTGCTAATCCAGCGGGTCGAACTTGTCCTTGGTGGCGTAGCACATGGGGCAGACCCATTCCTCGGGCAGGTCCTCGAATGCCACCCCCGGGGGAATGTCGTTCATTTCGTCGCCCTTGGCCGGGTCGTAGATGTAGCTGCATTGGGTGCAGATGTATCGCATGGAAAGTGGCTCCTTACGGACGGAGATTGTAGGCGGGCGCGAGGTCGGCACCAAGCCGAACGTTCGGCTCACTCGGCCGGCTCGACATCCAGCAGCAGTCCGGGTACGCTCCCGGATGCCTGGGCGTGCTGTTTCTCGAGGCGGTCCTGCACGCGACGGAAGCGGAACCACGCGGCCAGGCCGGCCAGCACGTTGCCCACCGCCACGCCGGCGAATATGCCGCCCAGCCCCGCGATGTACTTGCCCGCCACCGCCAGGGGAACG
>JBKHHV010000261.1:0-5428 GCA_046539005.1 Phycisphaerae bacterium
TCATGTGCACCGGGATGCGGATGGTGCGGGCATGGTCGGCGATGGCGCGGGTGATTGCCTGGCGGATCCACCACGTGGCGTAGGTGGAGAACTTGTACCCGCGGCGGTACTCGTACTTGTCCACCGCCCGCATGAGCCCGGTGTTGCCCTCCTGGATGATGTCCAGGAAGCTCAGCCCGCGGTTGCGGTATTTCTTGGCGATCGACACCACCAGCCGCAGGTTGCCGGCCGAGAGATCGCGCTTGGCCTGTTCGTAGTCGTGGAAGACCTTCTGGATCGCCTTGACGCGCTTGGACAGCAGGTCGGGCGTCTCCAGCACCAGGTCCATGAGCCCGTCGATCTCTTCCTTCATCACCTCGACGTCTTCGGGTGGAGTGTGGTTGGTGTCGGACCGTTTGATATCGCGGCCGATCTCCCACATCTTGTCGGAGATGTGCTGGAGTTTCTTCATCAGCGGCTGAATGCGGCTGGTCCGCAGCGAGCATTCTTCGATGAGGGTCGCGGCGCGTCGACGGCGCTGCCACAGGGAGCGTTGCGCCTTGCGGCGGCGTGCCTCGCTGGTGGAGTTGTTGCGGATGGTTTCCCAGTCCTTGCGGTTGCGATCGACGATTTTCTGCAGGGTCGCGAGGTTGCCGGGCATCCGCTCGGTGATCACTTCCTTGGAGAGGTTCTCGGCGGTGGAGATCTTCATGGTGCGGTCAAAGGGAAGGTCTCCGGCGTAGACCTGGGCAAGGATATCCATCGCCGACTGGATGGCGTAGTCGCTCTCCAGCACGCGGCGGCGGAAGTGCATGCGGGTGGTCTCGATCTTCTTGGCGAGGGCGATTTCCTCTTCCCGCGTGAGGAGCTTGATCTCGCCCATCTGGGTGAGGTACATCCGCACCGGGTCGTCGATGCGGCGGGTTTCGCTCTCCAGTTCCTCGGACCGTTTGGACTTGGCGGACTTGCCTTCTTCGCCCTCTTCCTCGGAGAACGGCTCGCGCGCCGCGGCCTCGGCCTCGTCGATCAGCTCGATGCCGAGTTCGTCGATGGTCATCAGCAGCGCATCGAGACGATCGGGGGATACTGCCTCGTCGGGCAGATCCTCGTTCATCTCCTCGTAAGTCAGGTACCCGCGTTCCTTACCCTTGGCGATAAGTTTCTTTACGCTGGCATCCAACGATTCGGACATCACTTAAAACTCCTGCGTTATCGGAAGAAGGGGCGCAAAGGCGGCCCGCGGTGGCGTAAGCCAGCAATTTTAGGCCAATCGATGCACTGGTGTCAATCGGAGCCACGCAACAAAAGCGCTTAGTCGTCTGTACGTAATTGGTCTTGTAACGGTTCTGTTTGGCAACGTCAAACAATACGCGGCAGGCGCCGGGGGTTGGGGCCCTGGGCGCTCTGCTGGACCCGCCGCAGGGCGTCGTCGTCCAATCCGTTCTGCTTGATCTGCTGGATCTCCTGGTGCGAGCGGCGATGCGCGATCAGGTCCAGCGCACCGGCGAGCGTCGCCTCGTAATTGCCGCGTTTCTCGCCGGCCTCGGCGAGGGCGATCAGCAGCCCGCCCGTCTCGGCAAGGGCAGGATCGGCCAGCAGTTCCTCCAGTCGTATTTCGCCGCGTCCGCCTTTCTGCCAAAGGCGTTCGGCGAGCCAGCGCAGGCGGGGCTGAAGGAAATCGTCAGGACAGACCCGCTCGGCAGCCTGGTCGAACAGTTCCGGATCGGCCAGGATCACCTCGAGAATCTGCCGCTCGGCCGTCACGGACAGCTCTCCTTCATATCGACCTTGTCGGGTCGTTTCCTTGCCCGAATGCGTGGGAATCCTGCGCGCAAGTCTTCGCATCTGCTGCTGCAACTCGTCGGGGGGGATGTTCAGCACGTGCCCGATGTGCTGGGCAAGCTGCCCGCGACGGATCTCGTCGATACTCCCATACGCCTCGCACGAGGCCACCAGGCGGAGGAAGTCTTCCACCACGCGGCGGCGGTCGGCAAGGTTGCCGCCGGCCTCCCGGTAGGCATTCCACCGACGCTGCCAGACGTACCGCAAGGCGTCGGGCGCCTCCTTGATCAGTCTACGAAACGCCTCCACCCCATCCGAGAGGCAGTAATCGCAGGGGTCTTTGCCGGCCGGGATCGCCGCCACCCGCACCTGCACCTGCTGGGCGAGGAAGACTTCCAGCGCCCGCTCAGCAGCGGCGGTGCCGGCCTCGTCGGCGTCGAACACCAGTACCACTTCCCGCGCATAGCGGCTCAGCAGCCGTACGTGGCGATCGGTCAGGGCGGTGCCCAGCGTGGCGACCACGTTGCCCATGCCCATCTGCAGCGGCATGAGAGCGTCGAAGTAGCCCTCCACCACCACCGCGGTCCCGCTGCGGACAATGCTGTCCCGCGACCAGTTGAGCCCGTAAAGGTTGCCCGACTTGTCGAAGAGCATCGTCTCGGGGCTGTTGAGATACTTGGCGCGGTCCTCGGGGTCCATCGCCCTGCCGCCGAAGGCGATGCAACGCCCCATCGCATCGTAGATGGGCAGTATCAGGCGGTTGCGGAAGCGGTCGTAACAGCCGCCGCTCTGGCGGGTGGACACCAGCCCCGCCAGTTCCAGGGCTTTCTCGGAGATGTGCCGGCTTCGGGCGGCCCGCAGGAGCCCGTCCCAGGCGTCCGGGGCGTAGCCCACCGCGAACCGCTCCAGCGATTCGTCGCTCAGCCCGCGACCTTTGACATATTCCAGGGCCTCGCGCCCGGCGGGGGTCGAAAGCTGCTGGCGGAAGAACTTCTCCGCGAATCCCATGATCGGAAGCAGGTCGTTACGGGAAAGCTGCCCGGGCTGTCGCGGAACCGCACCGGCCTCGTCGGGTATCGGAATGTTCGCCCGCTCGGCGAGGGTGCGGACGGCCTCGGGGAAGGGCATCTTCTCATACATCATGAGCCACTGGTACACCCCGCCGCCGGCGCCGCACGAGAAGCACTTGTAGATCTGTTTGGTTGCCGAGACGTACATCGAGGGGCTCTTGTCGTCGTGGAACGGACAGAGGCCCACAAACTCGCGGCCGCGCTTCTTGAGGGCGACGTACTGCGAGACCAACTCGACGATGTCGGTCGCCTGCTGCACCTGGTTGATGAAATGTTCGGGCAAAAGACCCAAAGAACAGACCTCCCGGCCGCGCGGCTGCGTCGCCCGCGCGGTCCTGTACAACAATGTTACGGCATTATTCGCATCATGCCGGCGGCGGAAAAGCGGAATCCTCCGGCGTTTTCATCGATGCCGGTTCCTCGCGGCCTTTCTGTTCGAACCACCTTCGCGAGTCGCGCGAGCGCCGTACCGCAGTAACCACGATCACCAGCATTCCGATCACCAGCGACCCCAGCGCGACCAACACCCCGGTGGTGGCGGCAGTCAGCCATCCGGAGATATTGCCTCGGGTGACGACCACCTGGGCCCCCTCCAGCGACAGGTCGCGGCCGACGGGGCCTTCGGCGATCGGCTCGGCGTCCACCCAGACGGTCGCCGGTTCGGCCAGGTCGAAGGTTCCCAGCATCACCATGGTCTGCTCGTTCAGAGTGAAGCTCAATTCGCCAAAGGGCTTGGCGACCGTGATGGGGCTATTGCCGTCGTTGTCGTGAAGTTCCAGGCGGATATCGACCCCGAGGACCGGAACGGGCGCCTCGCCGTCTTCGTCGCTGTATTTGCCGCCGGGCCAGCTAACCCAGACGGGGTATGTCCCCGGCTCGTCCATTCGGATCGTGCCCTGCCCAGGCAGATCGAAGCTCTCGCTGTCGCCGGTGCGAAGCACCGTTCCGACAGCGCGGCCGATGGAATACGCTCCGTACCCCACCCCCGCAAGGAGGATGACGATCCCTGCCCAGTACCAGGCTTTCGACGGCTTGAGAGTGCGTTTTCTCACCGCGTGTCTCCCGTTCGGCGACAGCGTTGCGGGACAGGGGCACCATGGACATCCATGGCGGCGCCCCCGATCTGGCTCACGGGCAACCCGCCCGTCTATGCTACTCTCAGTCCAGCGTCATCCCTGCGGCGCCTTCCACGTTGGCTTTGGCGTCGATCGCCTGGTTTACCAGACGGTCGGCGAGGGCGTTTTCTTCGCGGCGGACGTGTCGGAACTCGCAACGGGCGAACTGGGCCTGGAGCTGCTTGACCTGCTGGAACAGCGGCTTGAGCCCGGCGTTGCGGACGCGGTACTGCCCGTTGACCTGCCGGACCAGCAGTTCCGAGTCGCTCAGCAGCACCACCGAGGAGGCGGCGAGGCTCAAGGCCGTCTTCAGCACGGCGATTACGCCGGTGTATTCGGCGACGTTGTTGGTCGCCCGGCCGATGTAGATTCCGCCCTCGAAGACGGTCTGGTCGTCGGCAGCGTCGCGGATCACGAAGCCGGCTGCGGCGGGCCCGGGGTTTCCCCGAGCGCCGCCGTCGGTGTTGATGATGACGGAAAGGTTTCCTTCGGGCATTGGCAGGTGGTCCCTCGCGCCGCTGGGGCGCTCCTTCGCCTGGTTGGCCGGGGCGGCGTTTCAGCCCGCCCGGGCCGGGTCTTCGTCCATGTACAGGATCCGTCCGCAGTTATCGCAACGGCGAATCTCGTCCCGCATGCGCAGGGCGTTGGCGTGCTCGGCGGTGATCGCCATGTAACAACCCCCGCAGACGTAGTCGTGCGGGGGCTTCTTGCCGATGACTTCCACCGGGGCCATCGCCTCGCCTTCGTATCGATCGGCAATCCGCTCGAAGGTGGTCAGCGTGGCCTGGTCCATGCCGGCGGTGGCTTCGTCCCGCTTGGCCTGGAGCTTGTCCCGCATGCCGGTGAGCTTCTCGATCTCCTCGGCGCTGTTGCCCTTGACCTCGTCGAGCTTCTTGCCTTCTTCCTCGATGCGGGACTGGATCTCCTCGACCTGGGCCTGGAGGGTCTCGGCTTCCTGCATGATGCGCAGGGCCTCTTCCTCGAACTTGGCATTGTCGGCCTTGTATGTGTTGATCTGCGTGAGCAGCGAGGCATATTCCTTATTGGACTTTGCCCCGTTGAGGGCGGCGCGGAGCTTGGTGATCTGCTCTTCCCGCGCCTTGAGATCGACATCCAGCGAGTCGGCTGTCTTCCGCCCTTCCATGATGCGGGTGTGCAGCGCGTCGAGTTCCTGTTGCAGGTCGTCAATCCGCTTCTGCTGCACGTTGACCGCGTTCTCCCTGCGGCGAAGCCGGGTTCGCACCTGGGCGAGCTGGCGCTCGATCTTTTGGAGATTCAGCAACGCACCGAGATCGGTTTGCATTCAGAGTACCTCTTCTTCACTTTTCAGTGCTGCTTGCGAGTGTAGTCCTTGATTATCACCCGCCCATGCGAAAACTTCAAGACCCAGCGGTGGCTTTTTGACGCCGGAGAAGCCCGAATCGGCCGCTACGACTCCAGCGAGGTCTCCTCGCCCCCATCGAGCACCGTCTTCTCGTAAGG
>JBKHHV010000262.1:0-5402 GCA_046539005.1 Phycisphaerae bacterium
ACGGGACCCGAACATCAAGAAAATTCAACCCTAATCAGAGAATGCGTTTGCCCTGCCGCAGCCCGGTCGCCTCTTGCGGGATCGGCCGCTTCCTGCCATCATGGTGGGACGCTGAGGCAACCGTATGTACCCAACAGGAGAATGATGTGACTTCGACGACACGAACCCTCGCCCTTGCTCTCATCGCGGCCATGCTGCCGGCCTTCGTCGCCGTCCCGGCCGTTGCCCGTCCGATACCTGCCAACCTGCAGAAGACGCCGCTGGCCGAGGCGGTGGACACCGGCACGAAGATGGAAGACTTCATGGTCACCCTCGACGGGGCGGTGTTCACCCTCCGCAAGAACCGCAAAACCGGCGAGGTGTCCCGGGCGGGCAAAGGGCTGCAACTGTTTTTCAAGCGGGTCAACGGCAAGTGGCAGGAGAAGGTTACCGGGCTCGCCCCCGGGTTCAATCAGGGCGCTTCCCGGGGAACCATTGCCGACAAGTCGACCGAATCGAAGCTGGTCATGAAGATCAACGTCGGCTCCGACCGCTGGGTCAAGGGCGACCCGGCCGCGGAGTACACGCTGGATATCCAGATCAACGGCAAGGAGGTCACCGGCACGTTCGAGGGCACCTTCCAGGGCCAGAAGGTCCAGGGCAAGGTTACCGGCATGGTCCGCACCGGCGGATGGGTCAACTGCACCGAGAAGGACGGCGCCGTGCTCATGGAGTTCGACCTGGGCACCCGGCGGAGCAACTGGAACAACGCCCGCTGGGCCGTCAACGACCTGATTACCCCGCTGGACCTGTCCGGATATGACGGGATCGTGCTGACCGTCGAGACCGACAACCCCCGCGCCGACGCCTTCGTGGACCTCGGGCTGATGGAAAACGACGGCTCGTGGTACTACGTCCGCGACGCCGCTCCGCTGACCCAGAAGAAGCAGACCGTGGCGATCGACTTCGACCATCTCCGGCATGCCGAGTGGGTCTTCAACGCCGCCGGGACCGGCCCGGGCGGGGAAGGCAACTTCGACGAGAACTTCCATTTCGACCGGTCGGCCGCCGTTCGTCTGGCGATCGGCGTGGTGAACGCCGAAGGCGTCGGGAAGGTGAAGTTCCGCGTTACCGAGATTGCCCTGGGCAAGTGGAAGAAGCAGGCCTCCGGGCCGGTCAAGGTGAACGTTTCCGGCAAGACCGTCAGCGTCAACAAGACCGAGAAAGTCCCGGACGGGCTGTTTGGCTTCCACACGGCCGGGGGAAGTGACGACCAGTGCGAAGGGCTCCGCGTGGGCAGCCTTCGTCCGCTGCGTGCCCAGGGCGGCGGCGGCGGTTTCGCCGACGGGCCGAACCCCAAATACGACGTGTTCCTGCGCGTCTCGACCAATTACGACCGCCGCCAGCAACTTCCGTTCCCCTCCTGGGGCGGCGATTGGCAGCAGAAGTGCCGATCGGCCGGTCAGAGCATCGGCCGTGCCGCCAAACCCCACGGCACCGCCGCCGCGGTGGAATGGTGGAACGAGCCCTACCTCGATCTGGGGCGCATGCTGCCCGGGCAGATCATGCGAATCGCCGACAAGGACCAGGACCGCAGCCCCGGCAAACCGGTCTTCGCCCGGGGACGGAAGCTGGAGTCCATGGTCTGGACGAAGGTAGGCGACGGCAAGGTCGAGCCCCGCGACCCGTCGCGGTTTACCTACTGGTCGGGGCGGCAGATCGGCATCTTCTACAACGAGTCGTACAACCTGATGGCCGCCGAGGCAAAGAAGATCGCTCCCGACGTGCAACTCGTGGGCGGTTTCGGGTTCCGCTGGCAAGAGGACGACTGGGCCTCGTGGAACATCCTCTACAAGCCCATGATCGACGAGTGCATCCGCTATCTCGACGGCGTCTGCGAGCACCACTACCAGGGACACACCGACGGCATGGCCGCCTCGTACGAGGTGCTGATGGCGTATGGCGTCATGAAGCACAACAAGCGGCTGCCCAGCTACAACACCGAAACCAACGATCTGTGGGATGCCCCCGCACGCGGCCGCGCTGCCGCAGGGCACCAGTTCGGCGGGAGGTTCAAGGCCCGCAAGCGGCTGGTGTACAACCTGCGCGACATCCTCTACTGCGTGAAGGAGACGCCCGACAAGATCGTTGCCCGCGCGATCCACGCACTGTGGAAGGGGCAGGGCGACAACCGCGTCCGTATCGGCGACACGATCCGCGGGAACAAGAACCGCGACGGGCTCACCGTCAAGTCCGCCCGCTGGACCGACGAGGTCACCGTCGACGGCAAGTCGATGGCCGCTGCCGAGGGCAAGAAGCTGCTGGTGCTCGACGTCGAGGCCGTCAACCGCCGAGGGCGGGGCAAGCGGAAGTTCAGCCCCGGCGTTGCGGTGGTCAAGAGTGACGGGGAGACCGTGCAGGTCAAGCCCCGCCAGTCCTCGGTGCCCGACCGGGTCGAGAAGACCGCCGACGGGCGGGTCGTGTTCGAGCTGCCCGCCGCCGTGGAGAAGACCGGCATCGTCACCTACGACCCCGGCCGAGGCTGGGGCAAGGTGGTGCACGTCAGCGGTGAGTTCAGGGAAGCGGACATCGCGCCGCACCGCAAGGCCGGCATCGACCTGGGCGAGTACGAATGCCTCAAGTTCCTCTACGAGCTTCGCGGGCAACTGGTGGACGCCTCCTCCAGCGACGAGAACGTGTGGGTCGTTTCCAGCATCGACGAACGCACCGGGGCTTTGGTGGCCGTGGTGTTCAACGACGACCACGAGGCCCGCGAGGCGGCCGTCACGCTGGCGGCGCCGCAGGGCACGCAGTTTGCCGGGCTCACCGTGGAGACCCTCCATCACGACGACGAGGGGAAGATCTCCCGCCTACTCAAGACCGGCAAGCCCTCCTCGAAGGAAAGCCACGAGGCGAAGGTGACCATTGCGCCGGCCTCGGCGGTGAAGATGGTGCTCAAGCTTCGCGGCAAGGCCCCGGAGAAGCCGCAACTGGAACGCACGCAGATCTTCTGCGGAGCCCCGAAGAAGGGCGAGGACCCGATCCTGTTCGACATCAAGCCGGGCGAGAAGCTGAACCTGCCGATCGACCTGCCCGCCGACGCCTCCAGCGCGAAGCGCGCATGGGTCCGGGTGGTGGTGGAGAACGCGGCCTCCGGCGAGGGCTCGGTGACCGTCGGCAGCAAAACGCTGGCGATCCCCGCTTCGCACACGCCCTGCAACGCACCCTACATCCGAATGATCGAGATCGACCCGGCCGCGCTGGCCGGCGTGAAGGAACTGACCTTCCACGCCGCGGACATGAAGGCCGGAAACGGCTATCGGCTGGGGATGGGCTCGATCGTGATCGAACGGTAGCTGGGACAAGTCCCCGACTGCCAGGGAAGCAGCGGGTCGGCTTCGGTCGGCCCGCTGTTTTTTTTGGTGCGCCCGTGGAGGAAGAGACGCTACGGGTTGGTCAGGTCGGCCCAGATGGTGGCGGCGAAGTCGCGCATGTCCCGGCCCGGTCGGCCTCGCAGGCGTTCGACGACCGGCTCACCTCCGCCGGGCGGGAAGGTGACCGTCACCGGCCAGATGCTCCGCCCGCCGTTGTTGTAGAAGGCGTACCGCATGTCGTTCATCGTCACCACGTGCGAACCGTCCGAAGTCCGGGTGTGGGAGAAGCGGACCATGTCGTCGCTGAACCAGTTGTAGATTCGGAACCCGCGGGTCTGTCTGGCCCGGCGGATCCATTCGTTCTCGGGCGGCTTGGCGTAGTGCAGTGTCTTGCGCGGCCCCTGGGGGTCGGCGAAGTGATGCACGCGGACAATGTGCCAGTCCTCGGGGGTCTCCACAACCGCCTGCCAGAGGAAGATCGTTCCGATCATCGGGTACGCCTCGGCCCGCTTGACCTGTTGGGGCTGGAGGTTCAGTTCCTGCAGCGCTTCGGCGACCGCACGGTTGTGCATCCAGCGCCCGACGCAGAGGTAACCGGTGCTCAGCAGCAGTCCTGCTGCGCCGATGACCACGGTGGCCTTCCTGTGGATGTTCTTCCTCCCGCGACGGACGATGAAACACACCAGCAGCGTCAGGATCAGCAGGGGAGTATAGATGATGTCCACGATCGCCACCACGTCGATGGCGTAGCGGGCATCGGTGAAAGGACTCAGCAGTTGGGTGCCGTAGGATGTGCACCAGTCCAGTGGCGCATGGGTGGCGGCCGCCACCAGGCAGCACAGAAACAGCAGCCCGAACGGCGAGGAGGGGGCTTCCTGCTGCTCGCCCCGGCGGCGTTTGTAGCGCGCATATCCGCGGCGCACGAGCCACCACGGCCCGGCAAACAGCAGCGCCGTCAGCGGGATCATCAACAGCGAGTGGGTAATCCAGCGGTGGTAAAGCATCGACGCGAACGGGTCGACGTAGCCCAGCGACCCCAGAACCGGTGCGATGAAGGAGTCCAGGTCCGGCGAGTAGGCGGCAAAAGCGGCCACCCACGTCGCGTCCCGCCCGAGCTTCTGCCGGAAGCCAAGCTGCGCCGTCGCGGCGCCCAGCATTCCCTGTGTGATCGAGTCCATTGCTGCATTGTAGCCCCATCTTCGCGATTTCGCGCGGGTTGCCGGGTCGGGAAGACAAGGCGAATAGAATGGTTGTGGCAAACATGAGAAAGGAGAACACAATGAAACATGCGATTGTATTGCTGATGGTTGGGGCGGTTCTGGCACCGATGGCGTGCGACGACCCCACTGTCGAGAAGGACCAGACCAAGGGCGAGTTTCTTTCGGATGTGCGGGACCAGCTCGGGCAGTTCGAGAACCGCCTGGGCGAGTTGCGGGCCGAGATCGAAAGCCAGTATGCCGATGCCCGCCCGCGGATGGAGTCGGCCGCCCGGCTGGCCGAAGAGCGGATCGAGCAGATCCGCCAGGAACACATCCCCGCCCTGCAGGAAGCCGGCGACCCGGCGACCATCCAGCAGGCCAAGACGCGGATCAACAAAGCCCTCCAGTCCGTCGACGAACGGCTGGACGCCGTGGCCGGGATGATCGCCGACTCCGAAGGGCCGCGCGAGGACTACTCCGAGGCCACCAACCGCCGCATCAACGAGTTGGAGGAACGGGTGGCGGAGCTGCGCCAGAAGACAGAGGAACTGTCCGGCGAAGCCAAGGAAAAGGCCGAGCAGTCGCTGAAGGAAGCGGAAGAAGCATTGGCCGACGCTCGGGAGAACCTGCCCCGGTACAAGGACTCGGCCGATGACGACGCCGAGAGTCTCAAGCGGGACATCGACTCGGCGATGGAGAGAGCATGGGGGCACATCAAGGATGCGGCCGCGGCGACCGGTGAAGCGGCCGAGGATGCTGCCGAGAAGACCGGCGACGTGATCGAAGACGCCACAGACTAGGCTCTGTTTGAAAACGCCAATTTGAGGCTTCGTTCGATCATCGCGAGTTT
>JBKHHV010000263.1:0-5393 GCA_046539005.1 Phycisphaerae bacterium
CAAACTCGCGATGATCGAACGAAGCCTCAAATTGGCGTTTTCAAACAGAGCCTAGGCGGTCAGGTGTTCTATAAGGATGCGGAAGCCGATGGCGATCAGCACCACGCCGCCGAAGGCGTCCGCCCAGCGTTCCACCTTCTGGCCCAGTCGGCCCGCGAAGACGATACCCATCGCGCTGAGCAGGCAGGTCACCACGCCGATAACCAGCGCCGGCTGCCAGATGCTTACATTCACCATCGCCAGGCTCAACCCCACCGCCAAGGCGTCGATACTGGTGGCGATGCACAGCATCATCAGCAGCATGCCCTTGGTGGGGTCGCGGCGGGTATCTTCTGTGCCCTCCGCCAGTTGCTCGCCGCGCCACGCCTCGTAGAGCATCTTGCCCCCGATGAACGAAAGCAACCCGAAGGCGATCCAGTGGTCCCAGGCGGCGATGTAGTCGGCCACGGTTCGACCCGCTAACCACCCCAGCACGGGCATCAGCGCCTGGAACAGCCCGAAATGCCAGGCGATGCGGAACACCCGTCGCGGCGTCACGCGCTCCGCGGCCAGGCCCGCTGCGATCGACACCGCCAGGGCGTCCATCGCCAGTCCGACCGCCATCGACAGGATGTCCCAGAAACTCATCTCGGCTCCAGGCTTCCAGATTCGCCCAAACAGGGCATTCGCCCTGACGTCTTTCCCAGGAAAGCCTACTCCACGTAGACCGCCAGAACAACGGCATTGGGTCTGTTCCAACAGGCCGTCTCCGCACACCGCAGGATTTGCCCCCCCGCATTACGTTCTTCGCCGACCGGTTGCGACCGGCCGCGGCCGGGACTACCCTTGTCCGGTCAGGCCGGCGTTTGGCTCGGCCAAGCGACGTGCGAAAGGTGAGGATCATGACGCAGTACAACGTGCGGGAATACGGTGCCGTCGGCGATGGCGAAACAATCGACACCCAGGCAATCCAGGCCGCGATCGACGCAGCCGCCGAGGCCGGCGGAATCGTGCTCGTGCCGCCGGGGGTCTACCTGGCCGGCACCGTCCGGCTCCGCAGCCGCGTGACGCTGCACCTGGGGCAGGGGGCGAGGTTGCTGGGCTCGCCGGACCTCTCGCACTACACCGCCCACAGTTGGGGGCACCACGACGACCGCACGCCGTATCACCTCCTTTTCGCCGAGGACGCACACCACGTTGCGATTACCGGCGAGGGCGAGATCAACGGCAACGGCCGTCATTTTCAGGAGCCCGACCGCGAACACGAGTGGGCGTTCTACCGCGAGATTCCGATGCGCCCCAGCCCCATGGTCGAGATCAGCCGCTGCAGCGACGTGCGGGTGCAGAACGTTCGGCTCAAGGACCCCGGCGGCTGGACGCTGCACCTGCACGACTGCGACCGGGCGTTCATCCACGGTGTGACGATCGACAACTCCCGCTTCTGGCCCAACAGCGACGGCATCGACCTCACCGGCTGCCACGATACGATCATCAGCGATTGCTTCATCCGCACCGGCGACGACGCCATCGCACTCAAGACGACCATCGACAGCCGTTCGTGCGAGCACATTACCGTCACCAATTGCGTGCTGGAGAGTTCCTGCGCGGCGATTCGTCTGGGGTTCGAGTCCGACCAGGACTTCCGCAACTGCAGTTTCTCCAACATCACGATCAAGAACTGCTCCCGTGCGATCGACCTGCTGACCTTCTCCGGCGGCAGCGTCGAGAACTGCAGCTTCACGAACATCGTCGGGCGCTGCATGAGCGGTTGGCCGCTGGATCGGCCCATCGAGATCTCCGCTTCCTTCACGACCAGCCCCTACAAGTGCCGCATCCCCCAGCACCCCAACTGCGGGACGGTGTATCCCCAGCGGCCGCCCGGAAGCATCCGCGGGATCACCATCACCAACTTCGACGTCGAAACCTGTGGCCGCATTATGATGGGTGCCGCCAGAGGCGCCGCCATTGAGGACATCTCGCTGAACCATATCCGCCTGCGGTATCCGATGATCGACGACCCCCAGCCGCTGGCCGGTCGTGCCAACGGCCACGCCTTCTTCGGTGACCTGCCCGAGCTGCGCAGCGCCCGCGCCGCCGTGGTTGCCCAGAACGTCAGCGACCTCCGCCTGCGCGACTGGCGCATCGATTGGCCCACCTACCCGATCGACCCGTCCGTGGTCGAACTGCTGCAGTCGCCCGATCGTCACGCCAACCCCGAGTACTACGGAGACATGGAGGCGGTCCTCAACGGCGACGCCGCACCGCCCTATGCCGCCCTGTGGGCCCGCAACCTTCACGGACGGGTGGAAACCCGCGGGCTTACCCCCTCGTGTGAAGAGGCCGCCCTCGTCGATGCAGAGGATTGCCGCCTGGAACTGCGGGAGTAGAGATCAGTCGCCCACGAGCGGCCGAACGCGGTCGATCCGGAAGTGCACCAGGAAGCGTTTGCCGCCTTCCTTGCATGCGGCAGGCAGCGGCTTGCGGCGGATCGCCTCGATCTTTTCCGGGTCGGTCTCCTCGGCGACCTTGGTAAGGTGCAGGCGTTTGCCGGCGTATCCCTCCCCGTCCTCGATAAACAGGTACGCCGCGTGCGGGTTGGCCGTGACGTTCCGGTGACTGAGCCGGTCGGCCATGATGAACGCCACCGTGTCGTCGTCCATGAAATGAGGCCGCGCATACACGGCCGCGTCCACCTGTCCGTCCGGGTCGGCCGTCGCCAGCACGCCGGTTCCGCTCACGTTCTGGAAGTACTGCTGCAGGTCCATCGGGTCGCTCCTCTTGTTGATATCCTTCGAGACATTGTAGCCCGGCGGTCGGGGCACGTGGCCGGGGCCCGCCAATCGCAGGAGCGCGTGGGCAGTGGCGGCGCTGTCAGCCCTCCAGGTCGTCCAGGGCGTTCTGCACGGGGGTGGCGACACACCACGGGCATTCGGTAAACATCCCCAGCACCGTGGCGAGGATCTCCTTGAACTTCACCGGCAAGGCGCCCTCCTTGAGGGCCCTCGGCCGTCGCGGAGAAATGCTGGACGAATTCGGAATGGTTCTACTGAAGCTTCCCGACGGATTGCTTCATCTCTTTGATTAACTGTTCGGTATCGGACATTCGCTGCTCCTTCGTTTCTGATCCGGTGGCTGGTCTGTCCTCTTTGTATCGGGCCCGTTCTGGCGGCAGGGAGGACCGGGCGCGGTTCTGCCCGTCGCTTCACCGGTTTCGCCCTTGCCCGTGCCGGCGACCGACGGTAACATCCCCCTAACCTTCGGCGCGAGGCCGGGGCGGTCCAATCGACGGTATCGTGAACCCCAGCGGGGATTTCTGATGATCGCGCGAATGCACAGTTCCATTCTCCAGGGGATCGACGCGGTCCCCTGCGAAATCGAGGCCGACGTCTCCGCCGGCGGCAACGGCGAGCTGCACCTGGTGGGCCTGGCCGACGCCACCGTCCGCGAGAGCGTCTCGCGCATCCAGGCGGCGCTGCGCAACAGCGGCTACCGCTGGCCGGGCCCCAAAGTCACCATCAACCTCGCCCCCGCCGAAATCCGCAAAGAGTCGGCCGCCTTCGACCTGCCCATCGCGCTGGCGTGCATGATGGCCGGTCGGCAGTTCGACTCCGACGCCATCGACGACTACATCGTGCTGGGCGAACTCGCGCTGGACGGGCGCGTGCGGCCGGTGAAGGGCGCCCTCGCCGCGGCGATGCTGACGGCGAAGCTCGGCAAACGCGGCTTGATTCTCCCGGCCGACAACGCCGCCGAGGCGGCCGTCGTACAGGATATCGAGGTCGTGCCGGTTCGCTACGTCGCCGAGGCGGTGGGGGTGCTGACCGGCGAGCTTACCTTCGAGCCCACGTCCGTGGACCTGGAAGACGTGTTCGCCACGGAAGGGCGCTACAACCTCGACTTCGCCGACGTCCGCGGGCAGGAGAGTGCCAAGCGGGCCCTCACCGTGGCCGCGGCCGGTCATCACAACCTGCTGATGCTCGGGCCTCCCGGCTCGGGCAAGACCATGCTCGCCAAGCGGATCCCCACCATTCTTCCGCCGCTGACGGTGCAGGAGTCGCTGGAGACCACGCGGGTCTACTCGGCCCGGGGGCTGCTGGAGCCGGGGCAGTCGCTGATGGCCGTCCGCCCGGTGCGCACGCCGCACCACTCCTCCAGCGCCGCGGCGCTGGTGGGCGGCGGGGCGGTTCCCCAGCCCGGCGAGGTGTCGCTGGCGCATCATGGTGTGCTGTTCCTCGACGAACTTCCCGAGTTCGCCCGCCCCACGCTGGAGATGATCCGCCAGCCGCTGGAGGACCGCTGCGTCACCATACCCCGCGTGCACAGCACCATGCGGTTCCCAGCCAGCATCATGCTGGTGGCGGCCATGAACCCCTGCCCCTGCGGGTACGCCACCGATCCCAAACGCCAGTGCAAGTGCAGCCCGTTTGCGGTGGAGCGGTACATGAACCGCATCTCCGGGCCGCTGATCGACCGCATCGACATTCACATCGAGGTCCCCCCGGTGGAATGGAAGCACCTTCGCGGGTCGGGGGCCCACGGCGACGGGCTGAGTTCCGAGCAGATGCGCCGGCAGGTGGTCAGCGCCCGCGCCCGGCAGGGGCGGCGCTTCGGCGGCAACGGCACCGTCTCCAACGCCACCATGACGCCCCCGCAGGTGCGGCAGTTCTGCCCGCTGGACGCCGGCAGCGAGACGCTGCTGAAACAGGCGATGACCGAACTGGGCCTCAGTGCCCGCGCCCACGACAAGGTCCTCCGCGTCGCCCGCACCATCGCCGACCTGGAAGACTCCGACCGCATCCAGACCCACCACCTCGCCGAGGCCATCCAGTACCGACGCCTCGATCGGAAGATGTGACGATGAGCAAAAAGCAATAAGCGATAAGCGGTAAGCAGTAAGTGGTAAGCGGTAAGCACTGTCCGAGCGGGGTGCGGTGGGGATGCTTCCCGAGGCGTGGGCTTATTGCAGGTCTTGGGCAAGGGGTGTCAGGTGGCGGGTGTCGTTGAGGCGGCGGACGCGGCGGCCGTGGAAGTCTCCGAGGGTCAGTTCGGTGATGCTGCAGAGGTCGAACTCGAACTGGATCTCGGGCCAGCGGTCGGGCGAGAGGCCCAGCCACCAGAAGACGATGCAGTTCGACGCCCCGGCGTGCGAGACCAGCAGGGCGGTGTGGGGCTTGCCCGCCCCGGCCCGGCCGCCGAGGAAGTCGAACAGGCGGGCCATCATCTCCCGCCAGGTTTCGGCATGGGGGAAGAAGACCCGGTCGGCCGGGGGGCCCTCGGTGGGGTTCAGCGCGATCCGGTTGGCATCCTCGACGCTGAGATGGTTGGCGTCGCCGAGGTCCTGCTCGCGCAGGGCGGGTTGCGGCGAGGGTGCTCGGCCGATCGCTTCGGCGATGGTCTCGGCGGTTTCCATCGTG
>JBKHHV010000264.1:0-5384 GCA_046539005.1 Phycisphaerae bacterium
CAGCGTCTCCGGAGACGGAACCTCACGGGAACCCGCACGCGGCTGGCGATGGGCTCGCCGCCGCGGGTGGCCGGGCGGAACCGGGCCTCGGTCACCGCGCGCACGGCGGCACGGTCCAGACGCCGGTGCCCCGACGGCTGCACCACCCGCGCTGCGGTCACCTTACCGCCGACTCCGACCTGGGCCTCGACCACTACCAGGCCCTCCAGCCCGCGACGGATGCACGCGGGTGGATACTGCGGAACGACCGGCTTGAGCGGCTCTGCCGACGTGATGCCCGGGGCGTCGTTCTGCTCGGGAGCGTCCTGCTCGGCGGCTGGCGGCGTTTCATCGGCCTTGACCGGCAGGTCCCGATCGGGAGATGGAGTTTCGTCTGCCGGAGGGGTCCGCTCCGGACGGGGATCGCGGAGGGCGGTCTCCTGCGGTTTCTCAGTCTCGGCCGGATCGGAGGCGGCGGGTTGTTTCTGCTCCGCCTTTGCCTGGGAGACGGCCGCCGCGAGTTGCCTGCCGAGGTTCTCTTTCCATTCAGTTGCCTGACGGGACGCTTCTCTCAGCCGCCCCGCCAGGGCGTCGGTCAGCTCGTGAAGATCTACCTCCGGGGCCTCCGTCTGCGGGCTTTCGGCCATCGGCGGCTCAGGCGCGGGCGGCTTTCGGTCGGCCGGCTCCTGCTGCGGTGAAGGTTCTGGTATCGGCGGGGTCGCCGGGGAAAGCTGCTCCGGAGCATCGGATTTTCCCGGCTCGGGCGGAGTCGGCTGACCCGGCTCGTCCGGCTCTTCGGGGACTTGCTGGGGCTTCTGCTCGTAGATGAACACCTGCACGGCCGTGGCGGCCGACGACCCCTGCCGGAAAGCCAGCCGGGGCGGCTGGACCTGGGCAGAGGGAGCCCCTGCATACCCGATACCGAACAGCGCCGCCGCATGCGCCAGCCCGGACAGAGTTAGCGCGAACCACCATAGTTGGTGGATCCGGGCCGGCTCCGTTCGCGGCGGGCTGTTCGATTTTCGGGAACCATCAGGCATGGATCACCGCCCGCGTTCTGACATTCGCGCTAGAATCGCCACTTCATCCCGACGATGAAATTGATGCCCGGCTCGTTCACGCCGGACCCGTGGATGCGGTAGTCCTCGTTGGTCACGTTTTCCAGACCGGCCCATAGGTCCAGGTCGTCCTTCACCCGCCAGCCACCTCGGATATCGATGGTGGAGTAACCGGGGGTCCCGCCGGGGGGGATCCGCTGGATATCGGACTGATCACCCGTGGACAGGTGATCCGCCTTCCCGGCCACCGTAACCACCGTCTCCAGCCAAAGCTTCTTCTTCGGATGATCCCATCGCACACCGACCTGGCCGGTGGGCGGCATCAGACGACTGACCGGCTCTTCGCGAGTGACCGGGCCGCTGGTCGGGTACGTCTCCACCTCACCGTAGGTCCAGGCGAACTGCCCGAACGCGGTCCATTCCGGGTGGAAACGGTAGCGGGCGCTCAATTCTACGCCCTGCACGTACCCGTCGCCGGCGTTCTTTTTGGTGACCTCGTTGTTCCCGCCGATAACATTCCCCGTCGGCGTCCGGACGATCATGTCATTCACGTCGGTGAAAAAGTACGCCGCCTGTGCGGTGAAGTTGTCGTACTGGGCCTTCACGCCGGCTTCGTAGGAGATGAACTGCTCGGGGTCCAGCCCCGGAGCGGCCGTCTCGATCTCGTTGGACCGGGCGGTGTCCAGACGCGTCAGGTCGGAAAGGTTCGGAGCGCGGAAGCCCTGCGAGACGCCACCGAACACGTTCCAGTGCTCGTCGCGATCGACATACCAGTTCAGCCGGGCACTACCGACCAGCGAGTCCCAGTCTTCGCTGATGCCGATGCGATTGCCGGTATCCGGATCCTGCACGCTGTCGGCGTCGGCCCGGGCGTAGGTATATCGCCCGCCGAGAATCAACTCGACCTTTTCGCCGACCGGCATGCGGTTCTGCACGTACAGGCCGAGAAGGTCGTACCGGGCATCGTCACCGACCGGCCCCTGGATGCGGCTGCGGCGGAAGCTCCCGTCGGCACGGTAGTCGTGGCGGAACGAGTCGACCTCGTCGTGATACCATTCCAGGCCGTAGGTCCATTGGCCGAAGGAACCGGGCGTGAGGAACTGCATGCCCAGCCCGTAGGTTGTCACGTCAATGCCCTGATGATCGCCCCTGCCGTCGTTGCGGGTGCGGAAACGCCGTTCATGCAGCGTCTGCACCGAAGCGGTGAGTTGCATCTCGTCGATGAACGAGCCCATGTTCCGCTTCTGGTAGCGGACGTACGTCAGCGTGTGCCCCTCGTCCAGGATGCGGCGGCGTTCGTTACCGATCGTCGTGCCTTCCCAGCTGATGCCGTGGGTCGTCTTGTGCGTCCGCCAGGCATCATCCTGGTAGACCTGGTAGTGAGCGAAGGTCCACGTCGTGTCGGCGTCGGGCAGATACTCGATGCGGACATCGCCGCTGCACACGCCGTAACCGGTCCAGGCCTGCGGGCCGACCCCACCGCCTCCGTCGACGTCTCCGTAGTCTCGCCACGTCCCACCAACCAGAATGCCCAGCTTGCTCGTGGTGGCGTTGATCTCGCCCCTGCCCACATAGCTGCGCTCGGCGGTCGAGACGCGGGCGTACAACTGCCGGTACCAGTCCAGTTGCTTCCCGTAGCCTTCAGGCCGCCGGCGAACCGCGTTGACCGCACCGCCGATCGCGTCGCTACCGTACAGCACCGACGCGGGACCCTTCACCACTTCCAGGCGGTCGATCGTATACTTGTCGACCAGGTTCCAGTACTGGTTCGGGCCGTCGCGGAAAATCGAGTTGTTCATCCGGATGCCGTCCAGGAGCATCACGTTGCGGAAGCCCGTGAACCCGCGAATGTACGGGCTGCCCTGTGCGTGGGCGGTCTTCTGCACCATGACTCCCGGCACGTCTTCCAGGGCGGTGGTCGTCGTGCGGTACTGGCGGTTCATGCGGAAGCTGTCCATCGGCACGACATAGGCAGCGTGAGGCGCGGTGAACAGTTCCGTTTCACTGCGGGTCGCGGTGACGAGCACCTCCGGCATGGCCAGCCAACCTGTCTCCGGCTGGGTGGCCGTTGGCTGGGTCGCCGGCTCCTGCCCGATCGCGATGCTCGCCTGCACGATCGCAACGGCTGCGATCAGAATACGAATCCCCCACCGTCGGCCCCCGTCCGGTCGCGTTACGTTCAGCACTTCCTGCTCCTTTACCAGGTTACCCATAGTTCGCGGCTCGAAAACGCGCAACGGGGAACCCCTAAGCAACAGGTGTGCCAGAAATGCACAACTACCGTAAGCATTGGAATGGCATAGGGATGAGCCGGATTCGGTCGGATGACGACCGTGCAAACGGTACAACGTTGCACACACCTTGTGCAGCCGATGCACTCGATATGTGCAGCGGTTCTACTCCAGCCCGAGCTGTCGCATCCTGTTCCGCAGGGTGTTGCGGTGCAGGCCGAGGAACTCCGCAGCTTCGGAGCGGTTGCCTTCGCAACGGGCCAGGGCGAGACGGATGACTTCCCGTTCAACCGGCTCCAACGCCTGGGCGTGGGCAGAACCCGGTTGAAGCGTCAGCCGCGTCAGATACTCTACCGCACCGTGGGGATAGGCGCATTCCGCGCTGCTTTCGCCGTCGGCCCGGCGCACGGATTCGGGAAGATCTTCCCTCCGAACCGCCCCGCCCGGGGAGACCGCCTGCACGTGGAGCATCGCGTTTTTCAATTCGCGTACATTCCCCGGCCAGGCGTAGGCACGAAGCGCGCGGGCAGCGGGTATCGTGAATTGGGGTACCCCGGGCCCGTGCCCGGCGTCGACGAGGAACCGCTCAGCCAGCGGAAGGATATCTTCCCGGCGCTCGGCCAGCGGAGGCAGTTCCACCTGCACCACCGCCAGGCGGTAGTAAAGGTCGGCGCGGAAGCGGCCTTGCTCGGCGTCGGCAGGCAGATCGCGATTGGTGGCGGCAAGAACGCGGACGTCCAGCCGCCGGGATTCGGTCGAACCGACGCGCTCGACCGTTTGCGAATCGAGCACGCGAAGCAGTTTGACCTGGGCAGCGGGGGGCAACTCGCCGATCTCGTCCAGGAACAGCGTGCCCCCGTCGGCGGCTTCGAATTTGCCGACCTGATCCCGCTCTGCCCCGGTGAACGCGCCGCGAACGTGCCCGAACAGTTGGCTCTCGACGAGATTCTCCGGGATCGCCCCGCAGTTGACGGCCACGAAGGGCTTCCCGGCCCGGTTGCTGTGCCGATGGATTGCGCGGGCGATCAGCTCCTTGCCGGTGCCGGTCTGTCCGAGCAGAAGCACGTTGCAGTCGCTCCGGGACAGAACCGCCACGCGTTTGAAGACGCTCTGCATGGCTGGGGACGAACCGATGATGGTCTCTTCGGAGCGTGGCTCTGCCCGTGGAGTCGCCGCGGACGGCTGACCCCACGTTTCCCACGCCCGCTCGGCCATCTGCTCGGCCCGCGCCAGATCGATCGGCTTGGGCAGGTAGTCGAAGGCCCTGCCTTCCATCGAACGCATCACCGTGTCCAGCCCGCCGTATGCGGTGATCATGATCACCGGGACGGATGGGTCGATCTCCATCAACTCCCTAAGCAGTTCCAGCCCGTCGCCGTCCGGGAGTCGCACATCCAAAAACACCGCCGAAGGCCGGGACTGCCGGAAGGAAGTCCTCCCCTCGGCTGCGGTCGAAGCGATCCGCACGTTCCACTCGCGCCGGTCGAAGAACCGCCGGAACGCCAGGCAGATCGATTCCTCATCGTCGATGATCAGCAAACTTCTCTGCAACCGGTCACTACCCATCGCTCTCCTCGCGGTCTTCACCAGAACGCTCCGACGTTCCCGCCGGCAGCGTGAACCAGAACGTTGCGCCGTGGTCGCTATTGCAGTATCCGATCCTGCCGCCGTGGGCCTCCACGATCCGGCGACAGACGTACAGGCCGAGCCCGGCGCTGCGGGACTTGGTCGTCACAAAGGGAGCGAAGATGTCCTCCTCCGCTCCCGCGACCACACCGGGCCCGCTGTCACTGACGCTGAAGCGCACCTGCCCGTCGGACTCGGGGCGGGCCTCGATCCGGATGGTTTTACCGGCAGGCGTGGCATCCATCGCGTTGCCCAGCAGGTTGATCAGCACCTGTCGCAATCGCCCCGGGTCGCCCCGCACAACGGCGGGTTGCTCGATATCCGCCTGCACCCCGATCCGGCGATGCTGCAGCTTGCCCCGGAACAGATCGAGCACCGAATCCACCAGCGCCTGGGCTTCGATCTCCTGCTGCTGTATCGGATAGGCCGCCGTCGCCTGCTGATCGTCGGCAGTACCGGCAGAAAGCTCCATCAACTCATCCAGGTACAC
>JBKHHV010000265.1:0-5378 GCA_046539005.1 Phycisphaerae bacterium
TTGGTCAGTGTGGTAGTAGTGGACGTCATCGGTGCCCAGCAGGCGGATCGTGTCGCCGCCACGGCGCAGCAGGAGGGATTCGTTGATCAGCAGTCCCAACCCCATTTCCTCCAGGGGGGAGACCATGTGCACGTCGTCGTGGTTGCCCAATACGCCGTAGATCCCCAATCGCGACCGCAGGTTGGGCAGCAGCCTTCCCATCGCATCCAGGCAGGGGCGCGTGGGCCCGTGCACCTCCCCGCGGTAGTCGCCGGTGAGCAGGCAGAGGTCGAAGCTGCGGTTTCCGATCCGCGAGAGGATGCGCTCCTCCAGCCCGGGCATCATGTCCAGGTGCAGGTCGGAAAGCTGCAGCACGGTGAGCCCGTCGAAGCCGGCCGGCAGGTTCGGCAGGGGGACGGTGTACTCGTTGAGCGCGACGTCCATGGCGTTGCGTCGGCCGCGCCCCTGGAGACCGGTACCGCGCAGCAGCAGGTCGAAGGTTCTCAGCGCCAGCCGAAGCAGGTACCAGTGGTGGTGCGAGCGGTGTCCATAGCGGCGGGTCTTGAGATTCTGCGACTCCATCCAGAAGCGGTTGACCGCCCAGAGCAGGCGCGGGTGCGCCTGCCCGGCTGCGTGCGATTCGGCCAGCAGATCGTCGATGTCGGGAAAAGGTTCTCGCATCAGTCCTCCGTGGGATTGTATCGGCCTTTGCGGGCCTGGGGTTCAGTGGGGCTGCGGGTTTTCGCTGGCGTGCCCGCAAGGCTGCGCTACAATGCACGCCGACCCCGCAACGTTTCTCGGGGCAATCGCAACACGGAAGGAGCAGAGAGCATGAGCCGGGACGTCACGCGCATCGGGATCGTCGGGTGTGGGAACATCTGCGGAATCTACTTCAAGAACGCCGCATGGATGGAGAACGTCCGCATTACCCGCTGCACGGACCTGGTGGCCGACAAGGCGGCGGCCGTGTCTTCCGAGCACGGCTGTGAGGCCTGCGGCACCCAGGAACTGCTGGAGTCGGACGACGTGGACGTGGTGCTGAACCTCACCATCCCCAAGGCGCACTACAGCGTCGCCAAGGCGGCGTTGGATGCCGGCAAGCACGTCTATAACGAGAAGCCGCTGGCGATGGACCGCAGGGAGGCACGCGAACTGATGGACCTGGCCGCCAAGCGCGACCTGCGTATCGGCTGCGCGCCGGACACGTTCCTGGGCGCGGGGCTGCAGACCTGCCGGGAGATCATCGACCGCGGGGACATCGGCGAGCCGATCGGCGCGACGGCGTTTATGGGCTGTCCGGGACACGAACGCTGGCATCCGGCCCCGGACTTCTACTACAAGCCCGGCGGCGGACCGATGCTGGACATGGGGCCCTATTACGTGACGGCGCTGGTGAGCCTGCTGGGGCCCATCCGCCGCGTGGCCGGCGTGACCCGGCGGGGACGCAACCCGCGGGTGGTCGGCTCGGGCCCGCGCGAGGGCGAGAAGGTCGAGGTGGAGGTGCCCACCCACATCACCGGGCTGCTGGATTTCAAAAGCGGAACGGCTGCGACCATCGTCACCAGCTTCGACGTGTGGGGGCACAACTGCCCGCGGATCGAGATTTACGGTACCGAAGGCTCCCTGAGCTGCGGCGACCCGAACATGTTCTTCGGACCGGTGAAGGTGAAGCGCGGCGGCGACGACTGGCAGGACGTAGAACTGGAGCGGCCATACGCGGAGAACTCCCGATGCCTGGGCGTGGCGGACATGGGGGCGGCCGTCGCAGCCGATCGGCCTCACCGCTGCAACGACCAGTTGGCGTTTCACGTGCTGGATGTGATGTTGGCGGTCTACGACTCCTCCGAAAGCGGCGAGTACGTGGAGTTGACCAGTACGGTCGATCGGCCTGCGCCTCTCCCGGCCGACCTGGAAGAGGGCAAGATCGACTGACCTGAAAAGCCCCGGCCGACGGGGCAACGGTTCTGGACAGTCGCGGGAATTCGGGCATCCGCCTGGAATAGAAAAGGGCCCGGCAGTTCTCGCTGCCGAGCCCTTTGTTTTGTTCTGCGGTACAGAACGCCCAGGCAGGGGGCCTGGTGAGCAGGCCGTTGCGCGAGGGGCGCCGCGGGGGGTTACTCGATCCCGCGGGTGAGGTTGTCCCCCGTTTCGCCGGGGGCGAACACGTGGACCTTGTTCATGTCCAGGTGCAGGGTGAGGGCGTCGTTGGGTTCCAGGTCGCGCCGGGCGTCGACGCGGGCGACAATGCGGCCGTGCTCGCCGGAGGAGAGGTAGAGGTCCATCTTCTCGCCCAGCGGTTCGGAAACCACCAGCTTGGTGTCGATGGTGTTCTGCTGGCCGGCGAACCGTCCCTCGGCGGCCAGGGCCATTGCCTCCGGGCGGGCACCCAGGGTGATGTCCTTGCCGATCCACTCGGAGAGATACTTCGCCTGGCGGTCCAGAAGCTTCAGTTGGAAGGAGCCGCCGTCGAACATCACGCCGCCGTCGGCGGAGGCGAGCTTGCCGTCGAAGAAGTTCATGGGCGGGGTGCCGATGAACCCGGCGACGAAGCGGTTGGTCGGGGTGTCGTAGACCTCCAGGGGCGATCCGCAGTGCTGCACCACGCCGTCCTTCATGACCACGATGCGGTCGCCGAGGGTCATCGCCTCTTCCTGGTCGTGGGTGACGTAGATGGTCGTGGTCTGCAGGCGATGGTGGAGGTGCTTGAGTTCGGCCCGCATGGTGACGCGCAGCTTGGCGTCGAGGTTACTGAGCGGCTCGTCGAACAGGAACGCCTTGGGCTTGCGGACGATGGCACGGCCGACCGCGACACGCTGTCGCTGACCGCCGGAGAGGGCCTTGGGCTTGCGGTCCAGGAGGCTCTCGATTTCGAGAATCTCGGCGGCCTCGCGGACGCGCTGGTCGATCTCGTTCTTGGGCATCTTGCGCAGTTTCAGCGCGAAGGCCATGTTCTTGTACACCGTCATGTGCGGGTACAGGGCGTAGTTCTGGAAGACCATCGCGATGTCGCGGTTCTTGGGAGGCACGTCGTTGATGATCCGCTGGCCGATCTTCACCGTCCCGCCGGTGATCTCTTCCAGCCCGGCGACCATGCGGAGCGTGGTGCTCTTGCCGCAGCCGGAGGGCCCCACCAGGACGATGAACTCTTCGTCCTTGATGTGCAGGTCGAAATCCTTCACCGCCAGCACACCGCCGGGGTACACCTTGGTAACCTTCTCGAGAATAACTTCTGCCATGTATCTACCTTCTGGTTAAGTCCGTAAGCCCTTGGTCTGAGCAGTTTAGCCTTTCAACGCCCCGGCGCCCACGCCGCGGATGAAGAACCGCATCGTGAAGATGAACAGGATCACCAGCGGCACGGCCGCGACCGCGTAGGCGGCCATGGTCGGGCCCCAGATCCGCACGTAGGCACCCTCCAGGCGGTACAACTGCACTGCGATGGGCAGGCGGTCCGGGTCGCGAATGATCAGCAGCGGCAGCAGGAAGTTGTTCCACGTGGCGATGAACGCCAGGCACGCCAGGGTCGCCAGGATCGATCCGTTCATCGGTACGACGATTTCCCATATCTGCCGCAGGTGTCCTGCGCCGTCCACCTCGGCCGCCTCGAACAGCGTCTCCGGCGTGTCCTCGATGTAGTTGCGCAGAATATAGAGGTTAAACACCTGTGCCCCGGCGGTTCCGGTCAAAATCAGGGCGGTGTAGGTATTCAGCAGCCCGATGTTGCGCAGCAGCACGAACAGTGGAATCAGGTTCGCCACCCCGGGCATCAGCATGAGGATCAGCAGCAGTGACCAGAACAGCTTCTTCAGCGGGAAGTTGAACCGGGCGAACACGTAGGCCGCCAGCACCGCCACCGTGAGGATGCAGGCGGTGGTGGTCACCGCCAGGAAAATGGTGTTGGGGATCGACGAGTAGACCGTCAGGAAGCCGGTGCGGTAGTTCTCGCCGATGACCTCGGCCTGCTGGGAAGGGCTCTCCAGGAGTCCCTGGGGGTACCAGGGATTCTGGTAGAACTCCTTGTTGGTCTTGGTGGAGATGTTGACCATCATGTACAGCGGATAAAACGCCGCCATCAACACCAGCAGCACGAACACGTGCTTGAAGATCTCCGAATTGCGGGATTGTCCGACGCTGGAAGTAGCACTCATTTCTCAACCCTCACGTACTTGTTGTTGATCAGCGTGAGGACCAGGATCAGCAGGAACAGCAGAAGCCCGATCGCACAGCCGTAGCCCGCGCGAAGTTCGCTGAAGGCGTTGCGGAACATGTACAGCCCGGGCAGCATCACCGCTCCTCCGGGTCCGCCGCTGTCGCCCCAGATGATGAAGACCAGCCCCCAGCCCTTGAGGGTGTTGATGATCATCAGCACCAGGTTCAGACGGACCTGCGTGGTGATCAGCGGCAGTTCGATGTTACTGAACTTGCGGAACCAGCCGCAGCCGTCGATGTCCGCGGCCTCGTAGACGCTCTGGTCGATGTTGCCCAGCCCGGCCAGGTACAGCAGTACGCTCACTACGCCCACCCACGGGAAACCCCAGAAGACCATCGCCGGCAGCGCCAGGTCCGAATGTCCCAGCCACGCCGGCGAGCCATAACGGAACGCGCCGGTCGTCTTGGTCCAGATCATCGTGGTGACGACGATGACGACGCTGATGGCGATCATGAGCCCGCCGACCCACTTGATGACGTCCGGGCCGTTGAGCCCGAAGGTCCGAAGTGCCCACTCGGCAAAGACGGCCGCCAGGGCGATGATGAGAATCGTGCGGATAATGCCGGCCGGGTCCGGACCGCCGAAGAGGAAAAGCGCCGGCGGGGTGATGATGACCCACCACAGCCAGCCCTTCTTGACACCCTTGATCCCGCCCAGGAAACTCAGCACGATGATCCCGGCCATGCCCATCCCGAACACGCTCCCGAAGACCGGCTCGAAGACCGCCTCGCGGTAGGGGGCGACGGCCTTGGCGAAGTGCGGCAGGGTGGTATCGGCCCATTGCAGCAGGCCCATGAGCCCGGTGGCGTTGAGTATCTTATTGAGCACACCGACGTTGGGGTCGTAGAAGAATTTCCAGATCAGCAGCCAGACGATCGCCGGGATGATCATGGGGATCACGAACAGCACGCGGTAGAGGTAGCGTGCCTTGTCGGAGACCATGCGGTGAATGACCACTGCGGTGATGATCGACGGGACCATCTTCACGAAGTTCGAGAAGATGAAGATCAGCACGATCCCGAACGCCTTGGCAAGCTGGGGGTCCTGCAGGGCTTCCCGGAAGTTGTCCAGCCCGACGTAGTAGGAGCCGTCGTCGCCGTCCCAGCGGAAGAAGGCATGGTACATCGCGCTGGCGGCAGGGTAGTAGGAGAACACCGCGATCAGCGCCACGGCCGGCAGCAGCAGCAGG
>JBKHHV010000030.1:0-18771 GCA_046539005.1 Phycisphaerae bacterium
TTACGGAAGCTCTGTGTCCGCGGTGATCGACCCGAGAGCAGAAACTCGGAGTACGGAATGAAGCGTGCAATGACAATCGGGAAGCGGATCGGGGCCGCGTTCGGGGTGGTGTTGGGGTTGTTGGCAGCAGCGTCGGCCGTTTCGGTGGGGTCGCTGTACTCGCTGGGCAGCCAGTCCCGGCACGTCGTCGGTTCCACCGGGAAAGCCGAACAGATGGGCGAGCTGGAAGTCTCCGCCCAGCAGGCCCGGGCGGCCGCGTGGAAGTTCCTCGCCAAGCCTTCCCCCGAGCATGTCCGCTACGCCCGCGAAACCGGGCGCGAACTGACCACCGCCGCAAACGAGATCCGCCAGGCCCTGGAGGGCACGCCCCACGCAGAGCCCGCCGGCAAGATCGTCGCCCAGGTGGAGAAGTTCCAGACCGCCCTGGATAAGCTGCTGGCGACCCCGGACGTGCCCCAGCCGGAAACGGTGGCCCGGCTGGAAACCACTGCGACCGACATCGTGGACACCATCTGCGAGACGCACGAGGAACTCCTTGCCGCCCGCAGCGACGAGCAGCAGACCATGACCGGGCGGCTGGGCTTCAGCAAGTCGGTCGTGCTGGGTCTGTGCGTGGTAGCCGTGGCCGGCGGCGTGGGCGCGTGGATCGTGGTCACCCGCGGGGTGCGGCGGCGTCTGCTGGCGGTGCTTACCGGGCTGCAGGACAGCGCCGGCGACAGCCGATCGACCTCCGACCTGGTCTCCTCGGCGAGCCAGGAACTGGCCGAGAACGCCGGCCGACAGGCCGCCAGCCTGGAGGAGACCACCGCCAGTATCGAGCAGATCTGCATGATGATCGAGCAGAACGCCGACCGGACCCAGCAGGTCTACAAGACCGTGACCGACAACTCCCGCACCGCCTCGCAGGCCAAGGGACTCGCCGAAGAGACCGAGTCCTCCGCCCAGCAGGGCGTGCACTCGATGGAGGAGATGGCCCACACCATCGAGCAGATCCGCGAGTCGTCGGAGCAGACCGCCCGCATCGTGACCACGATCGACGAGATCGCCTTCCAGACGAACCTGCTGGCGCTGAACGCCGCCGTCGAGGCCGCCCGCGCGGGAGAGGCCGGCAAGGGCTTCGCCGTCGTCGCCGAAGAGGTCCGCAACCTCGCCGGGCGCAGCGCCCGCGCCGCCCGCGAAACCAGCGAAACCATCGAAGGCTCGGTGAAGAGCGCACAGAGCGGCGTGTCGGTCAGCCAGAAAGTCTCCAGCGTCTTCGAGGACATTGCCAAGCGGGTCAAGCAGATGGCCGAACTGGTCGGCGAGGTGGCGACCGCCAGCGATGAGCAGTCGCGCCTGGTGGGCGAAGTAAACGACGCCACGCAGGAGCAGTCGGCCAAGATGCAGCAGGTCAACGTGGGCATGAACCAGATCGACACGGTCACCCAGGCCAACGCCAGCGGGGCCGAGGAACTCGCCGCCAACGCCGAGGAACTGAACGTACAGGCCCGGCGGCTTACCGACCTAGTGGACGAACTGCAGGGGCTGGTCGAACAGACTGCCCAAGCCTCCGAAGACTACCGCCCCCAGGGACGAGCCCGCATGACCCGACCCGCCATGGCCCAGAAGCCCTCGCTTCCGAACTGGAACGAAACGCAGGAAACCCAGACGACCCAGGAAGCAGAGGTCGAGAAGTTCTGACAATCGATTAGCGATTAGTGATTAGCTGAAAGAAGCGAAAACAGGACACAACAGAGGCCCTGGTTCCCGTGACATCGGAAGCCAAGGCCTCTGTTATGTTTCTGCTTACTGCTTATCGCTTATCGCTGCTCACACGAACATCCCTGCAACGACCGCCAGGATCAGCACACCCAGCAGGGCCACGATGGCGGTGCCGATCTTCTGCAGCTTCGCCGAGTGCGACTCGATAAACTCCCGCATGTCGTCGCTCTGCCCGGCGAGGTGATCGCGAACCTGCTCCATGAACTCCGTCAGCGAAGCGTTGGCGCGGTTGGCGTTCTCGATGGTCTCGTTCAGCTTCGACAGCGTGGCGGTGGACTGCTGCTGGCTTTTCTCCAGCGATTCCACCGTGCCCAGCACCGCGTGCATCGCGTCGGTCTGCCGCTTGCTCTCGCTGGACAGATCCCGCAGCGTATCGAGCATCTCCTCGTCCACGCCGCTGTTGGTGGCGCGGGCAATCGCCTCGCTGATGCGGTCGGGCACCTGCCGTTGCTGCTCCAGGACGGCCGAGAGCTTCTCCAGCGCGCCGGGCAGTTTGCCGAGTTCCTCCATCCCCTCGGGCAGAACCACCTGCCCGGGAACCGGCGGGGGCTGACGACGCGTCTGGCCGCCCGTACCCTCGGCAAGCTTCGCCTCCTCGGCCCGGGCTTCGGCGGCCGCCTTGGCTTCCCCGGCCGGGGCAAGCGTCGGGGGGTCGTCACCGTCCGGCGACCGGCGGGGCTGTGGCTCTGGGGGCTTCTCCTGCCGGGGCGAATCCCCTTGGGGCCGATCGTCGGTCGACGAGGCGTCCGGCGTGGCGTTCTCGGTCTGCTCGGACAGATGCACCACCGACGGACCCTCGGCCGGCTCGGGCTCCGAGGGCGTTCCGGTCTGTTCGCGCATGTAGCGCACGCAGGCGTCCTTGGCGGTTCCGAGCTTGCGTCCTACGCTGTTCCAGAGATCCCTGATGCTCATGTTCCGCCTCCTGATGGGGGTCGGCTTGACAGCCTTCGCGGCCGGGGCGTACTATCACCCAATCCTGCATAATCTTATGGTCGGAGCCGGGCGATGAAAAGAACCGTCTTTTTCTGGGTTTGCCTCGCGATGTGCCTTCCCGGGTGCAGCCGCGAGAAGCCCCTTCCTCATGCGCCCCGGCCGCGGGTGGTCTCACACTCGCCCGCTCTGACGCACATCCTGCTGCAGATGGGACTCCACGAGCATGTGGTGGGGGTGACGGCCTACTGCCCCGAACTGCCCGGCGAGAAACGCCCCGTCGTGGGTGATCTGACCGGCGTCAACACCGAGGCCATCCTCGCCGCCGACCCGGACATCGTGCTCATCCAGCAGAAGCCGGAGGACTTCACGCTGCTGCGGCGAGTCCAACCGGGCGTGACGGTGGCGCACTTCCGGCTCGATCGCCTGGAGGACATTCCCGAAGCGGCTTTCCGCATCGCCGACCTGTTGGGAAAGCCGGATGTCGGAATCAAGGCGATGACCGCCTTCGGCATGGACCTGGTACTGGTCGAGGGGCTCGTGGCCCATCTGCCCAAGCCGCGCATGCTGGCGGTGATGGGCACCGAGCACCCCAGCGTCCACGGGGCAGGATCGTTCATGGTCGATTTGATCGAGAAGGCCGGCGGCACCAACGCCGCCAAGGCCATCCCCGGCAGCAAGCCCTGGCGGAACACCACGCTGGAACAGATCGTCAATGCAAAGCCGGAGGTGCTGCTCGTGCAGGTCTCCGACGCCGAAGCGGCGAGGAAGTACTGGATGCAGTGGGAGGACATCCCCGCTGTGAGAAACGATCGCGTGCATATCCTTACCGACGACGCCTGGATGCGCCCCACCCTGAAGATGCCGACGCTGGCGAAGAAGTTGGCGAAGATGATCCACCCCGGGTCCTGGTCGGGAGAAACCCCGTGACCGACCCCTGGACCGCTCGGCCGAGCCGTCGCAGCGCCACCCGCGCCGGGCTTCTGGCGTGGGGGGTGATGCTGGTGGGGCTTACCCTCGCGGTCGCCCTGGCGTGCAGCCTGGTGGGCCCCTACCCCGTGCTGGGTGCCGAGGGCTCGCTGTGGACCAACCAGATATGGCAGACCCGCCTGGTGCGACTCGCCGCGGCCGCGGTGGTGGGAGCCGCCCTGGCGGTGGGCGGCGTGGCGCTGCAGGGACTGCTGCGCAACCCGCTGGCCGAACCGTACATTCTGGGCATCTCCTCCGGAGCGGGGGTGGGCGTGCTGCTGGGGATGGCGCTGGCCGGCTGGTATAACCTGCCGGAGTATCTCTCGACGCCGGTGCTGGCGTTCGTGGGGGCGGTGGTGACCTGCGGGGTGGTGTACCTGATCGCCCAGCGTCGCGGGCGACTGGACCCCTATACGCTGATCCTCTCGGGGGTGATCGTGAACGCCTTCAACGGCGCGATCATGCTGACCATTCATCTGTACGTCGACCCGTTCCGCATCGCCGAGTTCGTCCGCTGGGGCATGGGCGACGTGCCCGACTCGCTTTCGCTGAACCGCCTGGGCGTCGGCGGGGGGTTCGTGCTGCTGGCATCGGGGCTGCTGCTGCTGCGGGCCTATGCCCTGAACACGCTGGGGCTCGGCGACGACGTAGCCGCATCGGCCGGGGTGAGCGTGCAACGGCTCCGCGTCGAAGCGTTCGTGCTGGTGGGACTCATGACCGCCGCCGCCGTCTCGCTGGCGGGGCCGGTGGGCTTCGTGGGGCTCATCGTGCCGCACATCTGCCGCCTGCTGCTGGGTCCGGACCATCGGCTGCTGACGGTCGCCGGCGCGTTCGTGGGGGCGATGTTCCTGATGGCCGCCCACGCGCTGTGCCAGGTCGCCGGGCCGTGGATCGGTGCCGCGTCGGTCCCCATCGGCATCGTCACGTCGCTGTGCGGCGGACCGTTTTTCATCTACCTGCTGCGAAAACGCGGCGCGGAGGCCGGATGGTGACCGACACGCCCCCCATCCTGGAAGCGAAGGACCTGCACTTCGGCTACGATGCCGGCCGCGAGATCCTGCGCGGGGTTTCGCTGGAGGCCGAGCCGGGCAGAATGCTCTGCCTGCTGGGGCCCAACGGGTCGGGCAAGACCACGCTGCTCCGTTGCCTGCTGGGGCGGCTGACACCCTCGGCCGGGTCGGTCTCCCTGGAAGGGCGCCCGCTGAAGTCACACTCGCCGCGGCAACTCGCCCGGCAGATGGCGTACGTGTCGCAAAGCGCCGGCTCGACGTTCGCCTTCACTTCCCGCGAGATCGTGCTGTCGGGACGGTTCGCCCACCTCTCGGGGCTGGGGTTCGCGGCCGAGAAAGACCACGCCGTCGCCCGCGAAGCGATGAAGATGACCAACACGCTGGATTTCTGGGACCGCACGCTGGATGAGCTTTCGGGCGGCGAAGCCCAGCGGGTGATGCTGGCACGGGCGCTGGCCCAGCAGCCGGCCGTCATGCTGCTGGACGAGCCCACCAGCCACCTGGACATCCGCAACCAGCTTACCATCTACCGGATGATGCAGCGGGTCGCGCACGATTGGCCAATGGCGGTGGTCTGCGTCAGTCACGACGTCAACCTCGCCGGGCGGTTTGCCGACCGGGTCGCGGTCATGCGCGACGGAAAGCTGCTTGCCGACGGGCCCCCGGCGGAAGTGATGCGTGTAGACGTGCTGGGGGCGGCCTATGATGTATCCATAGACCTGATCGACACCGGCGATCATCCCGTTCCGCTGGTGCGTGCGAAGATGGAGTAAGTGGTTCGCCGACGACGGACGGCCCGCCCCCCTGCCCCGCGGGAGGCTCGCGAGGGGCGCCGTTGCGCGGCGTTTTCTGTTACGGAGTGGAATTCCACGGGATGGACCTGAACCGAATTCACAGGCTGGAGTACGCCCCGCCGGAGCTTCACGGGTGTGTGTTGACCATCGGGAACTTCGACGGGGTTCACCTGGGACACCGTCGCATCCTCGATACCTGTAAGGACCTCGCCGAACCGAAGGGCGCCGAAGTGGTCGCGCTGACCTTCGATCCCCCGCCCGACCTGGTGCTGCGCCCCGGCGACGACCCCCAACGGATCGACCCTCTGGAGGAGAAAGCCAACTGGCTCCTGGAGGCTGGGGCCGACCACGTCGTCATCGCCACCACCGACGCCATGCTGATGGCGATGGCGCCCGGGGAGTTCATTGACCAGATCATCATGCGGTACTTCTCGCCGCGGCACCTCGTGGAGGGTCGCAACTTCTTCTTCGGACTCGGACGCAGCGGCAACGTGGACCTGCTGCGCGAAGCCGGGGCCCAGCGCGGCTACGTGCTCCGTGTGGTCGACCCGGTGGAAAAGGAAATTCGCGGCAAGACCCAGCGGGTCTCCAGCACCCTGGTGCGCCTGCTGGTGCAGACCGGACGCATGGAAGAGGCGGCCCGCTGCCTCGCCCGCCCCTTCGCGCTGTACGGGCGTGTGATTCCCGGCGCCGGGCACGGCAGGATCCTGGAGTTCCCCACCGCCAACATCGACCCGGTCGGACAGGTCATGCCGCTGGACGGGGTGTACGCCGGGCTGGCCGAGATCGACGGAATGCGCTCCGCCGCGGCCGTGAGCATCGGCACCAAGCCCACCCTGGGACCGGCCCCACGTGTGGTGGAGGCGTACCTCCTGGACGCCTCCGACGATTTCTACAACCGGCGAATGAAGCTGAGCCTGCTCAAGCGGATTCGGGATCAGGAACGCTTCGATAACGCCGATATACTCAAGGATCAGATCGCAAAGGACGTTGCGCGTGTACGGGAAATCTACGACCAGTACCCCAGCCTTTGACCAGGTCGCCCGCCGGATCGGCGAGGCGGACATGATTGTGCTGTGCACCCACGTGAACCCCGACGGGGACGGGCTGGGCTCCATGCTCGCCCTCGCCCGCGCCGGACGGTCGGCCGGGAAAACCGTAACCCCCACCGTCCTGGGCACCGTCCCCCGCAAATACGCCTTCCTGTTCCCCGACGAAGACCCCGCCGACGAGCACCGCTTTGCCCAACTGGCCACGGAGGCCGACCTGGTCGTCGTGCTGGACACCTCGGCCCCCGAGCAGCTTGCCCCCGTGCTCGACACGCTCCGCAACAGCCGGGAGAAGGTCGTAGTGGTCGACCACCACGCCGCCGGCGGCGACATCGGACAGGCGCAGTGGGTCGACCCCACCGCCGCCGCCGCCGGGCTGATGGTGGGCGAACTGATCCAGCGCCTCGGCTGGGACATCGACGCCCGCACCGCCACCCACCTGAGCACCGCCGTGCTCACCGACACCGGCTGGCTGCGGTTCTCCAATACCGACGGCCGAACGCTGCGGGCCGTGGCCGACTGGTTCGACCGTGGCGTGTCGCCCGACGAACTGTACGACCGGCTCTTCCAGCGGGACCGCGTGGAACGGCTGCGCCTGATGGCGCTGGCGATCGACAGCCTCGAACTCTTCTGCCGCTCCCGCCTGGCGGTGATGATGCTGCGGGCCGGCGACTTCGCCCACGCCGGGGCCAGCCGCGACGAAACCGAGAACATCATCAACGAGGCACTGCGGATCGAAACCGTCGAGGTGGCGGTTATGCTGGTGGAAACGCCCGAGCGCATCCGGGTGAGCCTGCGCAGCCGTGGCGAGGTGGACGTGTCGACGATTGCCGCGTCGATGGGCGGCGGGGGGCACGCCCGGGCAGCGGGCCTCAAGGCCGATGGGCCGATCGCCCTCGTCCGCGACCAGCTCGTCCGCACCTGCCGCAAGGCACTGGGATGCCCGAAACAGTAGCCTCACCCCGCCCGCCAACCTCCGTGCCGGGCTGCTCGACGCCGCCGGCGCCGCGCTTCATCTGACCTTCCTCCCCCGGTTGAACGCTTCGGCAGCCGCGCACTCCGTCCGCTCCAGCCTCGCAACGTAAAATGTTACGCTGCCATCCCCTTTTGATGCCCGGCTGCAGACAGTATGGTGGTACCTGGAGCGGGTGCTCGTTTCGACGAGCCCACAGCAACCCGCCCCCGGCAGTTTCGGTCTTAACCAGGAGAGCCACTATGATGCGGAAACAACTCAGCACCTTCGCCCTTCTCGCCGCCCTGCTGACCGCCGCGTCGGTCGAACCGGCCGCGGCACAGCAACACGCCGGCGACGACGCCTGGCCGATGTACATCGAATGCGGAGACCGCACCCCGCCGAAGAAGGGCCTGGAACTGGTCGACGACCTCAACGCCATCCGCCAGGCCTGGAAGTTCAAGCGACACATGAGCGTCGGCAAAGGCCTCTACCCCGGCATGGTCGGCAAGGCCAGGAAACTGGGGCTCAAACCGTTCCAGGGCGGGGCGTCCTCCCCGGTGATCGCCGACGGGAAGGTCTTCGTCAGCTACTACAAGCCCAACGGGAAAGCCCCCGCCAAGGTCGAAGGCTGGCGGACCATGGGTTCCAGCGAGAAGCTCATGATGCTTCCGGACTGGTTTTTCTCGGTGACGGCCGACGACATCCTGGTATGCCTCGACGCCGAGACCGGCAAGCTCCTGTGGGAGCGGGTGGAGAAGGGCAAGGGGCTTAACCGCCTCTCGCACAAACGGAGCCATTGGGGCGTTTCGCCGGCGTGTCACGAGGGCACGGTGTTTCACCTCGGCTCGATGGGCATCCTCTACGCCACGCGGATCAAGGACGGAAAGGAACTCTGGGAAACCCACACCGACCCCCACCTGGAGAAGATCCGCAAGGAACACATCGACTCCGAAAAGCTCTGCTGGGACTCGGCCGACCGGTCGTCGCTGATCGTCGCCGAGGGGGTGGTCATTGTTCCGCGCGGAAGGCTGCACGCCTACGGGTTGAAGGACGGCAAGCACCGCTGGAGCACCCGGGAGAATGTCATCAGCGGCTACGCCACGCCGACGCTGTGGCGGCACAAGGGGCGCACCTACGTGCTGGCCAACACCGGGGAGGGCACGATCCGCCTGATCGACCCCAAGGACGGCAGCATCATCTGGACCTGGGACAAGCTCGGGCCTTTCCTGGGCACCATGAGCGTCACCGGCGACCTGGTGATTCTCAACGGCGGCACGAAGAAGGGCGAGGAAGACAACGGCCTGTTCGCGATGTACCGCTTGGGGCTCGACGGTCCCAGGCAACTCTGGCAACTGCCCGATCGGCCGGAGTATCGACACAACTGGCCCAAGGACTCCGGGCCGCGGCAGAAGGTCTGCATCCGTGACGGCCTGGCGTACATCCCCCTGTGGCCTCACAAGCTGCCCAAGGGTTTCCCCAGCCAGCGGCTGATCGTGGCCGACGCCGAGACCGGCAAGATTCACACCGAGACCCCCTACCGGTGTGCCCGCAGCGGCGCACGCCCCCTCCTGCTGGAAGACAAGCTCCTGATGGTCCACGACGACGCCCACAGCGACCCGATCCGCGCTTCGTGGTGGACGGCCGGCCGCGACCCAAAGCAGCTCACCGGCGACAGCGCGTTTCCGCATGTGGCGATTACCGCCTACACCACGCCGATCGTCCAGCCCTACCGCAACGGACGGCTGTACTTTCGCTCGCTGGACGGGCTGGTGTGCTACGATTTCCGCAAGCCCACCAAGGGCGAGGCGCCTTCGCTGCACCTGACGATTCCCAGCGAGTTGACAGGCCCGCGCGGCGACCTGCACGTCTCGCTCTACACCGAGAAAGGCAGCATTACACGCGGCGGCGTTCGCGGGGGCGATTTCCTCCACGACGTGGACGTCTCGAAGATCGAGTGGGACGGTCAGACGCTGCGCGGCAAGCTCGGCATCGACCTGCCCCGCACCCGGAAGGCCGAGTGGTACAGCGTGGACGCCAGGGTCCTCGACAGCGGGAAGATCACCGGCACAGTGACCCTGCACGAGAAGGGCCTGCCCGAGCCGATCGAGGTCAAGGGCGACGTGCATACCATGAAGCATCAGCCCGCCTGGCAACCGTCGTGTGAGTACGTGCTGCTGCTGGACGGCGCCAGCATCAACGTGAAGGAAAACCGCAAGCGACTGCTGCTTTTCGTGCCGAAGATGGACGCCTGGGCCGACCAGACCACCAAGACCCGCCCAGTCGTTTATCCCCGCAAGCTGAACATCAAGGACGGCAAGATCAGCGGGACCATCGACGTGCGGTACCGCGCCGACAAGTGGACCACCCCCCTGGTCGGCGAGGGAGCCACCACGGCCGCGACGTATACCTTCGAAGCGACGCTCAAGAAGGGCGACAACAGAAACGTCGGAACCTACAAGGGCACCTACGGCGTGGAGTGGTCCAGAACCATGGACCTCACCGGACGACTGGAAGAGTAGAGCACCCCCGGCGGATACGCGGCCGGGCAGAGGGGCGGGACAGAAGCCATCAGCACATAGCCCTCAGCGCGGTGCCACGGATGTCTTTGGCAACCATGTTGCTGTCTCGCCCCACCGCGGCGGCACGGGACACAACCCGGTAACAGCCGCGTCAATGCCGACCAGGCCGCAACACCGGGAAGATGCTTACAGGTCGCCTTGGCGTTCAGCGCTGTTCGATACTGCACCAGGGCACGCATACGCCCGTGGCACCGGGATTGGCCTCTCCCGCCTCGTTCGTACGCGGGATCGGCTCAGGACTGGTGCAACGTCATTCCCATACCAGCAGCGGACGTTTGCCGTCGGCGACGGCTGCGAGATAGCGATCGTAGAGTTGCCAGGTGGTCGAATGCGTCTGCTGGAGGGCGTGTTCCTGCTTGGGGACGGTCTGGGTATACGCCGGCCGAAAGCTGCGGGACACGGGGATACGAACATCAACGTCGCCTCCCTCGGGGGAGAGCGGTTTCCCGCGGTACTGCCCGGCGAGTCGACGGAACGTCTCGGCCAGCGGCTTGGGCTCGTTGTCCGGGGTCAGAAGGCCATACTGGTACTCGTCCTCCTTGAACTTCAGGTCGCGGGTCTTGTCGTGGCTGCACCACCACGTGAAGACCGACGCCCCGGCCCTCACGCCGCGGTCGATGCTCGCAGTCATGAAGGCCGCCTGCTGGTCGGGGGTGCCCCAGGTGTCGCAGGCGCCGAACTCCTGGATCCAGATCGGCCGACCCTGCGGGCAGAAGAGCTTCGCCAGTTGTGTGAAGAACGCCGCCAGGTTCAGCGAGGGCGGGGCGTCCAGCGGCCCGCGGTGCAGGGCGCCGGTGAACTTCGGCCAGGTGTGCAGGCAGAAGGCGTCGTAATCGCCGGCGAGGTGTTCCATGCTGAACACCAGCCCGCCCACGCAGGGCCCGTGATCGATCCCGTTGACCAGCACGCCGCGGCTCATCAGCCCGCGTACGTACGGCGCCATCTCGCGTCCCCAGGCGTCGCCGAGTTCCTGCGGCAGCGAGTTGTCCAGGCAGTTGATCTCGTTGCCCACGTCGATTCCCATGAAGTTCGGCCGATCTCCCACGGCCTCGATCACCCGGGCGAAGAGTTGCTTCTCGCTTTCGATCACGTCGCGGCGGACGAACGGATCGCGGCGTTTCGTGCGGCTGGGCAGGAAGAAGTATCCGCTCAGCCAGCCGGTCAGCACCGCCACCAGCACGTCCAGGCCGTTGTTCTCGGCAATGTCCATCAGCTCGGCCAGGCGGTCCAGGTGGGCCTCCGAGACATAGGTGGGATTGGGCTGGAAATACGGCCAGATAAGCTGCAGGCGGATGTGGTCGGCCCCGAGTTCGGCAATCGCGCCCAGGTCGGCGGCGATCGAGCGGGCGTCCCAGTCGTTCCAGCAGTAGTACCAATGGCGCGAGGGGGTGTAGTTCAGTCCGATACGGCAGGTGGTTGCGGTTACGTCGGGCATGCGTTCCTCTCGTCGGGTTCGGGGTGGGGGCATCCTAGCGACTTCTTGCCGCAGCGTCCAGCCGGCGCCGGCGGAAGTACCGCCACAGGTGCCCCCAGCCTGCCGCCGCGGCAAGGCAGAGAACCGGCTGCAGCGGCACGCGGAATCGGGGGGTGGTTACCGGCCCGCCCAGCAGGAATGCCGTCAGCAGCATCGCCGCCATCAGCCACACCCCGGCCGGGATGCGCCCCGGATGCCTCAGCCCGGCACACGCGGCGACCACTGCGCCCAGCACGATCAACCCGTGAAGCAGCGCCGTTCCCCCGGCCGCGACGGCCGCCACCGCGTTCCCGTCGAAGTAGTGCTTCACCGCCGCCGTCAGCCCGCCCTCGCGCAGCACCGCCAGGGTGCCCCGCTGGCCCCGGGTGGCCCCGGCGACCTCCAGCACGTCGGTTCCGCCCGGCAGCCAGAAGGCCAGCGCGCCCCGCAGATGGATGGCCGCATAGGTGCCCGGATACTGGGCGATGACCTCGGCGGCGGTTGCCTGCTGGGCGGCGATCCATTCTCCCAGCGTCGGATCCTCGGCCAGCGCCCCTGCCCGCTGCAACGCCCTGCGGGTTACCTGGTGCCGTGCCTGGGAGGCAGGAAGCCCCTCGGCCGCTTCGAGCGTCAGCGGGGCCGAGTAAACGTAAAGCGTCGTCGGGAAGTTGCTGGAGAAGCCCCAGTAGCCCGCACGGGTCCCGTTGCGAACCACCCAGGGCGCCAGCAGCGTCACCAGCAGCGCCACAAAGGCGGCCGTCCGGGCCAGACGCCCGCGCCGCACCACCAGAACCGCCACGTACAGCAGTGCCATCACCAGCCCGACCGGCCGAACGTAGCAGCCCGCCGCCAGCAGTGCCGCAGCTGCCAGCAGGTGCTTCCATCGCCCGGTGTGCAGGTGCCGCACCATCAACCACAACGAGGCGGTGAGCAGGATGGCAAACGGCGTGTCGGAAAGGACGCGGACCGAAGACGCCAACACCGCCGGGCTGACCACCAGCAGCGCCGCCGCGGCCGTGGCGGTACCACGAGGGAAGAACTGCCGCCCCAGGCGATACGTCACCCACGCCAGCAGCGACTGCTGCACCAACAGCAACAGCGCCACGCCCCCCGAGGCCCGTCCCAGCGCATCGCCCGCCCAGCGGGCCCCCGCCAGCAGTATCGGGTAGCCCGGTGTTCGGAATACCGACGTCCCCAGCGGATCGAGGCTGCCGGTATCGCGGAGCGACCGGGCGAGTTGCAGGTAATCGGAGGAGTCGGGCGCCTGCAGCGAGGTACCCTTGGTCGCGGACAGAGCCACCCCCACCAGCGCCGCCGACAGCGCAACGGCCGTCGCCAGAACCACCCCCAGCCAGATGTGTTGTTGCAGGCATCGCCGCATGGGCGGTTGCTCTCCGTGGGGCCGATCTTCGGTATCCTGCCGGACATCGCCGGGGCAAAACGCTATCGTAGGCACGGCCGCCGTCGGATACAATGGGCGTCATGAGTGACGAACTGACGGTCAACGAGATCTTCCGCAGCATCCAGGGCGAGGGCACCCGCGCGGGGCTGCCCTGCGTGCTGGTGCGCCTGACCGGCTGTAACCTCAACTGCACCTGGTGCGACACCGAGTATGCCCGCGACCAGGGCCGAACCATGAGCATCGACCAGATCGTCGCCCGCGTGGGGGAACTGAACTGCCCGCGGGTGGAAGTGACCGGCGGCGAGCCGCTGGTGCAGGCCGCCACCCGCAAGCTGCTGCGCCGCCTCTGCGACGAGGGCTACGAGGTGCTGCTGGAGACCAACGGCTCCCAGAGCCTGGCGCCCGTGGACCCGCGGGTGGTGAAGATCGTCGACGTCAAGTGTCCCTCCTCGGGCATGTCCGCCCAGAACCGCTGGGAGAACCTGGAGTATCTCTCCACGCGGGACGAGGTGAAGTTCGTCATCGCCCGACGGGAAGACTTCGACTTCGCCCGCCGGACCATCTGCGATCAGCCGTTACTCAAACGCCACAAGATCACTTTCTCGCCGGTGCACGAAAGCTGCCCGCCCAGCGAGTTGGCCAAGTGGATGCTCGACGACAGCGACCTGCCCCGCGACGTCCGCCTGGGGCTGCAACTGCACAAGGTCATCTGGCCGGGCGTGGACCGCGGCGTCTGACCGCCCGGCTCCCCGCAAACCGGCGGGTTGACGCACGCCTTGCTGTAAAGAGCGAAGCAGGAACCGAAACAGGAAGGACGCAATGCAAGCCGAACTGATCCGCACATTCCGTTTCGAAGCCGCCCACGCCCTGCCCAACATCCCCGTCGGGCACAAGTGTCGCAACATGCACGGGCACAGCTACCGCGTGGACATTCACGTTACCGGCGAGGTTGACCCCCAGACCGGCTGGGTCATGGACTTCGGCGAGATCAAGCAGGCCGTTGGGCCCGTCGTCGACGAACTGGACCACAAGGTGCTCAACGACCTGCCCGGGCTGGACAACTGCACCTCCGAACTCATCGCCCGATACCTCTGGAACCGCGTGCAGCCCAACCTGCCGCAACTCTCGGCCATCACGGTCTGGGAGTCGGACAACTCCCGCTGCGTCTACCGCGGACTGTAGACCGCCCACTTGGGCCACCGTGAATCGCCGCGGTGTGCTATGATGTCGCCTTCGATGCGAGTGGTCCTGGTCAATCCGCCGTGGGTCGTGCACAACCCGCGGAACATCTGGCGGACGGTCGCCAGCGTCATGCCGCCGTTGGGCCTGGCGTGGCTGGCGGCCGCGCTGCGCCGGGCCGGACACCAGGTCACCATTCTCGACGCCCACGCCGAGCAACTCTCGCCCGCCGAAGCCGCCCGCGCACTTGCCCGGCAGCAACCGCCCGACCTGCTGGGGCTCACCGCCACCACGCCCCTGATCGCCCCGGCGATGGAGATCGCCGCGACGCTGCGCCGGCAGTGGCCCGCCACGCGCATCGTGTTCGGCGGGGTGCACCCCACGGTGCTGCCGGGGGAGGTGCTGGCGTGCGAAGCCGTCGATGCCGTGGTGCGCGGTGAAGGCGAGCGCACCCTCGTCGAACTCGCCGACGGCCGACCGCCTGAGACGATCGACGGGCTTAGCTTCCGGGCCGGCGGACAGGTGGTGCACAACCCAGACCGCGAGCTGATTGCCGACCTCGACTCGCTGGGCATGCCCGCCTGGGACCTGCTGCCGGTTCACCTGTACCGACCGGCCGCCGGGGCCGCTCGGCGCCTCCCGGCCGTCAGCGTCCTGGCCACCCGAGGCTGTCCGGGGCGGTGTACCTTCTGCTACCGCATCTTCGGCCAGCGGCTGCGTTGCCGCAGCGGGCAGGCCGTCGCCGAGGAAGTCGCCCTGCTGCAGGACCGCTACGGCATCCGCGAGGTGTGCTTCTATGACGACACCTTCACCGCTGTCCGGCGGGAGGTGCGGGCCTTCTGCGACGCCGTGGAGCAGATGGAACTGGACCTGACCTGGAGCTGCTTCAGCCGAGTGGATACCTTCGACGCCAACCTGTTCGGGCGGATGAAGGCCGTCGGCTGCCACCAGGTGATGTACGGGGTGGAGAGCGGAAGCCGGGCCGTGCTGGAGAGCATCCGCAAGTCGCAGGACGTCGGGCAGGTTCGCGACGTGGTGCGGGCAACGCAGAAGCTCGGGCTGGAGGTGCGGGCGGCCTTCATGCTGGGAAACCCCGGCGAGACCGAGCAGTCGCTGCGGGAGACCATCCGCTTCGCGCTCGAACTGGACCCGGACCTGGCACTGTTCAACGTCGCTACCCCCTACCCCGGCACGGAGATGTTCGCCCACGCCGAGGCCGGCGGGCACCTGCGAACCCGCGACTGGCGGAAGTACGACCTCTCGATGCCGGTCATGGACCTGCCGACCGTCCCGGCCGAGACGGTGGTGAAATACTACCGCAAGGCCCACCGGCGGTTCTTCCTCCGCCCGCGATACATCCTCAAGCGCCTGCGGCGCCTCCGCGGTCGCGAGGACTTCGTCTCCGCCCTGCGCGGGCTCAAGACCGTGCTGGGCATCTGAGAGAGGCGGGTTTCCCGGCCCGGGTCGGCGCAAAAGAGAAGCGGGCGGGTCACTACCACGAAACCCGCCCGCCGGTCGAGCCCAAGGACTGTTCGACCGATCTATCGACCCCCGCCAATGCGGGATAGCCTGCGTTGTCACCGGGAAGGACCCGGATTGGCCGAGTGGATGCACTTCCCCCGGCAGGTAAAAATGATCTTATTAAGGATTTCCTGACTTGTCAAACGCAAATCGCCAACATTTGCGACCGCAATTCGGCAAGTCGTCCCTTGGATCGCGACGATCTACGCCTCTTCTTTCCATACGTTCCTATCGTCGAATCGCAGGCGCGGCGGGTCGATACCCAGAAGCCCGGCCACGCCCTCCACGGTGCGCTGTTCGAGCATCGCCTGCGCCTGGCTGCGACAGTGGGACATGTCCAGCCTGGCGATCTGCCGCTGAAGGGCCGGGAGGAACTGCGGGTCGACGCTGAGGACCGGGAAGCCCACCCCCAACAGGAACGGCAGGAACATCTCGTCATGGGCCAACTCCCCGCAAACCGACGCCTCCACGCCCGCCTCGGCCGCTTTGGTGGCGATGCGCTCCAGCGCCCGCAGCACGGCCGGATGATGGGAGGAGAAGTAATTGGCGACTTTTTCGTTGGTGCGGTCGACCGCCAGGAGGAACTGCGTGAGGTCGTTGGTGCCCACGCAGACGAAGTCGGCCTCCTCGCAGAGGGCGTCGATCATCGCCACCGCCGAGGGAACCTCCACCATGAGCCCGACCTTGGGCTCGCGGTGGTGCTCCAGGCCCTCCTGCTCCAACTGCCGCACGCAGTGATAGACCACGTCACGCGACAGGACGAACTCGTCCACCGAGGAGATCATGGGGAACATGATTCGCAGATCGCCACCGATCCCCGCGCGAAGCACCGCCCGGAGCTGCTTCTCAAAAAGCTCCATGTGGCGCAGGGAGAAACGGATGGACCGCAGCCCCATGGTGGGGTTCTCCTCGCCGACGGTGTCGTAGTACGCCAGCAGCTTGTCGCCGCCGATGTCCAGCGTGCGGAACGCAACCGGTCGGCCGTCGGCGCCATCCATGAGTAACCGGTAGATCTCCCGCTGCTCGTCCTCGGTGGGCATGCCGGCCCGGACGAGGAACGGGAACTCGCTGCGGTAGAGCCCGACCCCCTCGGCCTTGACGTCACGGGCGAGGGAAAGCTCGGTCAGCAGATTGATGTTCGCCAACAGGCGGACCCGCGTGCCGTCGGCGGTGTGGGTGGTGGGCTTCACCCCTCTGCGCTCGGCCTGGAGGGCCTGCTCGGCCCGGTCGTGCTGGCGGAACTGCTCGACCAGTTCCCCGGCGGGGTTGACGTAAATGCTCCCGGCCTCGGTGTTCAGAAGCACCTGCGTACCGCTCGGCAGCGACAGCAGGCGTTCGTCTTCGACGATGATCATCGGAAGCTGCAACGACCGTGCGAGGATGGACACGTGCGAAGTCACCCCGCCGCTGACCAGCACCACGCCCTGGGCCCCTTCCAGGGCGAGCTTGAGCATGTCCGAGGGGTACAGGTCGCGGGCCAGCACCACCGCCCCGCCGGCCTGGGCGACCTCCTCGGATTCGCCGGTCAGGTTCGCCACCAGCCGCCGCAGCAGGTCCGCGACGTCCTGGGCCTTTTCCCGCACGTAGGCCTCGCGGCTGTCCTCGAACATCTCGACATACTGGTATCCCACGCGGCCGACCGCTTCGATGGGGTTCTCCCCCTCGCGGATCGCCTCGGTCATCTCCCCGACGAAGTTGGGGTCCTTGAGCATCATCAGGTGGGCGTCGAAGATCAGCGAGGCCATCTCGGGCAGGCGTTCGCCGATGCGCCGCTGGAGTTCCTGGAGCTGCTGGCCGGTCTTGACCAGCGCGTCCTGGAAGTCTTCCAGCGTCACGTCCGGTCGGCCGCTGCGGACGTACGCCCGCCGGCGACGGCTGACGTCCTGGACCATGACCGGCCCGTAGGCGAACCCGCCGGACGCCACCGCTCCGCGGACCAGCGTGAGTGCTTCGTGGGTGCCGTCGGGGGCGGTGACCTGTTCGGCCTCTTCCGGGGCCGACTGGAGGCGCAGCAGGATGCGGGCATTCTCGATCGCGGAGGCGATCTGGGCGGCGATGGCCTGCATGGCCCGGGTATCTTCCTCGTCGAAGGGGCGGGCCTTTTCCCGCTGGACCACGAGCACGCCGATCTTCTCGATGCCTTTGCGGACGGGCACGGCGAGGTAGCTGTCGTAGAGTTCCTCGCGGCTGCCGGGGACGGGCCTGTAGTGGGGGTTGGCGCTGGCGTGGTCTTCCCGCACCGGGCGAAGTTCCTTGAGGGCGAGCCCGGCGAGACCTTCGCCGAGGTCGAGTGCGAGATTGTCGACGGTTTCGGGGTTGAGCCCGCGGGTCGCCCGGAGGATGAGTTTCTCGCGTCCCTGGTCGTAGACGTAGATGGAGCAGACGCTGGATTCGAGTGTATCGCCGACCATCTGGACGATCTGGTTGAGGAACCCATGGATATCGGGCGATCCGGCGAGGCGCGCAGCGAGGTCGCCCACGCTGCACAACAGCCTGATATGGTCGGTCTGATTGCGTCTGCTCATGGAGCCGCCTTTCCGATGCCCCGCCGGGCCTGTACAGGATACGCCGGGGCCGACCCCTGCGCCAATAGTCGCCCGTCCCGGCAAGAGAGGCCCTGAACTTCCGCCCAAGCCGGTGAGGGAGGAGAATTTGACTTCGGGGGCTTGACCTGACAGGCCGTTGGGGTAAACTATTTTGTCTTCGCCGCGGCGGGGATTGCCGATGCGAACAGACACCACGGGGCGTAGCTCAGCTTGGCAGAGCGCTGTGTTCGGGACGCAGAGGCCGCTGGTTCAAATCCAGTCGCCCCGACTTGACTGGACTGAAAGCCTTCCACGGAAAACGGAAGGCTTTCTTCTTGCGCAGCCGGGGTTTACAATCGTCCTCAGAATTGTGCGGTTCGAACTCGCCGGGGAGGCGACTGGATTGACGAACGACATGGGAGGCGTTATGCCGCAGCCCACGACGCGGATTGCACCACATCCTGAAGTCAAGCATGTATACCGGTTAAGGAACAAGCCGACCGTTCGGCAGTATGTGCATGCCTTAGAGGCGAGCAAGCCGAGCGAGCATGAACTGCTGTTGCTGCGCTTTCAGTATTCTGCACCGAACAAGACAGTGACAGCCACTGAGTTGGCTGAACTCGCCAACATCGAAGGGGGGCATT
>JBKHHV010000266.1:0-5350 GCA_046539005.1 Phycisphaerae bacterium
ACGGAGTGGTGGCGGCGCTCTACGTGCCGCAACAGCTCTCACGGCTGGAGCAGTTGGCGTTCGTCGCCGAGGAACTGGACCTGTCCCGTCGGCCCGGGCGGTGCATGAGTTGCGGGGGCGCACTGGTGGAAGTGCCCCGGCACGACGCGGCCGACGAGGCCCCGCCGCTGGCGTTCCGCCGCTGCGAGCGGTTCTGGCGATGCAGCCGCTGCGACAAACTGCTTTGGCGCGGCACCCACTGGGATCGCATCGACCACGTGCTCAAGGAGGTGTTCGAGGAATGAGGCCCGAATCCCCACCCAGCCACGGTAGGGCGGGCAGCTTGCCTGCCCGCCGGAATACCCTTCCCCCACTTTGGGGGAAGTGCCTGCGAAGCAGGCGATGGGGGGGCGAACTCCTTGCCCGCCATCCCGAAGTGCTTGCAAAGGCTCTGTGGCGGGCAGCAAAGCTGCACCGCTCCACCGAAACGTTCCACGATGGCGAAACGCATGCTTCTCTGCTTCGCGGGGAAGCAGGGCCCCCGACAGGAGGGAGGAGCATGGCATCCGCCAAGCGCCCGGAAGCTAGTCCTTCAGTTCCACGCTCCAGTAGGCGTCGTCGAGGAACTGTTTCCACGAGGCGTACTTCTTGTTGCTGAGGCGCAGCGTGATTACCGGTGGCCGTTTCGGCTCGGCCGGCTCGGTGATGAGCCTCATGTGCGCCTCCTTGGGAGTTCGGCCGCCCTTCTTCACGTTGCACTTCACGCAGCAGCAGACGATGTTTGTCCAGTTGGTCGGGCCCTGCTGGCTTTTGGGGACCACGTGGTCGAGACTGAGTTCGGAGGTGGGGAACTTCTTGCCGCAGTACTGGCAGCGGTTGCGGTCGCGGGCGAAGATGTTCCGCCGGTTGAACCGCACCGGCCGACGGGGCCGGTGGTCGTAGGTCAGCAGGCGAATCACCTTGGGCACCGCCAGTTCGAACCGCACGCACGCGACCCAGTCGTGATGCTCCCGCTCGTACTTGGCGCGGTACTCGCTGACCTCGCGCCACGAGTCGAAATCGTAGGAGCAGTAGCTGTCGTCCTCGACCGAGACGATCTCGGCGATCCGCTTGAAGAGCATCACGAACGCACGGCGGGCCGAGACGACACGAAGGGCAGTGTAGTGCTTGTTGAGTACAAGCACGTGGCTGTCGAGGGCGGAATGGTCTGCGACAATCATCGACCGGACGCCTCCTGCGTGGAGTCGCAGCCCCAACCGACGGGGCTCCCGCTCCATCGCAGCCACAATATACGGGTTGGCGAATGTAGTTTCAAGCCCCCAACGCCGCCGGATCGCCTCCCGCGACCGATTTAAGAGGGGCTTAACAATCCGCTCTGGCGCCACTTTCGCCCGGGCGCCGCGCACAAGATACGCCGCCCGAACACAGTCCCGCACGCCATGCCCGACGGCAAACCCCTCCGCGCCAGGGGTCACTCCCCGGCGATGTTCACCTGCTGCAGCCGCAGGTGTCGGCCGTCGCGGTGGAACGTCAGATCGTACGGACCGGCCTGCACTTCCACGCCCTCCGGGGTTTCGGTTACGCGGGTTTCGCCGTCCAGCGAGTCCAGCGCGAACACGCTCAGCAGGTACGCCTGCCCCATCACCCCGGCGGTGGCGTGGATTACGTGGTCGGTGCGGCCCCGGCCCACGGGGTTCTCCTCGATCTCCGCCGAGATATTCATCGTCCCGGCGATCCGGTAGTTCAGGCGGCTGCGTCGGCCGGATATCGCCCCACAGAGACCGTCGCCATCGGCCGTGATGGGGCCGCCGGCGTGCCAGAACATCTCCACCTTCTCGGGCATCACCAGTTGCACGCGGTCGAGTGTCAGCAGCGCTCGGCCGTCACCGGTTCGGGGATCGGTCACGATCACCGCGTGCCGCACGAAGCTCACACCCTCGCCCAGGGCTTCCCCGGCATCGCACGCCAGCCAGCGGTAGTGGGTGTCCTGTCCCTCGTCGATGATCCGTCCCTGGGCGTCGATCTGGTGGTCGGCCTCGGCGACGGTCAGCGTGTTGTGCGAGCGGGCCTGCACGAGTTCGAGGTCCTCACCGGTTTCGGCGTAGTGGCTGTTGCCCCCACCCAGGTCTACCAGCAGCGGTTCGCCGCCCACGTGGAGTTGGATCGAGTTCATGTCGCGCTGGCTGTGATTGGCCGACAGGTCGCCGGTTTTGGCCGCGACATACACGGTCGGCCGGGGCCAATGGTCGGCCATGGCGCCCCATCCGATGGCATGGAAGACCTGCACGTTCTCCAGTTCGGGCTCCTTCACCAGCGGGGCGTCGTCCGGGCGGAACAGCAACGCCAGACCGGCCGCCGAGTAGCCCGACGTGCCGACGTCGTTGTGGAAGGCGTAGGTGTCCAGCCACCAGAGCACCTGCGGGCAGTCGTAATGCTCGGCGAGCAGGTACAGCGTGCCGTACAGCGGAACCACGGGCTTCTCGCCGAAGCTGGCGGCCTGTCCGTTGGGGGTGAAGTACACGCCGAACAGCCCGGTCTGCTCCATGCCGCGCTGGTGCAGGAGGGTCTGGTCGTCGTCGAGTCTCCTGAGCGCCTCGGCCGCCAGGAGGACATATCGCATGGCGAAGCCCCAGAAGCCGGTGCCTTCGTCCCATCCTCCCTCGGGCCCAAGCCCGTCGAAGAAGTGGCTCAGCCCCGCCTTCGCCAGGGGCAGGGCTTCGGCGGCGTCGGGGTCCTGGTCGTTCATCGCCGCGGCGACCAGCGCCATCCCTCCGTTGACCACGGCGTTCCAACTGTGGTAGCAGCCGTACCACCAGGCTCCCTCTCGGACGGCCTGGAGGTAGGGGGCAATGGCCTTGGTGCGTACGGAGGCCAGGGCCGCCTCGCGGGTGTCGCTGTCCAGGTCGTCCCACAGCCAGTCCAGCGCCAGCACGACCGCCACGGCCGCCTCGGCGGTGCAGAGGTCGGCGGCGACGCGCGGGTGGGAGGGGTCCACCCAGGTGCTCCAGTGGATGACGTTCTTGAGTTCTTCCACCGCACGGCTGCGGTAGGCGTCGTTGCGTTCGATGCGATGGGCGATCAGCAGGTCGAGCATGCGTCCCTGGGCGGTGCGGGCGGCCTGGGTGGCCGCCAACCATGCCCCGCTCTGCCACATCGACCGCCAGTGGGTCTCGGTGATCGGCTGGGCTTCCAGGATCAGCGAGCACCGCTTGCGGAGCGTATCGTAGATGACATCGAAGGGCCTGCGGTCGATGTTGTCGGCCAAGGCCTTCAGCTCGTCCACCGTTGCGAGGATTCCTCGTCTCATACAGGTATCGTCCTTGCCAGGCGCGAAGGGACTGTAACACCAGCGACAAGCGGGTTCGCCGTGGCGACCCGCGCCGTTCAGCATACGAACCGACCGCCCGCAAAGCAAGAACGGCACCGATGGCAGCATCCATCAGCCACCGGGCACCGGGCTTCCGGGTGGCGCGGGCGTCTCCTGGGCGAAAGGGGAACTGCCGGCTCCGGCTGCCTTTCCTCTCTCCTGCTCTGTTCTCTCCTTGCGACTGTTCTGTCCGTCATTGACCGGCGGGCGGGGGGACGTCTATCATGCCTGCGGAGCCGGACTGTCGGAAATACACGCACCGAAAGGAACTAGTTGACCAACACCACCGACCCAATCCGCCAGGTCACGGACGCCCAGTTGCTCCAGCGGCACCTCGACGGCGACCCGGAGGCGTTCACCGCGCTGGTCAAGCGCTACCGCCGCCCGCTGTACAACTTCCTGGCGAAGTTCACCGGCGACCGGGCCCTGGCCGAGGACGTCTTCCAGGAGGCGTTCCTGCAGGTGCACAACTCGGCCGGGGGGTTCGACATGTCCCGCCGCTTCAAGCCCTGGCTTTTCACCATCGCCGCCAACAAGGCCCGCGACGCCATGCGGTCGCGCTCGCGCCGCAGCGCCGCCCCCCTGGACGCCACCATCGGCGGGGAAGAGGGCGGCGGGACCTTCGCCGACCTGATGCCAGGAAATATCCCCGAACCGGACGAATTCCTTTCGAACTCCGAAATGAGGGCCAACGTACAAGCCGTGGTTAACGAGATGCCGGAGAACATCCGGACCGTATTGGTACTGTGTTACTTCCACGAACTTCCGTACAAAAAGGCCGCCGAAATCCTGGGAATCCCGCTTGGGACCGTAAAATCCCGGCTTCACGCGGCGGTCAAACATTTCGCCCAAAAGTGGAAGGCCATGGCGGAAGGGCCCGATCATGAATGAGAATCGCAACCACGACGAGCAACTCCTGATCGATTACGTTCTGGGCGAGGCCGAAGAGCCCGAATCGATCCAGCGGCGGATTGAGGAGGACCCGCAATTCGCCGCACTCCACGCCGACATCCGCAAAACATTCGGCGCGATGGCGCTGGCCCCGGAACTGGAGCCGCCGGAGGACCTGGTGGACCGCACTCTCCAGCGGATCGGCGCCGCGAACCGCACCCGCCAGTTGATCGAACGCGAAGAACTGACCCGCCGGAAGGTATTTCGGCCGACGTTCTCGCTGCGCGAGCTTTCGGCGGTGGCGGCGGTGGCACTGGTGCTGGTGGCGGTTTTCGTTCCTTCGCTCCGCCAGGCGCGTCAGCGGTCGTTGCGGGGCGAGTGTGCCGCCCAGGCCGGGCAGATCGGACACGCCCTGGGCACCTACGCCGCCAGTTTCGGCGACGTGCTGCCGTTTACCGAGAGTTCCACCCCCCGGTGGCTGCCGACCAAGGATCAACCGTACGCCAGCCCGTCCCGGAGCCTGTTCAAGCTCATCCAGCAGGAGTACGCCTCGCCGGTGTGGTTCCAGTGCCCGGCGGTGGGGGGCTCGTCATTCGTGGTCCAGGCCGGACAGACCGACTTCCCGGACAGCAAGTACATCAGCTACTCCTACCAGCACTCGGTGGGTGGAAACGCGATCTCCCGCAACGATCCTGACGTGCAGTCGCACGCTTCGGAGATGGCGATCCTCGCCGACGACACCCCGCTGTTCGAGAACGGACTGTTCCACCCCGACCGGGTCGAGCGCCCCGTCAGCCGCAACCACGACAGCCGCGGGCAGAACGTTCTCTTCCTGGACGGGCACGTGAAGTGGTCGGTCGAGCCGTACGTGGGCGTGGGCAACGACAACATTTATCTCGTCGAGGGCGTGCAGCAGTACACCGGTATCGAACGTCCCCGCGACAAGACCGATACGTTTCTCCTTCCGGCCTTTGGCGGCCGGTAAAGTCCTGCTCGTCTGGACCTCCTGACAGCGCTGTGCGGCCGACCCGGCCGTGCGGCGTTGTTTCTTTCGCGATGCCCGACCTGGTGCAAGTTGCTGGCGGTCCGGCGGGGCCTCGTATAGCATGCATC
>JBKHHV010000267.1:0-5344 GCA_046539005.1 Phycisphaerae bacterium
GCGTCGACCTGCTCGGCCGGCAGGAGCTGCCCCCCAAGGTTCGTCCACCGGCTGACCCGCGGACCCTCCAGCGACGCGAACATCTCCTGCATCGGTCGTTCGGGGTTCGCCTCCACGTGCCGCAGCAATTCCCCGGCCGCGTAGTAGTGCAGCATCTGGCGGTAGGCGTGCCACCCGCGGTGGGGCTTGACGATCATCACCGGCCGCCGGGAATTCTCCACCTGCTCGCCGATGACCTCGGCCGCCGAGACGTCGGTGTCGATATCCAGGAACATCTGCCGCCCGACCTTGAGAATCTCCTGGCGGTCGACGTCACTGCAGGGCTTGCCGGATCGACCGAGATACGCCTTGCCCGCCCACTCGGCCAGCAGGTCCATGGCGTGGAGCATCTCCTCGGCGGTGTCGGGCGCAAGCGGGTCGAACTCCACCGCCTGGGCAGCGACCACGCGCCGGTCGCGCCGACGGAGCTTCTCGCGGTTGCGCGCCAGGGCGTACATGTTGTGCAGCCACCAGAAGGCCGGCATGATCACCAGGTGCCCGTTGGCCGGGTCGTTGCTGACCAGCGAGAAAGGCAGCGGCACGTTGAGTTCGGCCGGGTAGGAACCCTTGGCGATCAGCGTGTAGGAGGCGAACCGCGAGTTGTGCTTGAGGCTGGTGCACAGCCCCGGCCAGAAGCCCCGTCCGGCGTGGATTTCCCCGTCGGCCGCCCGGGAGTTGTGGTTGGAGCCGATCGTCGCGCCGGCCGCCACGTTGCTCTGCCCGTCGATCTTCACCGCGATGAGGAACGAGTTGTTGTGGTGCTGCTCGTGGGAACCCAGCAGCAGGCTGCAGAGCACCTCGCAGCAGGAGATCGTGCTGTTGTCGCCGACGATGCTGTCGACCACCCTCGCCCCCAGCTTGAGTGTCACGCTCTCCCCCAGCACCACCCGCCGGGCGGTACAGCCGTCCTGCACGCGGACGCCGGGGTGCAGCACCGCACTTTCCAGCGTGACCCGCTCACCCAGCATCACCCGGGCATCGGGCGCCGTCCGGGCGGTCACGTCCTGCACCGCGGCCGCTCCGCGAACCACGCACCCCTCGCCCAGCCGAACGTTCCGCAGCCGCCCCGCCCCCAGCACCACGCATCCGTCATCCACGCGGCTGACGGGGGGAAGCCCGGCATCCGCCTCGGCGGCAAGGGTCCGCAGTTTCTGCTGCAATGGTTCATCGTGACGGCAGGTTGCCTGCAGGCAGGCGTCGGCCGGCAGCATCCCCGCAAAGGGCACGACCGCTCGCCCCCCGGCTTCGTTGATGACGGAGATCGCGGCCGCCTCGCCGCTGCCGAAGGTCGCCGGGAGGGCGGTGTCCAGTTGCGTCAGGTCCCGCAGGATCAGGCGCGAGCCCAGCGAGGCATTCGCCACCGACACCCGCAGCAGGCTGCACTGATCGCCGAGGTCGCAGAACGCCAGCGTCGAGTCGACCAGGCCGGTCTCCACCGAGACCCCGTCGTGCACAAGCCCGGCCGCTTCGAGCGAGCCGATGCGCACGTCGCCCACGAAAGTACATCGTCCCACCAGCGAAGCATCGAACGGATCGCACACCCGCACCCGCGACCAGTCGGCGCAGCGGTTGCCGGCGGCGGTGAGGGTGTCGATTTCCTCGCCCCTCAGCTCGCGGCAGCGGGACGCCAGCCCGGGCGCCAGTGCGTCCCGTCGGGCGAGAGTGGCAATTTCGCACTCGACCGGGGGTCGGGTGAGGTCGCTGTGGGAGATGATCGTCACGTCGTCCATGGGCACCTCGAAGGTCATTTGCGTGCAGAGAATACGAAAAACGCCCGGCGGTCTCAAGCGCCGCAGCCGTGTGCGTGCCGGTCGGCACGTGTACAATGATACCGACGTAAGCCTTTTGAAACGGAAAGGGAAAGCCACATGGACGATGCCCAGGTCAAACTGCAGGAGAAGGTTTCTTTCCTGGAAGACTCGATGGAGAAGGTCAACTCGACCGTCGAAGAGCTCAACCGCAAGGTGCTGCTGCTGCAACGCGAGGTGGGCGACCTGCGGCGAGAGATCGGCACCGATGACGAACGCACCACCGACCAGAACGTCAACCCGCCGTATTGACCGCCGAACCCGGCCGTCATGGGCTCTACGACAGCTTCTTCAGGCGGTCGGCATTGGCCCGCAGGAACGGGTCGGCGACATCCGGTCGGCCGAAGCAGGCCTCCGCGGCCGCCTTGCACCCGCCCTGGCAGGTCTTCTCCAGGCGGCACCCGCCGCATATCTCCGGAACCGCCGCCATGAATTGCCGCATCGCGGCGGATTCGGCGATCTCGGCGAACGAGGCCTCCCGGATGTTGCCCAGGATCGTCGGGCTGTGATTGCAGGGGCGAATGTTGCCCAGCGGGTCCAGCGTGTAGTAGGCCCGCTCGGTCCCGGCCGCGCAGAAACCGAACGACAGATTCTCGTAGGCCTCGTGGTCGAACAGGCACGGCGGCATGGCGATGGAGCAACTGATTCCGATCTCGTACTCGGCGCTCATGCGGTCGGCAATCGCCATCGCGTCGCGAAGCTCCTGGGGGGTGGGCTGAAGCTCTTCCACGTGCCGGGCCCCCTCCCCGCCGGGGTTGAACCGGTTGAACATGATCCCGTCGGTACCGAGAGCAATCGCAAGCTCGGCCGTCTGCTGCCAGCGGGGCAGGTTCCGCCGCGTCGCCACGAACACGCACACCACCAGTTCGCCGGCGAGCTTGAGGTCGGCGATGGCCATGGTCACGTCGTCGAAGGCGCCTACGCGGCCGGACAGTTCGTCGTGCATCGCCCGCTCCACCGACAGCAGCGGCAGCTCCCACACGCCGATCTTGCCGGCGAGGCGTTCGATGGCCTCCTCGGTTACCAGTGAACCATTGCAGATCATGTTCACGCCCACCCCGCGGGCGTCGAGGTGGTCGACGATCTCGAAGATATCCTCCCGCAGGAACGGCTCGCCCCCCGACAGCGACACCAGCGTGGCGTCGGTTTCGTCCAGCAGCTTGTCCAGCATCGCCAGCGTCTCGGGCGTGGACAGCTCGCCGCGCGGGTAATCGACGGGGTTCTTCCAGCAGTTGTAGCAGTGGGGGCAATCGTGGTTGCACCGCTGGGTCACCTCGAAGACGAAGGAATCCTGCTTGCGGGTGGGGATGGGGTCAGTCACGAATCTCTCCGGTAGTTGGCAACTTACGAAACATCGAACCTGTTTTCATCGATCCGCCCCACATTCTCAAGCACGGCCTGTCGGATGCCACTCCGGGTCAGGTTTTTCGATCGTCCGCCTGCAGCTTCCGCAGTGCATCGGCGGCGGTGGAGCTTTGGGCCAACCTGGTCCGCAACGCCCGCCGTCGCTCAAACGCCTCCGGCGAGGCCGACTGCCAGGCAGCCCGGGTTCGTAGCACATAGGCGGAGGTATCTCAGAACGCAGGAGGCGTTTGGTCTCGGCTTGGCCCTTCTGGTTGAGGGTATCCAGGGCGTCGGGGTCCTTCAGCACCTCCGCGGCCCGGTCCCCCTGGGTGACGGCCCGGCCGATCGCTGCCTCGTCGATCGTCTCGGCGGTTCGCAGCGTCTCCAGGGCCTCGGTCTGCTTGCCCAGCTCGAAGACCGCCATCACAGGCGGCTGTGCGCACAGCGAGGCCGCCTTCAGTACGACGCGTCCCGGACGATCCGGTTCGGGCAATCCGGTCCCAATCGCGCAGCGGCCGAAATGCCGGTCATACAATGGCACGAGGAGAAACGCCATGAGTCCATCGACATCTGCCAACGATCTGATCCACGAACTGAGCCCCTACCTTCTGCAGCACGCCCACAACCCTGTGCGGTGGATGCCCTGGGGCGAGGAGGCGTTCCGCCGGGCGAGGAAGGAAGATAAACCGATCTTCCTCTCGGCCGGCTATGCCTCCTGTCACTGGTGCCACGTGATGGCCCATGAGTCGTTCGAGAGCGACGCGGTCGCCGAGAAGCTCAACAAGAGCTTCATCCCCGTGAAGGTGGACCGCGAGCAACGCCCCGACGTGGACCACCTGTACATGCTTGCCACGCAACTGATGTCCGGCCAAGGCGGTTGGCCCAATTCCGTCTGGTTGACGCCGGAAGGCGAGCCCTGGCTGGCGGGGACGTTCTTCCCACGGGACGACGTAGCCGGTCGGCCGGGCTTTCTGACGCTGCTGGACAAGACCGCACGCATGTGGTCGGACCGGCGCGAAGAGGTCACCGCCGCCGCCACGCACATTACCCAGCGGCTCAGGCAGTACGCCGGGGCCGAACACCTGACCTCCATCGAGGCACCTCCGCCGGACGACTCGCTGCTGCCCCGGGCGGTGGAGGCGATGGTCGCCGCTTTTGACGACAAGCACGGCGGGTTCGGAAACGCCCCCAAGTTCCCGCCCTCCGGGGCGCTGGAACTGCTGATGCGACACGCCGCCTTCCACGACGACGACGGGCCGATGACCATGGTCACCCGCACCCTCGACGCAATGGCCGACGGGGGCATGCACGACCACCTCGCCGGCGGCTTCCACCGCTATTCCACCGACGCCCAATGGCACCTGCCGCACTTTGAGAAGATGCTGTACGACAATGCACGCCTGGCCGAAGTGTACGCCGCGGCGGCAGTCCGAGCCGGCAATCCCCGCTACGCCCGCGTCGCCCAGGATGTCTGCGACTGGGTCCTCACCGAGATGCCCGACCCGGCCGGTGCCTTCCGATGCGCCCTGGACGCCGATACCGAGCAGGGCGAGGGACGCTTCTACACCTGGAGCATGGAGGAGATCATCGACGTGCTGGGGCCCACCCAGGGCGAGCTGTGGTGCCGGGCCTACGGCGTGCGGCAGGAAGGCAACTTCCGCGAGGAAGCCACCGGCGAGCAGACCGGGCTCAACGTGCTGCACCGCGAGGTCTCCGACGAAATACTCGCCCGCGAGCAGGCCTCCACGCCCGAGCAGATCCACAACCAGCTCCAGCAGATGCGCGAGAAACTGCTGGAACACCGCAACACAAGACCGCGACCGGCCCAGGACGACAAGGTACTGACCGCCTGGAACGGGCTGATGATCTCGGCCCTGGCCCGGGCCGGGGCGGCGCTGGATCGGCCCGACTACGTGGGTGCCGCGCGCGAGGCCGCCCGTTTCGTGCTCAACCGGCTTACCGAGGAGCCCGGGCGGGTGCTGCGGGCCTACCGCAACGGCAAGAGCGACATCCGCGGGTTCCTGGACGACCATGCCTTCCTCGCCCGGGGACTGCTGGCGCTGCACGCCGCCGAGGGAGAGGAGGAATGGCTCACCCCGGCGACCCAATTGGCCGACACGCTGCTGGAGCACTTCCGCGACGAAGACGAGGGC
>JBKHHV010000268.1:0-5342 GCA_046539005.1 Phycisphaerae bacterium
CTGAACGCACGCTGCTCGGTGGGCGACCAATTGCACCCCACCGGGAAGATCTGCAAGCACACCTACGAGTTGATCGGCAGCGTCTTCCGCCAGGTGGAGGCGAGGGAGCCCTGGTGCCGGGACGCCCACGCCCTGACCGACATCGCCGTGCTTACCGGCGAAGACTTCGCCTCGGGAACCTTCAAGGACCTCCAGCCCTGGCTGATGGGGGCGGTGCGGATGCTCCAGGAACTCGGTCACCAGTTCGACCTTATCGACGGGCACGCCGACTTCCGCGACTACCGCATGGTGATCCTCCCCGACGAGATCGGCCTGTCGCCGGGCGTCGCCGAACGGCTGGATGCCTACGTGGCCTACGGGGGACTGGTGATCGCCAGTTACCATTCGGGCTTGGCGCTGGAGAACGGGCAGGAGCCCCTGGAGGCGATGGGCGTACATTCGGTGGGCGAAGCCCCGTATTGCCCGGACTTCATCATTCCGCGTTCCGCATTGGCTCATGACCTGCCGCGGACCGAGCATGCCATGTACCTGCGGGGTATGGAAGTCTCGTCCGGTCCGGGCGCCACGCCCGCTGCCGACGTGGCGGTTCCCTACTTCAATCGCACGTGGGAGCACTTCTGCTCGCACCGCCACACGCCATCCTCCGGCGAGATCGGCTACCCCGGGGCCGTCATGACCGGGCGAACCCTCTACTTCGCCCACCCGATCTTCAGCCAATATGCCGAGAACGCCCCGCGCTGGTGCAAGCAGTTGCTCCGCAACGCGATCAACCGGCTGATGCCCGACCCGCTGGTCCGCCACGACGGGCCCAGCAGCCTTATCGTCTCCCTCAACGAGCAGCCCGAACACAAACGGTGGGTGCTGCACCTGCTGCACTACATCCCCGAACGCCGCGGGCGCGCTTTCGACGTGGTGGAAGACGCGATCCCGCTGCACGATCTGCACCTGTCCGTCGCGGCCGAGAAGCCGCTGCGAACCGCCCGGCTGGTGCCACAGGACGAACCGCTGGGGATCGCCGTTGCCGACGGGCGGGTGGAGATCTCCGTGCCGCGCATGGAGGGACACCAGATGATCGAGCTGTCCTACGGCGACCGGTAGCGTCGCAAAGCGAGGAACCATGCAGTCACCCGAAACAATCGTCAACACACTCCTGACGGCCGCCGGGCCCCAGGCGTTCGCCTACGAAGAGGGTCGCTCGGTGCCCGAGTCGCTGGAAGGCGACCGGAGGGAGATCCCCGTCGGGCCGGACGCGAACACCGCGAATCTGTGAGGCGCCATGGGGGCAGGGGCGGCGCTTCACGGGGTCGCACCGCCTGGGGCAGAAGTGTCGGGGAACGTCCGCGGCAATTGGCTTCCGGACTTCGCATTCAGCCCATGCGCGAGTCGGTCTGCCACATGTCGCAGTTGTCGTCCAGGGCGTCCAGAACCGAACGGCCGGCGGCTTCCAGCGCTTCGATGACTTCGGGCGGCAGCTCCAGGTCGCCTGCGGCGGCGTTGTCGCGAGCCTGGTCGGGGTTGCGTCCCCCGGCGATCGCGGCGGTTACGCCCTCCCGGGCAATCAGCCACGCCAGGGCAACACGGCTCATCGGCTGGCGGATGTCCTCGCAGATGCCGCGGATCTTCGCGATGGCCTCGAACGTTTCAGCCTCGCAGCCCGCCTCATGGTGGCGGGCTTCGGGACGGTCCTTGCTGAACAGTCTCGTCCGCGCCCGGCCGTCGGGGACGGCGTCGGGCGAATCGAACTTGCCGGCCAGCAGCCCCTGGCAGATGGGGCTGTAGCACAGGATGCTGATGCCCCGCCGGCGGCAGGCAGGAATGACCTCCCGCTCGGGCACGCGCCACAGGAGGCTGTAGGCGATCTGGTTGGTCGCCACCACGCCCTCGGGCAGGTCGGCCAGGTAGCCGACGCCGAAGTTACTCACGCCGACGGCGCGGATCTTGCCCTCGGCGCGAAGCTGCATCATCGCCCCGATGGTCTCTTCGGCAGGGATATCGGGGTTGGGCCAATGGAGCTGCAGCAGGTCGATGGTCTCCACGCCCAGCCGCTGGAGGGAATGCTCGCAGGAGGCGCGCACGTCGGAAGGTGCGGCGTCCTCCCGATTGATCTTGGTGGCGATGACCGCATCGTGGCGGGCGGGCGAGCCGTCGAACGCCGCGGCGATGAGCTGCTCGCTCTCCCCATCCCCATAGGCCGGGGCGGTGTCGAAGAAGTTGATTCCCGCGTCCATCGCGGTGCGGATGGCGGCGATCGAGTCGTCGCGGTCCTGGTTTCCCCACGTTTGGCCGCCGACAATCGACCAGCATCCCTGGCAGATAACCGAAACCTCCAGCCCGGTGTTTCCAAGCGTGCGATACTTCATGATCCGTCCTCTCTGTTGCGTTCACGTGCGAGGGGCAATTGTGAAGGCTCAAGCACGGATTGTGAAGCATCAATCGCGCTTCAGGCAACAGGGCGGTTTCGGCATCGCATCAGCAGCCCCAGCGTTAGCCCTCGCCTCGCCGGCGGCAAGAAGAAGGCGACCCCGCAGGGGATATTTTGCGCAAGCTCTGCTGCGCCGATTCGTTTCGCGGATGCGGGAGTTTTTTCTTGCCGCAAGCCTGTCGGTGCCCATTGACACGGCCGACCGGACCGATAGAATAGACCGACTTGGCAGACCCCTGCCGACATGGTGACTGTAGCTCAGTTGGTTAGAGCACCTGGTTGTGGTCCAGGGGGTCGGGGGTTCGAATCCCCTCAGTCACCCTTCGCAAGCCCACGCCCCGTTTCCGCGGGGCGTTTTGCTGCGCGGCCGACCTCAACGCTCGACACCCAATCCAGAAGCCACCCCGCCAATGGCTGCCGTAATGCAATGCAGACAAACGCAGCCTGAATGACAGGAGTGTGAACGACAATGCCTCCGGCACAACACGGTTCCCGGGTGCCGATGAACGCCTCCCCAAGAGGACGGGTCCCCAAGCATGAATGAGCCCGACGAGCATGCTACGTCCGAATGATCCGCATGAGCCCCCCAGGGCGGAGTTCGTCAACGCCCTCGCCAATTCCAGACCCGTTACGGATTCCGCCAAATGCCACCCGGTCGCCTTGGCGTTCAGCGCTGTTCGTTGGTCTTGGGCGACGGGTTGCGGGGTTGGAGTGCCTCCGCCGCGTAAGAGTCCCACACGGCCACGCCCAGCGCCGAGCCATCGGAGTGGTAGGGCTGCCAGGCGGTCCGCAGGACGTTGCGGACGTCGTCGGCGTCGGGCAGGTCGGTGGTGAACAGCGTCGCCACGGCCAGGATCGCCACGTAGCTCAGCGGCAGGGTCATCTCCAGGACGCTGGAAGTCCAGAACGCCCGGCGGTCGAAATTCTCGGCCGCAGGTGCCGCGTCGGGACGCAGGATCGCCGCTTCCATCGCCCCCACCAGTCCGCCGTGCGAGAAGTGCGACAGCGTGTCATAGTAGGGATACAGCAACGAGGCGAGCTTCTTTCGGCCGACGTCGCGAAGCAGCCCGACCGCACGGCCGGGGGTGGGCATGTCGGCGATGTAGCGTTTTTCCCACCGAGCGTCCATCTCCTCGCCCAGCAGCTCGGCCCGGAAGGTCTGCAGTTCGTCTTCCCACACGTACATCTGCCGGGCGAACGCCCGCAGCGCCTGGATGCCGGTCCCGCTGGAGCCGAAGTAGTCTTGGAACTGCGGGAAGGAGCCCAGTGCCGCCCGATCTCGGAAGAACTTCTCTGCAAAGGCTTTCCACGCGTTTTTGCAGTATCGCTTGTGCCATCGCACGGGGTTGTCGGCCAGCAGCAGGCACAGGAAGCAGCGTTCCAGTTGCACCCGGGTGAGGGGCAGGGCATCGACCGACAGTTCCCACTCGTCCTCGTCCGTGCCGGTCACCAGCTTGCGGATGGAGCGATGGGTCGAGCACATCGCCATCAGCAGGTGCGTCCGGGTCATCATCAGGTGCAGTGTTTCGAGGGAGTGCTTTTTCTCCATCTCGAATCGCATCGCCGTAAGAACTGTATCCACTGCAGGATACATCGCCGAATCCAGGTGCACCACATGGGCTTCCATGTCGGTGCGCGGGGGGCGCTCCAGCGAGGGGGGCACCGAGGGGAACGCCTCCTTCTCGGCCGGGCGGTTGTTGTTCTTGCGGTTGGAGCGCCAGCGTTTTGAAGATTTCCTGCTCATGGTATCTGTACATCGGAATCGCCCGGGAAGGAAATCAGCGGGTTGGCAGAAGGAACTTGCCTCCTCAGGTCATCAGCAGCAGGCTCATGGCCATGACGACCATGCCGGCCAGGAGCCCGTAGAGGGAGTCGTGCCCTTTTCCGTAGGCGCGGCTGGTGGGCAGCAGTTCGTCCAGCGAGATGTAAACCATGATGCCGCCTACCGCTCCGAACAGGGTGCCCATGACCCCCGGCCCGAGCACCGCCCGCAGCGCCAGGTAGCCGATCACCGCCCCCACCGGCTCGGCCAACCCCGAAAGCAGTGAGTACACAAACGCCTTTCTCCGCTTGCCGGTGGCAAAGTAGATCGGCACCGAGACGCTGATGCCCTCGGGGATGTTGTGCAGGGCGATTGCCACCGCGATCGCCACGCCCAGGGCGGGGTCCTCCAGCGCCGCCAGGAACGTCGCCAGCCCTTCCGGGAAGTTGTGAATCGCGATCGCCAGCGCCGTAAACAGACCCATGCGGTGGAGCTTTTCGGGGGTGGCGTCGAGCAACTGCTGGGGCGAGGTGCCCTCGTGCATCGCGTCGATCTGCCCGCCGGTGCGGACCTCGTGGGGTTTCTCGGCCGAGGGGATCAGACGGTCGATCACCAGGATCAGCACGATCCCGCCGAAGAACGCGGCCGTCGCCCACCAGTTGCCCGCCCCCTCTCCGTGGGCCGTGCCGAGATTCTCGACGGCTTTGGGGAGGATTTCCACGAACGAAACATACAGCATGACCCCGGCGGAGAAGCCGGTGGCGACCGAGAGGAACCGGTAATTGGTGCGTTTGGCGAAAAACGCGATCGCGCTGCCCACGCCGGTAGCCAACCCCGCAAAGGCCGTCAATCCAAGTGCGAACCAGAAGTTATCCATATTCACGCAACGCTCCTGCCGGTTGCTCGTGCTGCTACCCGGCCGGCGGCAATCCGCGTCCGGCCGACAGTGAACGATAGGCAGGCAAGAAACGGTTTCCACGGACGTTGTCGCCCGGACACCGCACCTCCCCGATGCTGGGCTGCTTACTTGACTTCTTCGACCGGCACGACGTCGGGCCCTTTGCCGGGAGCGGGGGCCTTGGGTTTGCGGGCGTATTTCTCCACGTCCGGCTCGTTGATCGTCTGCAGGAGTCGCTTGACGATCTCCACCGAGTCGAC
>JBKHHV010000269.1:0-5324 GCA_046539005.1 Phycisphaerae bacterium
ATGCTCATTCGCCGGCGCAAGGATGGTACCAGGCAGAGGAATGAAACGTGATCGCACATCGTATTCGCACAGGGATCGTCGTTGTCGGGTGTCTGGCCGGTTCGTTGCTGACGGCCGGCTGCATGCAGGACGGTCAAACATCGACCGAGACTCTGGATGTTCGCCCCAGCCAGGCGATCATCGACGCCCGCCACACGCTGCTGAAGTTCTCCGACTCGTCGAACCCGGTGCTGCGGGCCTATGCCCTGGAGTCTACCGCGGAACTGCTGGAGGCGAAGGCCGGCGGCACGCTCATGCAGGCGCTGGAAGACCGTCACTACAGCGTGCGCCTCCACGCCGCCAAGGCCATCGGCGACATCCGCTACCGCCCGGCGCTGGACCGTCTGCGGACGCTTGCCAGCCCGCGCCCCAGCGTGGGCGAGCCCGACCTGAGCGTCCTGGCGGCGATCATCTACGCCATGATGCGCCTTGACGACGACACCTACGCCCGCCAGCTCGCCCTGATGCTCCAGCATCGCGAACCGTCCATCCGGGCCTCGGCCGACTGGGCGATGGGCGCCGTGGGGCATCCCTCGGGCGTCCCCATTCTGCGGGCGGCGGTGAAGGACGAGCGCAACGAAACCGCCCGCCAGACGATGATCGAGTCGCTGGCGTTGCTGGGCGAGGAGAAGTATCAGCGGTTCCTGGAAGCCAGCAAGTTCTCGAGCATCGAGAACCGCGTTTCGGCGATCCGGGCGATGGGGCAGATCGGCACCATCGATCTGAAGGAGGTCCTGCGGGACCTGGCGTGGTCCAACCAGCCTCCGCAAGTGCGGGTGGCGGCGATCGGGCAACTGGCCCGGCTGGGCGAGGTCGACGAGGTGACGCTGGACTATGTCCGTCGCTGCGTGCGGCAGTCGCGCCCCCTGCTGGAGGAACTGTACGGCAGCAAGCGGAAGATCGAGGAGAAGGAAGTAATCGCCCTGCGGCAGATGGCCGCCGAGGCGCTGGGCTGGACCGATCGGGAGGTCGTGGTGAACGATCTTCACCCGCTGCTGGGCGAGGCGACCGGCGGCGCGCAGGTGGCGGCTGCCACGAGTATCCTCCGGCTTCTGAAGGACTACCGCACCGACAGCGACACGGAGATGACCCGTTCGCTGGAAGGCCAGGACGACGGCAACGGCGAAGCGGATGACGTCGAGGAGCCCCGCCGGCGTCCCAAGCTGCACACCTCCGGTGCCCGCGACTGACCGGAGGCCACAAGGGCCTGTAGCCCCCGCCTGGAGAAAGGCGAGATTCGGTAGATTTCGAGGCCTGGAAATTTGCTTGACTTGGGTTTGGCCGGACCTACAATCAGCCTTCGTCGCTGCGAGCGAGAGCCCGCGCAGAGTCAGCACTTATTCACGATCTTCTGCGACATTATACGACGGAAAATGGTAGTTTCACGGCCGCTGGAGGCACCGTGGGTTAGTTTCTAAGGAGACGTCGCTTGAGCATTCTAACGAAGATATGCATCGTACTGTTGGCCGTGGTGGCCTTGCTGGTAACGCCCATCTTCATCACCCAGGCAACGGTGCCGGCGAACTATCGTCTCGCCTACGAGAAAGAGGTGCAGCAGAAAAGCGCTGCCCTCCAGACCTCACGCCAGTACCAGATGGCGGCCGCCAACGCCCGCGACCAGCTCGCCCGCCTGCAGCAGGCGACCTCGGAGAACAAGGCCGACCTGCAGCGGAAGATCGCCGACCTGCAGCGCAAGCTGGACGCCAAGCAGATCGAGGTCGCGTCACTGACCGGGAAGATCGACAGCGTGCAGCAGTCGCTGGAGCGGTTGGAGATCGCCTACAACAAGGAGATCGAGTACCGCGACAAGTTGGTGGCCCAGTTGGAGGACGCCCGCGAGTCGCAGGACAGGCTCACCGCCCAGAACCGCCAGCTCTCCGACACCCTGCGTTCGACCCAGAGCCAGGAGGTCCGCCTCCGCAAGGCGCTGCAGATGCAGGAAGAGATCGTCGCCGAGAAGGAAGCGGAGATCCGCGACCTGGTCGCCAAGGTCGAAGACATGAAGCGCACCGGTGCGACCGCCTCGACCACCAACGGCGAGGGCGAGGTTCCTGCCCCGGCGAACGTGTCCGGTCAGATCACGGCCGTCCGCAGCGGTCTGGCGAGCATCAACATCGGCTCGGCCCAAGGCGTCAAGGAAGGCATGAAGCTGATGGTCTACCGCGGCGACAACTTCGTGTCGTACCTGCGGGTCGAGGAAGTGCGGGTCGATCGCGCCGTCGGAACCATCGCCGACCAAGTGCTCCAGCCGGCCCAGGGCGACAAGGTTGCGTCCCCCGCGGCGATGGAGTAGGAGTGATCATGAGCCAGGCACAAGGAAACGTACCGATTGTCGAAGTAAAGCCCCAGGCGAATGTGTACACCGTACTGGTGCTTGTGGCCCTGATTGCCCTGCTGGTAGGCGGTTTCGTCTGCTTCCAGAGCCTCACCAGCCCCGTTGCCCAGGGAGGGTACGGGATGGAGGTCGGGGACCTTCTCAAACCACTGACTGAACCGCTCTCCGGAGCGAAATAAACACGCTTCCCCGCAACGGCCGGTGCTCCGAGAGCGCCGGCCGTTCGCTTATGGGGTGCCCCCCACGCCGCCGCACAACCCCGGTGGCCCGGTGCACCGGGAACGGATTTCCCAGACCACAACGGTCACCCGTCGCGACGGCCCGGAGGCCGATTCGGGAAAATCGGCTTAACCCGGACCGGGGTGATGGGCCGAATAGAGATAACGGACTATTTCGCGACTGGCATCGACGCCGCATAGGGACACTTCGCCATGATCTTCGATCCCATCTTGGGTCTGTTCTCACTGGACATGGGAATCGATCTGGGCACCTGCAATACGCTGGTGTCGATCCGGGGCCAGGGCATCGTTCTCAATGAGCCCTCCGTGGTCGCCGTTCGACGCGGAACCAACAAGGTCCTCCGCATCCGCAACGGCGCGGCCGTCGGGCTCGTCGCCAAGGAAATGCTCGGAAAGACCCCCGGCTCGATTACCGCCATCCGCCCCATGAAGGACGGCGTCATCGCCGATTTCGACATCACCGAGGAGATGCTGGGCTACTTCATCAAGAAGGCCCACCGGCGAAGGCGATTCATCAAGCCCCGGGTGGTGATCTCCATCCCCTCCGGCATCACCGCCGTGGAAAAGCGGGCGGTGCTGAACTCCGCCGAACGCGCCGGGGCACGACGGGTCTACCTCGTCGAGGAGCCCATGGCCGCCGGAATCGGCGCCGGGCTGCCCATCAACGAACCGACCGCCTCCATGATCGTCGACGTCGGCGGGGGGACCACCGAGGTCGCCATCATGTCCCTGGCCGACATCTCCGTCTGCGAGTCAATCCGCGTGGCCGGCGACGACATGGACGAAGCCATCGCCGCCCACATGAAGCGGACCTACAACCTCATGATCGGCGAGCAGACCTCCGAACGCATCAAGCTGGACATCGGCTCGGCGTCGCCCATGGAAGAGGAACTCACCATCGAGGTCCGCGGACGCGACATGATCTCCGGGCTGCCCCGCAAGACCGTCATCTCCTCCGAAGAAATCCGCGAGGCCCTGAAGGAACCGGTCGGCTCGATCATCGACTGCGTGGTCCGCACCCTGGAGCGGGCCGAACCGGAACTCGCCGCCGACCTGGTGGACAACGGCATCACCCTCGCCGGCGGCGGGGCACTGCTGCGAGGCATGGACACCGTGCTCGGAAACGCCACCGGGCTGGAAGTGACCGTCGCCGACGATCCCCTTACCTGCGTCGCACGCGGGACGGCCGTCTACCTGGAGAACATCGAGTCCTGGAAGGATACGATGGAATCCGACGAGGACGAGATCAGCTAAGCCCTCGCTCGGCCGTACGCAAAGCCCCCGGCAAGACGTTTGACCTTGCTCGCTGGTCCCGCAGCCCGGCCGTCGTGATTGCTTCCCCCTCCCGCAGCGTCTCAGGCGCCGAGTTTCTCTATGCGCAGCACCGCCGGCCATAGTCCGGTAATCTCCTCGGTCGCGTAGGTCCGCGCCGCGTAGCGGGGGTTGAGCGGCTGGAGGCGCACTACCTGATCGCTGTCTTGGTACATCCGCTTGAAGGTTGTACCGCCGCCCTCGAAGCGGATGAAGCAATCCTGGCCGTTATGCACCGACGCGTTGGGGCTGAAGACCACGATGTCGCCCTCGCGATACTTGGGCTCCATGCTGTCGCCCACCACCCGGGCGGCGAAGGCCTGCGGGTCGGCGACGCCGGGGCAGCGCACGTATTCGTCGGCGACGCCGGGCGGGTAATCGAGGTCGGTGAAGTCCTGTGGGTAACCGGCCGCCAGATTGTTGATGACCGGCACTTCGCCCCCGGGCGAGATTCGCCCGGAAAGATCCTCGTCGCCCTCCAGCAGTGCCGAGATCTCCTCGTGGTCGACCTGCTGCCCGCGGTCCTCCATGATCTTTCGCAGGGCAGAGGTGATCTTCTCCAGGCGTTGTTCGAGCATCTGGTGCTCTTCCCGCACATCCGGCGGGGTGCGCGCCAGATGCGCTATGCGCGTGAGTTGACCGGCATCGAGCTGCAGGGCGCTTTCCAGCGCCTCCAGCACTCCGTCGGTGGGGGGGTTCTTGGCCTTGCCCGTCTCGATGTTCGACAGGTACGGCTTGGAGATGCCCGCCTGCTCGGAGACCTGGTCCTGCGTCTTGCCCATCTCGGTCCGCCTGGCGCGGATGATATCGCCCAGCCTCATTGCCGACTCCTTCCTCGGCCGACTTCCCTGCGGCCGAACGCTCCCTGCACGGGAATTCCCGTCGCGATTCGAGGGCAAACCACACAATCAGATTATATCCCTGTCGGTTAACTATGCAACGAACTTTTGAGTGTTTTCTATTGACAATGTAATGGTTAACTGGATATCATACCCTCAGTAGTGGTTGCCGGGCAAAGCAACCCGCCTGGGCAAGGCACCGCCTTGGTCGCTGCGAGGGGTTCCGGCAGAAGAGTGAGTGTTTACCAAGGGTCCGGGGGATCGGACGAAGGGAGAGACCAGCATGGCGATTACCCTGCGCGAAAGTATCTGTGAGAGTCGCAAGCTCCCGAGAGATCACGAGTTAATCATGGCCAGGGCGTCGCTGCTGCATCCCGAGGAGCGGGATCTCATCAAGGCGGTCTTCGTTCATCGGCAGGCCGCCAGCACCATCGCGAACCTCATGGGCGTCGATGCCCGTTCGCTGCGGCGCCGCGTCCATCGGATTGCCCGGCGCATGGCCTCCCAGCAGTTCCTGGACGCCGCCCGGTCGCTGCACTATCCGCCGGCCGACGAGGCGAA
>JBKHHV010000270.1:0-5294 GCA_046539005.1 Phycisphaerae bacterium
TCTCCTTCGGGAGCATCCGCCGGGTGATGTACTGCCGCAGTTCCGGGCTCAGGCGCGGGGTGAGCTTGGCGAGTTGCTTGTCCCACTCGGCCTCGACCATCGCCACGTCTTCCTTCAGCGTGTGCGGCCGCAACCGCAACGGGAAAAACCCCACCACGTCGCCGATCATGCGACTGATGGCGTCCTCGTGCTTGCTGTCCAGCAGTTCGGAGTGCTCGAAGCCGTAGCTGTACATCAGCTTGCCGGTCGCCCGGCGGGAGAGCTCGGTCACCACACCGCGCCACAGGAACTCCTTGGTGAGGTGCTCGGACATCTCGGCGTCGACGTCGTCGATGTGCTTGTCGATGATCTCGTCGAGGTTGCGTTTGATCATCAGCACCAGTTGCTCGTCGGCTCCGGACTGCCCCGTCACCCGCAGGTTGAGCCGGTCCAGCAACTGGGAGTGGAGTTTCTGCTCCAGTTCGATCACCCGCTTGCGCGCCGAGGCCGTGCGCAGCTTGCCCTTCACCCGGCGGGCGGAGGCCTCCATCATGTAGAGGCTGAACTCGCCAATTCGGATCTCGTCGCCGTAGCTGACTTTCGCCCGCTCCTTGGCGGCGAGTTCCTGGTTGGCGAGGGTCAGCCCGTTGAGCCCCAGCGATTCGATGAAGTAGGTCCCGTTCTCCCGAAACACCCTGGCATGGTTGCGGGAGACGAAGGGACTCTTCAGCGTCACGTTGTTGCTTTCGTCGCGCCCGATCGTGACGTTATCGTCATCGACCTGGTGCACCTCGCGCTGGTCGGCATACTGGTTGTAGACCCAGATCTCCACGTTGGCTCCTTACGACTTAATTGAACCCGTCGCTGCCGAAGTCTCCGCCTCGCCCGGTGTAGGTCCGCGCCGGCAGGTCCCGCAGGGGCTTGGGTATCTTCCCGGCGTCGGGCGGCAGCGACTCGGTCGCCGGCCGAACGTCGAGCTGCAGGCTGCCGTCCACCCACGTCATCACGTTGTTGAGCTGCTTGGACACCTCCGGATCCACCAAAATCTGGATGGTGCGGTAGCGGGTCGGACCCTGGTCGTTCCTTCGCCCGGCGAGGCTGATCGACTGCCCCTCGCGGAGTTGCTCGCCGGCGATGCCCGCAACCTTGACGGCCGGGAGGATCACGTACGTGGTCGCCTCCTTGTCGGTGGGTGCCTTGAGCACGCCCAGCACGTCCACGTAATCGCCCGGGCGCAGCAGGCGTCCCGGCGAAACGCGGGGGTCGAACTCCAGCGTCTTGACGCGTTTGCCCACGTCCCAGTCGCGCGAGGGCGCCCCGCCGCCGACCGGCGAAAGGTGGCTCCACAGCAGGTACTGGTCCTTGGCGATGGGCTTGAAGACCCGCCGCTCGGCCACGCTGCGGAAGTCGACCTCCTTGACGGGGCTGCCCACCGCCTCCAGCACGTTGCGCGGTATCTCGGTGATTTCCAAGTCCTTGCGTTCGATCTGCTGGCCGACCTGGATGTCGCGCCGGGCCCGCAGCACCGAGACCTTGTCGCCCTTGGCGGCGCTGCGCACCTGCTGGATGTGGACGTTGTAGACCACCATCACCACCAGCCCCAGGACGATCGAGACCAGCAGCAACTTGGTGTTGTTGACTTTCTGTGTTTCTTCGGCCATCCGTAGTACCTCTTTACGTTCAAGACCGGCCGACTCATCGCGACCGGCGGATTACCAGAATCGAAGTTATCTTGCCCTTTCCATCGGGATTTCGCAAGGCGACCTCCACGGTGCCTTCGGCTTTTTCGAAGACCAGCAGACGCCGGCCGGGGCGGGGCGTGGTGTCCTGCAACAGTTCATACCCTTTTGCGGCCAGGTCGGTTCGGTAGTGCTCGACGGCCCGGGCCTGCTCGACGGCCCCGCGGTATTTCACGGTGACCGCCCCGTCGGGCGACGCCATGGCGAAGCTGCGGGCCATGCCTTGGGGAGGATCGACCAGGTCGGGGGCCTGCTGCTCGGTCAGCCGGCGGATGCCCACCTCGCCCAGCGGGTCGCGCACCAGGTCGCCGCGCGATCGGTCGGCCGGTGGCTTGTCGTCGCCTCCGTCGTAGCGAAGCAGGTCGCCCAAGCGATGCACGCTCCCGCCGCCGGCGCGCCCCGCCCGGAAGACCAGCCACCCGGCCGTGGCGAGCAACACCGCCGCCAGCCCCAGCAGCGCGCGGCGGATCCACCGCCTTCGCGAACGTCCTTCGCCGGGAGTGCTGTCCTGGGCCGTGGTGGGTTTCAACTGCAATGCGGTCCCGCTTCCCTACCAGCCGTTCCGGATGATGTTCTCGATCTCGTGGGAGAGGGCATCGCCGGGGGCATTGACGTTATCGAGTGCGTCCATGAGTTCCCGCAGGTACGACTCGCGGACGGTGTAGCTGAGGCTTGCCTGCCTGCGTCGCCATTCGACGGTGTCGCGGGCGTGGTGGTTCTGGATCTTTCCGGAGAACTGCTCCCACAGCGGCATGTCGGTGGGGAACGCCGCCCGCACGCGCTTCCACTTGCCATGGGGAAACCGGGAGACCAGGTGGTCGGTAAACTCGCCGGCGTCGGCCGAGTAGCTGGAGGCCTCGTCCACCAGGCCCTGCCGGGCCTCGCCGGACCCGCCGCGGTGGTGCACCTCGACCCCCTCGGCCTGTTCGCCGAAGAACCGGGACCGGATGGCGTTGGGCTCGTTGCCGCCGCCGCGGTAGACGTCGCGCCACACGGCGTAGCGGTCGGACGAGCGGACCCGCTGCTGGTTCATCATGGCGTACCCGAAGAAGAACGTCAGCGCCAGGATGGTCGCGAACAGCGGCACCGAGAAGACGAACTCCACCAGCGCCGAGCCTCGGCGTCGGCGGCGGGCGGGGGCGTGTTGTCGTGCTTGGGGTCTCATGGCGGCTCCGATCAGTGAGAGAAGAACCACTCGGCGACGTCCTGGTCGAACGCGTCGAGGTACTCCAGGGCCCTCTCTACGTCTTCCACGTCCAGCACCTCAGGCGGGGCATCCATCACCCCGCGGTCGAGGCGTTCCATCCAGTCTTCCCACTTGGCGACCGGCTTGAGGCGCACCTGCCAGTCCTGGGTCCACAGGTCCCAACTGCTCTTGTTGAACACCTCGGCCTGGGCGACGGCGTACATGCCGTCGGCGGGGTTGACCCCTTGGAACTTGCCCTTCCACAGCACCGGCTGATCGGTGTCGCGGGTGATGCCGAGGTAGCTGAACAGCTCCCGCCGGATGCCGGAGTCGGGGTCAAGTCTGTGGGGGTCGTAGTCGCCCTCGGTGGTGTCCAGCAGCAGCGGATAGGGCAGGTTCTCGTCGCTGTGGTAGTTGCAGGGGTTGCGGACGTCGACGTCTTCGCCGACGTCGATACCGCCGAAGATCCAGAACGACGTCATGTAGACCTTCTGCCAGACCGGCTCGTTCGTGGCCGGCTCAAGCTTGAGCCGGATGCCGATCTCCTGGTCCTCGATGGTCTCGTAGTAGTATTCGTCCCGCCAGATGTGATTGCCGACCTTCGGCACGGACCACTCGCCGGGGTCCTGCCAGCCGCGGGTCCAGACCGCGATCGGTCTTTCGCCGTTGGTGCGGTAGGTGCCGGGCTTGAGCCAGTTGCCCGAGCTGGGCGGGTTCTTGGAGGCGATCTCCACCAGGTAGAACATCGTCTGGTAGACCTTGCTCTCGTTTTCGGTGGCGAAGGTGCGGGCTTCGGGGTAGGGGGTGATCCATTCGGGGTAGTGGTAGGTCCGGATCTGCGGATTGTAGTCGAACATGTAGTCGAGCTTCAACCGGGCCAGGTCGCGGGTGTAACGGTAGAAGAACGTGTCGGGCAGTTCGCCTTCGCGGGTCACGCGCGTGCTGCCCTCCCAGTGCCAGTGATCGTTTGCGTACCAGTCGATCCGGCGCATCGCCCAACTGAAGGGCCCATAGGGATGGTACCCGTAGACCTCCCAGTCGGTCGGCGCCCATCGGCCCGAGGTGCCCCCGCCGCTGCTGCCCTTCGCCGAGCCGCCGACCTTTCGGCCGCCCACTTTCACTTTGCCGCTGCTTCCCCCGCGGGTCTTGCCCACGCCGGCTTGGCCGGGGACCCACTTCCACGCGGTCGCCTTGCGCAGCAGGTCGCGCCATCGCATCAGCCGTGCGTACGGGCCGAGCCGGTGGGGGTATTCCAGGTCGGGAATCGCCCCGCCGTTACCGCCGGACTCATCCATGGTCGCCTCGCTGGCGGTGACCTTCTGGCGCCCCTGGAGCACCGGCTGAAAGTCCTCGAAGGTCCCCAGCCTGGCGGGCATCTTCGGCAGGATGGGAACCACGAACGCCACCTTCGCCTGCGACTGCCTGCCGTAGCGCACGGCGTTGGTCTGTGCCAGCACGCCGGCCGATTCGGCCGTGGCTTCGTTGATCTCCGCCAGCGTCACCGCGGCTTTCCACAGGTTGCCCTGCGGGGTGTTGCCCCCGCCGAGCCGCCAGAAGGTGTGCTCGGCCATGTCGAAGTCGCTCTCGTTGAGCATCTGGTTGAAGGGCTTGAGGATGTCCCGCTGGGTGATCATCCGCTCGCGGAGATTCTGCAGCCCGTCCTCGATGAGGTCGCCGGCGCCGTTGAGGCTGGGGATGTGGTCGTCCAACTGGTCGCCGATGGCTTCCTGCCAGGCATCCACCTCGGTGTAGGCCATTTCGGTACTCAGCGGCAGCGCGTCCAGCACCGGCACCAGCGATATCAGCTTCGCCTGGCCGGTGTTGTTCATGGCGATCATGTTCATGGAGCGGGCCATCCACCCCCCGCCGCTGACGGCCGTGGAGTCGGCGGCGTTCTGCATCTCCAGCCGCCGGTTGACCTGGTCGCCGAGGTTGTAGACGAAGAAGATCAGGCCCACCATGAGCGTGAGCCCGACGATCACCACGATGAGCACCTGCCCGCGACGTGCGGGCCGGCGGCTCGGCGAGTGGGTCGGGGCGCCTGCGGCTGTGCCTGGTGTCTGGTTGGCGGTCATGGGGCACACTCCCTTCGGAGCGGTCTGACTATTCGCTGTCGCCCTCGCCGGAGCTGTCGGCCTTCTGCAGGAGCCGGCGGACCTCCTCGGTGTCCACCTGCGCCTGAGCCAGGCGGAAGTAGGCCTTGGCCGAGGTGGTGTTTCCCTCGCCCATCTCTTCCTTGCCGAGTGCGAGATTGATTTCGTACTTGCCGCGGCGTATCCGGTCGTTGACTTCCTGCGGGACGGTGGCGTAGACCTTGCCGGCCTTCTCGAATTCCTCGATGGCGTCGACGTCCTCGGCCAGGATCGGTGAGGACCAGGCACGCAACCCCT
>JBKHHV010000271.1:0-5287 GCA_046539005.1 Phycisphaerae bacterium
CTCGCGACAGCCTTGTACCGTCCGCGCCGGGGCGGGTGGGGGCGTTCCGCACGCCGACGCCGGCGATCCTGCTGACCGGTGCCATGACGCTGGTGATCATCCTGATGATGACGACCGAGCAGGTTGCGAAGTTCGGCAGCACGTTCAACCTGCTGGTGTTCGGGCTGATCTGCCTGGCGGTCATCGTCATGCGCGAGAGCCGCATCGACAGCTACGACCCCGGCTTCCGCGTGCCGCTGTACCCGTGGACCCCCATTGCCGGGGCCGCCATCAGCGTCTGGCTGATCGGCGAGATGGGCTGGCTCACCTCCGTGGTCTCGATCGGCGTGATCGTCGCCGGATCGCTATGGTACGTCTATTACGCCAAGAACAAGGTCGATCGTCTGGGCGCGATCCACCATGTCTTCGCACGACTGGGGCGGTATCGCCAGCCGGAGCTGCGAACGGAGTTCCGCGAGATCATCAAGGAGAAGGGCCTCCGCGAGGAAGACCCGTTCGACGAGATTGTCGAGCGAGCGGAGGTGTTGGAACTGGAGGCAGACGAGCCTTTCGAAAAGGCCGTCCATCGCATGGCCGAGTCGCTTGCCCAGCGAGTGTCGATGGACCCGCAACACATTGCTGAGTGTCTGCTGGAGACCGGCGGCTACGGCGGAGCGCCTGTCTCCCACGGGATCGTACTGCTGCACTTCCGGACGGCCGAGGTGGAGCAGTCGGAGCTTGCTATGGCGAGGTCGGCCGAGGGGATCTGCGTTTCGCTCCCGACCGACGACCCGACCCAGCCGCGGCAGGAGTCGTGTGACGTGTACGGTGTCTTCGCGCTGGTGAGCCCCAAGGACAAGGCCGGTCAGCATCTGCGCGTGCTGGCCCAGCTTGCGGAGCGTTCGGAGGACGCCTCGTTCATCAATGCCTGGCGCCGGATTCCCGACGTCCAGCGGCTCAAGGAGACGCTGCTGCGGGACTCGCGATTCCTCGAACTGTTCGTCGGCAAGACCTCGGCCACGCAGGCGTTGGTGGGCAGGAGCGTCTGGGAGATGCGCCTGCCGGAAGGGAGCTTCCCGGCGATGGTCCGCCGCGAGGGCGACAGCTTCGCCCCCGACAGCGACACGGTACTGCGGGAGGGCGATCACGTGATCCTCATCGGCGACCCCGAAGGCATCGAGAAACTCTACCGCCGCTTCGTCCAGCCGGAAGAAGAAGGGGAATGAGTCACCGGCCCCAACGGTCGCGGGAAAGCAGGGACAGCACGATCGGCTGCCACAGCGGACCGCCAGGACCTGGGAGGAAGGCTTCAGGCGTTTGGCTTCACCGGCGGGGCAATTTCGTGCACCTCGACGGCCGCCAGGTCGGTGCCCATGCGGGTGGCGACCTGTTTGGCGATGTAGCTCCTGATATTCCTGGTCGCCTCCACGCGGGTCTCTTGCGGCAGGACCTGCCAGGCGTCACGAGCTTCCGGGGTGGGTCCGGCTTCCTCGTCGAACCGCGGGCAAAGGGTGATGCCTGTCCAGATGCCCTTGCCGGTCAGCTTGACCTCCATGGCTGCCACCTCGATAACCAGCTTCCGCCCGTCGTTCAGCGTGATGGTGGCGTAGTCCTCCCAGCCGGCGCGGGGCAGGGCCGACAGTTCCCCGGCGCGGCGATGGCCCTGCACCCAGTGCATCGGGCGGTTCATCTCGTCGCCGAGGTACCGGTAGCGAGGGAAGGTATGGACCATGCCTGTCGCCAACAGTACGGCATACACGCCCAACGCGCCGATGATGAGCCCGATAACGCCCGCAATCCAGAACCGGTTCATGAGGTCTTCTTTCTTCTCCTGCCGCCGCTGCTGTTCGGTACCCCTTCGGAGCCGACGACGTCCCGGACCTGTCGGTGGCTTCCCGCCAGGCAACGACCGACGAGCCGAAGGTGGAGGCGGCGTTCACCGTGCCGCTGACACTGGATATCCGCTGGGACGGCGGCAGCCGCGAGACGCAACCGGGCCAGACTTGTCGGCTCCTCGCCCGCGCGAGATCACAGCAGCATGCTTACCCCGCGGCGGCAGGTACCGGCGGCTGCGCGGTCGGCCCAACGCCGGCTGATCGGTCAGTTCATGTATCCGCCCTGCACGAGGGCGTCACGGATCTTGGAGATCTGTTGGCCTTGCGTGGCGGGATCTTTTTCGGGGTCGAAGGTGAACATAATCCGGGTAACGCGGAATATTCCGGTGGCCGCCCACTGCCGGACCCGCGGGTCGGGGTCGCGCAGGGCCTTGAACAACGCGGGTATTGCATCGCTCTGCTCGGGGCTGCTGCGGTTCGCCAGCCCGATCGCCGCCCCGCGACGCACCAGCTTGTCCGGCTCGTTCTCCAGCACCCTCGCGAGGGTAGCGGGGCTGGCGTCGGTGTACTTACCCAGTGCCGAGCCGGCGGCCGCCCGGACGCGGCGGTCCATCTCGCGGTCGCTGACGACGTCTTCCAGCAGCGAGCGGGCTTTGTCACTGCGGTTGACACCCAAGTTGCGTATGGCGGCGAGGGCAACCTCGCGCCGGGGGTCGCGGACCATATCGGCCAGCGACTTGCGGGCGGCTTCGGACTCCTTCTGGTTGCCCAGGCGGTGGGCATGGCGGGTCATCTCGGCGGCGTCGGCCGACTCGGACGGTTTGCCCGAACCCGGATCGCTCGTCCAGTTGTAGATGGCGGCACCGACCGCGAAGAGCACGATCGCCACCACGACCAGCCCGATGCGTTTGACGTCGCTGTCCATGCTCAGTCCTCGATGTCTTCGTTGGCGTACCAGTGCTCGGGATGAATGGCGGGGTCGGCTTCGGTGGCGGTCATCTGCACCACGTTTCCGCCCACCAGCAGCACGTTGGCCTTGCCGAAGTGACGTGGGGCGAACTCGTCATCGAACACGTCGTTGACGGTCCCACGGTAGCTGGCGACCAGCTTGTTGTACTCCAGCATCAAGATCTGGTCGGCGTCGTACTGCTGGTCCACCGCGTTGTTCATGCCGTAGCTGGCGGCCCCGCCTTCTCCCAACGCCGCCTCAGCGGGGTAGTCGGTCCTGTTTTGGCTGTCGGTGCCGGTGAGTTTCAGGACGATTTCGTTTTCGCAGTCGGACGCGCCGTTGCCGTTCTCGTCGTAACACAACCAGTGTTTGCTGCCGTGACTCCCGTGGGTGCCTTCCGGTCCCCACAGAGCGATGGCCTTGCCGGCCTCGGGTTCCACCACCAGCCCGGCGTCGTCTTCGTAACCGACTTCGAAGTTGGGGTAATTGATCTTGCCGTGGCTGTCTTCCGGCCAACCTTTCTGGCCTTCCCAACTGCCTTCGTACCGCTTCTGACCGTCGATGGTCACGATGCGGTGGAGGTCCCCCTTGTGGTTCTGGAACAAGTCTTTCCGCGTGCGTACGTCTTCCAGCAGGACACCTTTGCCGTCGTCGGCGCTTCCCCCGATCGGCTCAATGACGTAATAGTTCTCCAGCACGCCGGCGGTGTCCTCGAACTGGTCCTTCGGGCACACCGCAATGCTTCCACCATCCCGCGAGGAAATGTCCGCAAGCCACGCGGCCGGCGGGGGAAGCAGCCTGTTCATCACGCCGCCTCCGCTGACACGATTGGCGTCGGACATCAACATCGAATGGAGCCGATGCAGGTTCGACTGGCAGATGGTGTTCTGGGCGATCTCCCGCGATTGTCCCAGCGATGGGATAATGATCGCCACCAGCAGCGCAATCACGGCCACCACGATCAACAACTCCACCAGCGTGAAGCCGCGCCGCACCGCCCGCCAGTTCGCTCCGTCCCCGTGTAGGAATCGTTTGCTGCCCATGAGATTGTCCCGATTTGGGGTGGTAGAAATCGTACCGTTCCTTATTCCCCTATATTATGTGCTCGAAAACCCCAAATGAATATGTCTTTTTGCACTGGATTCTGCAAAAAAAGCGTTCGATTTCGCGCCATGCCTGCCGGAGGGGGACCGATGGCCGGAGGCGTCTAAGCTGAGATGGAATAACGCATTATCTTTCGACAGACTACGGGAGATGCATCATCCCCGCCAGGGGTCGGCCCCAGGTCGGCAGTCAGCCGCAGTGCGTCGTCGACCCGTTGGGGGGCGTCGTACATTCTCCGTCCCGCATGCGGACAAGTCTGACATGCAGGAATTGACGGCGTCAGCGCGACCGGGCGTCGTGCAATTCCACCCAGGCTTCGGCCAACTTCCGGTCGGGTATCCAGAACATGTGCCGACGGCGGTCGGCGTCCACGTCCTTCGATGCGTGGATATATGACATCGGCTTGGGTGCCCCGTCGGCGAACCGTTTGCGGAAGGCCGCCTCCTTCGCTTCCTTGTCGGCCTGGGTTGCCTTGGCCGCGGCGATTTCCTCTTTGGTGGCCTTGGCGAATCCCGGCTCGACGTGCCCCCAGGTGACGCTGTCCATCCGCAGGGCGAACAGCATGGGATACAGCCCGGGTTTCAGTGCGACGACCTGGTTATGGTCGACCGGAACGCCGTTGAGCACGATCTGCAGGCGTACCGCCATGGAGTGAAAGGCCACGATCTTGACGGTGCGGGCCTCGTCGACCTTCAGCACGGTGTAGCCGATGACCGTGATCTTCTTGTTCTTCGGCTGCAGCCCGTGCTTCATCGTGACGCCACGGGGGTTGTCCTTCTCGCGACGGCCGACTTCCTTGTCGTCGATCAAGGTGAAGGTAGCGGTCTTGCCGTCGATCTGGATGGTGTCTCCGGGCTTGGGGCGGAGGGCGCTGAAGGCGCTGACGTCGACCATGGGGTCGGTCTTCATCGCCCAGGGAAGGTTCTTGGTCAGCAGCCATCGGGTGGGGCTCATGGGCACCTCCAGCGGGACCACCGGCACACCCTCGGCGGGTTTGTAGTCCTTGGCGGGGGCGATCTCCGCGTAGCCGTTGAGCTTGGGTCGATCGGCGTGGGGATCGACCACGTACCCGTCCTCGTCCTTCACGAGGTCCATTCGCGGCTGACGGAACGTATCCTCCACGGCGAAGGGCTCGATCAGGTACCCGCTGGAGGGATCGATCTGTTTGAGCTTGATCGGCGCGTCGGTCGCGCAGGCATCCTCCGGCACGCGCAGCGTCATCGCCTTGTCCATGAACAGGGCAAGATAGTCCCATACCTGGCGGACGCTGGTTTTGCCGGGGTGCGACTTGCCCCAGCCCCTGGAGCCGTGTGCGTCGACATAGTTGCCGTGCCCGACTCCGTGGGCAACGATCTGGTGCGGAAGCAGGTTGGTGTGCAGGCGGTAGTTCAGCAGCGACGGCCTGACGTGCTTGGCGTAG
>JBKHHV010000272.1:0-5259 GCA_046539005.1 Phycisphaerae bacterium
GTGCCGGAAGTTCTCGATGCACTTTTCCATGAACAGGCGCCCGTCGCCGAAGGCGATTTCCGCCTCGGCCTGGGCCTGCTTGAACAGTCCCTGCAGCGCCGCCTGGTTGTGCGCGAAGCGGATTCCCCGCCCGCCGCCGCCGGCCGCGGCCTTGATGGCAACCGGGTAACCGATGCGCTCGGCGATGGCGGTGGCTTCGTCCACGGTTTCCACGCCGCCGTCGCTGTCAGGCGCCATGGGCACCTCGGCCTCCCTGGCGAGCTTCTTGGCGGCGATCTTGTCGCCCAGAAGCTGCATGCTTTCGACGGTGGGACCGATGAACTCAATCTTGCAGTCGCGGCATACCTCGGCAAAGTGGGCGTTCTCGGCAAGGAAACCGTACCCGGGATGGATCGCCTCGACGTCGGCGATCTCGGCGGCCGCGATGATGCGGGGAATGTTCAGGTAGCTTTCGGCCGAGGGACCGGGACCGATGCAGATGCGTTCATCGGCCAGGTGCAGATAGCTGGCCGACCGGTCGGCCTCGGAATAGATGGCGACGGCCTCGATGCCCATTTCCTTACAGGCGCGGATAATCCGCAGGGCCACCTCGCCGCGATTGGCAACAAGAATGCGGGAGAACATGCAGCGTGTCCTTTCGCCGGGGAATTACGGACGGACGCGGTAGAGCACCTGCCCGTACTCGACCGGCTGGGCGTTCTGAACGCAGACCTCGACGATGGTGCCGGAGCACTCGGCCTTGATCTCGTTCATGACCTTCATCGCCTCGACGATGCAGACGATGGTGTCGGGCTTGACCTTGTCGCCCTCGGAGGCGAACGGATCGCTGTCCGGGGACGGGGCCTCGTAGAAGGTCCCGACCATCGGGCTCTTGATCTCCAGGAGATTGTCCTTGGGAGCCTCTTCGGCGACGGGGGCGGGCACCGTCGCCGGGGCCGGAGCAGGAGCCGCCGGCGCCGGGGCGACCTGCGGAGCCTGCGGAGCCGCCATCACCACCGGCGCCTCCTCGGGACCTCGTCTGAGATGCACGCGGTTGTGCTCCCCGTCGGTGATCTCCAACTCGCTGAGGTCACAGTCGACCATCAGCTTCACCAGTTGCTTGATGTCTTTGATGTTCATCAGCTTCCTTGCGGTTGGTTTGCGTTTGCCCGGGCTACGAGAGCACCATGGCCTTCATGTCCCTGGGCAGCGAGGTCAGCTTGCGCCTGCCCTTCGCCGTCACCAGCACATCATCTTCAATCCGCACCCCGCCGATCCCGGGCAGGTAAATGCCCGGCTCGACAGTGGTGATCATCCCGCTTCGCAGGCGGTCGGTCACCGAGCCGGCCACGTGCGGGCGTTCGTGGATCTCCCGCCCGATCCCGTGACCCAGCCCGTGCACGAACGCCTCGCCGTACCCGGCGTCTTCGATTACCTTCCGGGCGGCGGCGTCCACAGTTTTGCACGCCACGCCCGGGCGGATCGCGTCGATCCCGGCCTTCTGGGCGCGAAGTACAACACTGTACACTTCTGCCAGTTCGGCGGGAATTCTACCGGTGAAAACCACTCGGGTCAAGTCGCTACAGTACCCCTCCACCAGGGCGCCCCAGTCGATCAGCACCGGCTCGTGGCGCCCGATCTTCCGATCTGAGGGCCGATAGTGCGGCTTGCTGCCGTTCGTACCGGCCGCCACGATCGTCTCGAACGCCGACGCCGACGCCCCGCCGCAGCGCATCCGGTAGTCCAGTTCGGCGGCCACCTCGCGTTCGCTTCGCCCCACGAACGCCTTGCGCCCCTGCCCCACCAGTTCGGCAAATGCCTTCTCCGCCACGCCGATGCTTCGCCGCACCGCCGCGACTTCCGATTCGTCCTTCTCTTCCCGCAGTTTCGTTACGAGCTCGCGCGTGGAAACCAGCTTGCCTTTGCCCACGTACTTGCCCAGCGCCTCGGCCCATACGACGGTCATGTGACCGCCCTGGACGGCCATCAGATTGGCCTTGTACTCATGGAAATACTCGGCGACGACTTCCAACAACGCTTTGCTGCGCGAGTGCACCTCCACGCCGGGGCATTCCGACTGCGCCTGCTCGCTGTATCGCCCGTCGGTGACCAGCACGGTTCTCTTACCGGTCAGCAATGCAGCGCTGTCGCCGCCGGTGAAACCGGTAAGGTAACTGACATCCTCCGGGCGGGTTATCAGCAGCGCGTCGGCCTTGGCGTCCTTGCGGGCGCGGTTCAGCGCGGCGGTTCGCCTGCCCACCAGGGCAGCGGCGGTGACCTGAGTCTTCTTCTTCACCATATATGTCTCCGGTCCGGGAGTAGACGTCAGAGGCTATCCGCAACCGCGGTGGGGCTCAATGGAAAACCGGTCCTGTCGCCCGCGGCCACGGTTGTGTATAAGGGACGCTTCGATTCGGGAAGGAATCACCATCATGAAGCACAACGTGAAGATCGTCGCCATCGGGGCCGGCAGCTACGTCTTCGGCCCGGGCGTGCTGGCGGGAATCCTGCAGACCCATCGGCTCAACGGCGCCGAGGTGGCGCTGGTGGATATTGACGAAGAGATGCTGCAGGGAATGCTCGGGGTCGGACGGCGTCTTGCCGACGAGGCCGGCACCGACGCGACACTCAGCGCCCACACCGGCTGGGACGAGCCGATGGACGGAGCCGATTTCGTGATCTGCTCGGCCGCCCCGCAACTGCGCGAGCGGTTCGCCGCCGATTGCGGGATCATCCAGCGTCTGCTCCCCCAACACGTGATCACCGAGTTCGGCGGCGTGGCGGGGCTGAGCTACTCGGCCCGGCAGATCGCCTTCATGGAGACCATCGCCGAGAGCATGCGTCGCCGCTGCCCGCAGGCGTGGTTCCTGACCGTCTCCAACCCCCTGCCCCGCACCTGCCAGGCGATGCACGAGATGGGCATCCGGACGGCCGGCTTCTGCTCGGCCGCCCTGGAGGGCTACAGCATGCTGTGGCACCTGTTCGAGGGCGAGAACATCCGCTTCCCGTTCCAGGAGGCCCGCGATCGCTGGGAAGTGACGATGGGCGGGCTGAACCACTTCAGTTGGGTGCTGGGCCTGCGGGACCGCCGCACCGGCGAGGACCTGCTGGGAGAGGTGCGAGAACGCCTGGAGAAGGGCGCCTCGTCGGCCTGGCCGCACAGCGACGAGATCAGCCGGCGCGTGGGCTACCTGATGGTACCCAACGACCACCACACGCAGGACTTCCTGCCGCCGCGGCCGAATGCGGTCAACCGCGGGCACGCCTCGCATGGGAACGAAGACCAGCGGCGGGAGCGCATCGAGACGCTTCGGGCGGTCGGCAGCAGACAGTTGCCCCTGGAGACCGTGACCGGGCGGGTCTCGTGGGAGAAGCCGGTGGACATGATCGCCGGGCTGGTCTGCGGGCAGGTGGCGAGCTTCGAGGCGTTGAACCTCTCCAACGGGTCGGAACAGGCTTCGGGCCTGCCGGAGCAGGTGTTCGTGGAAACGCCGGCCGAGGTCGCCGCAAGCGGTCCGGTGCCGCAGGCGCTGGAGATTCCTCCCCGCGTGCTCGACCTGCTGCGCCCGGCTGCCCAGCAGTCCGACCGGATCGTAAAGGCCTGCCTCCGCCGCGACCGCGAGGCGTTGCTGGACTGCGTGGAGCAGGAGCCCACGATCCTGGACAAATCCGGCGGCCGCGTGGCGCTCGCCGAATGCCTGGAAGCCCACGCCGATTTGATTGGCGAGTGGCGCTGATCCGTTTTCCCCGCCAGGCAGGTGCAATTGCACCTCTCCGGTCCCATAACGTACACTCAAGTGGATGACTGCAGTCAACCTGGACAACCTGCCGGAGGCCCTGGGAGACAAGCTCGCTGCCTGCCGTGCGGTGCTTCGCATGCTGCGCGGCGTGGTGATCGGCTACTCCGGCGGGGTCGACAGCACGCTCCTGCTGGCCGTGGCAATGGATACGTTGGGGGAGAAGCGCGTGCTGGCGGCGACCGCGACCGGAGAGATCTTCCCCCGGCGTGAGCAGCAACTGGCGGTGAAGATGGCCGGGCAACTCGGAGCCAGGCTGGTGCCCGTCGAGGTCCGCCCGCTGCGGGATGCGGTAATCGTGGCCAATCCGCCGGACCGCTGCCTGCACTGCAAGAAGCTGATCTTCTCCCGCCTGAAGGACCTCGCCGACTCCCGCGGATTCGCCGTCTGCAGCGGAACCAACGCCGACGACGTGAACGACTACCGCCCCGGCCTTGCGGCAGAGAAGGAACTGCACGTCCGCCAGCCCCTGCGGGAGGCCGGGCTCACCAAGGCCGACGTGCGGGAGCTTTCGCGTGCGATGGTGCTGCCCACGGCCGATCTGCCCAGCATGGCGTGCCTCGCCAGCCGTGTGCCCTACGGACAACACATCACCGAGGAGCGGGTGGCGCGGATCGACGAGGCGGAAGAAGCGCTGCGGGCGCTGGGCTTCGTGCAGGTTCGCGTGCGCGATCACGACCCGGTCGCCCGCGTCGAGGTGCCGCCGGGCCAGATTCCCTCGGCCATCGAACAGCGCGAGGCGATCGTCTCGGCCCTGAAGCAGGCAGGCTACCGGTACGTCGCCCTGGACATGGAGGGCTTCCGCAGCGGTTCGCTGAACGAAACGCTGGAAAACCGCCGCGAGTAGATGGCACTGCCACACCTGCCAGCCGCACCCCGGCGCAGCGGCGGGGCCGGTTCGGCCGCCCTGCCCTTGCCTCCTATTGTCCGCTGGAGCCGATGCCCGTCACGTTCTTCGCCCGGGCGATCTTCTTCTCGGGATGCCAGATAATTACCGGCGCCGACTTCTGCTGCAGCCCGGCCTGGCGATCCTCGTAGCGTAGGTAGACGTTGCTGGGCTTCTGGCCCTCCCCGGGCAGGTACCCGTCCAGGCGGACCAGGTCCTCCACGCGGTCGAACAGGAGGCGCTCGCAGTCTTCCACGCGCGCCCGCCCGTCCCGCAGCGTCACCCCGTGCTTGGCGACGAACCGATCCAGTCGGCCGCTGAAGCCGAACACTCCATCGGAATCTGCCTCTTTGGCGGCGTCGGAAGATTCCTGTTCGGAATCGGGCAGCTTGGCGAATGTCGCGGTCAGCCAGCCGCAGCCCAGTTCGGTCTTTCGGCCGGAGGGGGCCGAACTCATCTCAAACGGCACCTTGAGCCCCTTGGTGAGCACCACGTTCCTGCCGCTGCGGTGCACCACACCCACGTCGCCGTCCATAATCACCGTCAAATCCTCCTGGGAGAGACTCATGCTCCTGACCCAGTCGAAGACGGTCTGCG
>JBKHHV010000273.1:0-5220 GCA_046539005.1 Phycisphaerae bacterium
TTCTCGGCGCAGCGGGGAAGCATGCTGTTCCGCTGTCTTGACCACGTGCCGCCCCTCCGGGGCTCGCTCTTTGGGGGCGACTGCTTCCGGGGGCTCACGCCCCCGGCCATTTTCCACCGCCCTTTCAGGGCGGGACAACGCCCCCCATCGCTTTCTTCGCAGGCACTTCCCCCAAGGTGGGGGAAGGGTAACCCCTCTCCTTGGGGAGAGGGTGGCCCGAAGGGTCGGGTGAGGGGCTGAGGGGTCCGCCCCCATCGTCTGCTTCGCAGGCACTTCCCCCAAGGCGGGGAAAGAGTTCTGGTTCCCTTCGCTGCTTCGCAGGCCGATGCCGGCTACTGCAACTCTTCGCTGCCTTTGAACAGGCGGGTATCGAGCGGCCGTTGGTAGGCGGTGAAGTCCGACTCCCCGTCGGGGTCGGTGGCGATGGCATTGAGGGTCATCCACACCTTCGCGTCGAGGTTGTCCAGGTAGTGCAGCACGAACGCCTCGGGAATCGCCGGCAGCTTCGGCGAGCCGTATTCGTGCACCCCGTGGTGGCTCAGTACCAGGTGCTGGAGCAGGTCCAACGTCGTCTGCGGGAAGGGCTCGCCGCTTTCCTCCTCGACGGCCCGTACCTTGTCATGGATCCAGATCGCCGCCATGGTGATGTGTCCCACCAGCATGCCCCGCTGGGTGTAATTGACGGCCGTCCCGCTGGACAGCTCGGCCGTCTTGCCGATGTCATGCAGGAAGATGCCCGCCAGCACCAGGTCGGCGTTGATCTTCGGATACAGCGGCAGAATCGCCTGCGCCGCCCGGGCGATGCCCCAGGTATGCTCCAGCAGCCCGCCGATGAAGGGGTGATGCATCGCCATCGCCGCCGGCGAGCGCTTGTAGGCCGCCACCAGTTCGCGGTCTTCCAGAAACTTCTTGATCAGCAGGCGCAGGTGCTTGTTGCGGATGCTGCGGAGGATCTCCACCAGCTCGCTCCACATCTGCTCGACGTCGCGGCCGGTGGTGGGCAGGAACTCGGCCAGGTCCACCTTCTCCGGCGGAATCGGCCTGCAGGCGTCGATGACCAGTTGCAGTTGCCCGCGGTAGTCCTCGGTTCGCCCCTTGACGTGCAGGAACCCCTCCAGCGGGATCGACTGGAAAATGCTCTCGGTCGCCTGCCACAGCCGCCCGGACAGCTTGCCGGTGCGGTCCTGCAGCATGCAGGAGATGTAGTAGTCGCCGGACTTGGTCGTGCGCAGGTCCTTCTGGGCGACCAGGAAGATCCCGTCGATGGGCATGTTCGCCACGAGGTTTTCCACGTAGATTCGTTCTGCAGGCATGGGCGGATTGTACCGCCCCCCTCGGCGTGCGAAAAGCCCCGTTGCCGGCAAAAGCGCCTGCCCGCCGGCTGGTGACCCCGCCGGGGCGTTTGCAAACCCGCCCGGCCGCGAGTATAAACTGTCCCTTCGGACCGGGTCGAAAGCGGCAAGGGCACCTTGTCCCTGACGGCACGGCAGAACACATGAAACACGCGCGGGATGCCGGTTTCCCACGGCCGGTGGAACGGGCGTTTCGACGATGGAAGAAGACCCGGGCCCAGCGTCCGGGTCAGACACAGGACACGGGGCAAGATTCCCGTGCCACATGGAGCAGCCGGGAAACACCATGCGTTACAGCCAACTGCTGATTCCGACCGTCAAGGAGGTCCCCGCCGAGGCGGAGATTCCCTCTCACCAGCTCATGATCCGCGCCGGGTTCATCCGCAAGCTCGCCAGCGGCACGTACACCTACCTGCCCCTGGGCTGGCGAAGCCTTCGCAAGATCATGAACATCGTACGCGAGGAGATGGACTTCGCCGGTGCCCAGGAGGTCTCCATGCCCATCCTTCAGCCGATGGAGCTGTGGGAGCAGACCGGGCGAAACGTCGTCTTCCAGGACATCATGTGCAAGTTCACCGACCGCCACGGGCGCCAGAACGTCCTTGCCCCCACTGCCGAGGAAGTGGTGACCTCGCTGGCGGCCGGGGATATCAAGAGCTACAAGCAACTCCCGGTGAACCTCTACCAGATCAACACCAAGTTCCGCGACGAATTCCGTCCGCGGTTCGGCGTACTGCGGTCGCGCGAGTTCATCATGAAGGACGCCTACAGCTTCGACGCCACCGTCGACGGCGTGAACGACTCCTACCAGAAGATGTACCGCGCCTACTGCCGCATCTTCTCCCGCTGCGGGCTCAACTACGTCACCGTCGAGGCCGACTCCGGTGGAATGGGCGGAACGGACACCGAAGAGTTCATGGTGCCCTGCTCGGCCGGAGAGGACATCATCGTCCACACCGAGGACTACTCCTACGCGGCCAACATTGAGAAGGCCGAGGTGGACCCCGCCGCGGCCGTCGCCGCCGGGGCAGACGCTCCCAACCCCGAAGAGGTCCATACCCCCGGCGTGGGTACCATCGAGGCTGTGTGCGAGTTCCTGGGCACCGAACCGTCGGAGATGATCAAGACGCTGATTTACTGGAAGACCGCGCCCGACGTGCAGCAGAAGCTTATCGACCTGCAGTCGCAGATCGTTCACCAGCAGGCGGAGTTGGCCCGCGAGGAGCGAACGCTGGAAGGCGCCGTCGAGGATGATCAGGAAAACCGCGTCTCCGGGGAGTTCGCCGAGAAGATGGACGATGCCCGGGCCGCCGTCGAGATGCGACGCAGCCGCCTGGCGAGCCTCAAAGAGCAGCTTTGCACCGAGTACGGCAAGCTGGATGTGCTGGTGGCACTGCTGCGCGGCGACCACGAAGCCAACGAAATGAAGATCGCTGCGGCCGTCGGACACGCGGTGGAGTTGGCCGACGAGCGAACCATCGAGGAGCTGACCGGCGCGAAGGTCGGCTTTGCCGGGCCCGTGGGGCTGGTGGAGAAGGTCTGCCGCCTGGTGGTCGACCCGGCCGTGGCGGCGATGCCCACGGGCATCTCCGGCGCCAACCGGACCGACTACCACGTGCGGAACGTCGTGCCCGGCCGCGACTTCCCCCTGGAGGGGGAGCGCGTGCAGGTGGCCGACATCCGGAACGCCGCCGAGGGCGATACCCACGACGGCAAGGCGCTGCTGTTCGCCCGCGGGATCGAGGTCGGGCACGTGTTCAAGCTCGGCACCAAGTACAGCAAGCACCTGGGGGCGACTTTCCTGGACGAGGACGGCAAGGAGCAGCCCTGCATCATGGGCTGCTACGGCATCGGCATCAACCGCATCCTCGCCTCGGCGATCGAGACCGGGCACGACAAGGACGGCTGTATCCTGCCGGTGAGCATCGCCCCGTTCGAGGTCATGGTCGTCCGCCTCAATGCCGACAAGGAGAACGTGACCGTCGAGTCCGAGCGGATCTACGCCGAACTCAAAAGCCGCGGCGCCGACGTGCTGCTGGACGACCGCGACGCCCGCCCGGGCGTGAAGTTCAAGGACGCCGACCTGCTCGGCATCCCGCTTCGGATCGTCGTGGGCGACCGCGGGCTCAAAGAAGGCAAGGTCGAGATCAAACGCCGAACGGACGAGAAGCCCACGCTCGTCGAGGCCGCCTCGGCCGTGGAGGAGGCGATGGACATCCTCCGGCAGATGCGTGACGCCCTGAAGACCGAGTAACCCCGTGCCCAAGCGGAAGAACAGAAAACGGCGCCCCGCGCTGGATTACCTGGTGTACCTGGGGGTGCGGCTTTTCGCGGCGATCGTGAACATGTTCCCGCGCGAGGCGAACTATCGCACCGCGCGATGGATCGGCGATGCGTTGTACTTCTTCGACCGCCGCCACCGGCGGATCGCCGTCGAGCACCTGCGACGCAGCTTCCCCGACTGGGACGAGAAGCGCCTCCGCCGCACCGCCCGCAAGAGCATGCAGAGCATGGTCTACCTCGGGCTGGAAGTGCTTTACACCACGCGACTGATGCGGTTGACCCGCTGGCGCGAGTTCATTCGCCTGCGCGACTGCAACCGCCTGCTGCGGGTGCTTACCGAGCGGAAGACCGGCGTCATCATGCTCACCGGGCACTTCGGCAACTGGGAAGTGCTGGGCTACACGCTGGCGACGCTGGGCTTCCCGACCTACTCCGTCGCCCGGCGGCTGGACAACCCCTACCTCGACCGCTTCATCCTCGGCGTGCGCGAAAGGCACGGCCAGACCATCCTCGACAAGCGCGGGGCCGTCGCGGAGATCCCCGGCCTCCTGGAGCGAAAGGAAGCGATCGGATTCATCGCCGACCAGGATGCGGGGCGGAAGGGCGCCTTTGTGGACTTCTTCGGCCGAAAGGCCAGCACCTACAAGTCGATCGCGCTGCTGGCGATGCGGTACAAGGTGCCGGTGGCGGTGGGCTACGCCAAACGCTTGGGCAACCACTTCCAGTTCGAACTGGGCGTCGAGCGGATGATCCTGCCGGAGGAATGGGCCGACAAGGACGACCCGATCACGTGGATCACCCAGGAGTATACCCGGGCGCTGGAGCGAGTCATCCGCCGCACGCCGGGGCAGTACCTGTGGGTGCACCGACGCTGGAAACATCGGCCGCGGGGAGAAGACCCCGCCCCCGGGGGCATCGCCTGAAGTCACGGAAGAAGGGGGCTGCCCGGAAAAACCGGAAAAACAGTTGCCGGCGGGTGCGACATCTGTTGAAGCGCGCCTAGAATTCAGCAAACGCCTCGGACGCAGCGGTAGCCGCAGGGCACCCGGGGCGCAAAAGCCGAGTTCCCAATGCGGGGACCATTGAGGAGACCGACCATGAAGACGCTAAAAGGTCTGGACTTCGCTGCACTGCTGTTGATCGTGATCGGCGGGCTCAACTGGGGCCTGGTAGGACTGTTCGCGTTCGATCTGGTAGCGGCCATATTCGGGCCGATGTCGATCCTCGCCCGGATCGTATACGTGCTGGTGGGCCTGTCGGCGATATACGCCGCCGCCCGCAGCCCGCACTTCGCTCATCTGCATGAGCGGCATCCGGCCCGGTCGCAGGAGCACGCCGCTTCGTAACGAGTACCGATTGCCTGCATCGCTCCCTTCCGGACCTGACCCCGGAGCGGGAGGAGCCTGACAAAAAGACGACCCCCGTCGCCATCGGCGGGGGCCGTCTCCTTTTTCTCTCGGCCTGCAACGGCCGTGCTTTTTTCCGGGCTCAGAATTCCCTCGTCAGCAGCAGTCCCACGCCTCCGCGCGGGTCGGAGTAGGGCAGCACGTCCATGCCCAGCACCTTGGGCTGGTGGTTGCCCGCC
>JBKHHV010000274.1:0-5181 GCA_046539005.1 Phycisphaerae bacterium
TTGTTCAAAGGTATCAAAGTCACTATATCCATCATCCACTAGGACCCACTTAGCCTTCGATCGCTCCTGCCATACTAGAAAGTCACGTGTGTCGATCTTCTCTGGAGCACATGTGAAACACTGCACCTTCATCCAAGGCATTCTCCTGCATTCAGTCGCAGCTTTGCGTAGCTTTTCAGCATGGAGGCCGGCCTCAAGCGGGTGCGGCATCGAGTACGTTATCCCGTTGATCACGACTGTGCCCACGAGCTCGGCCGACTTAGCGCCATATGTCTTAGCTGGCGAAGGTCCAACCACCTCTAGTATAGTTGCGGCTGCTCCGGCAATAGCAATCACCTTCACGGCCTCCCGCACCTCGTCTGGGTTGGATATGTTACTTGGCCCCCACCCAATCTCAGCGTAACCACCAGTCCGATCGCCTTCCCTGTTGCACATGCCCCTTCTAAGAAGGCCAAGGTCATATTGCAGGTAATCCTCATGCCTCAAGTACTTTTTTGCTAGCATGACGAAGATGTCATCATTTTTTAGGTCTTTGGTAGTTGCCCCATGTGAAGCAAGTGTCGACATTCTATGATCTATCTGTTGAGACAGTGTCTGGCTCTCCTTCAAATGGTCCCGCACCCAGCCTAGGACGTCCTTCTTCCCGAAAACCCTCGTCCCGTCAGGGTCACGATAGATACCTGGGTTCGACCTGCATACGCTATACCCATTCATTCCGTCTGGGTAGCCGAGCGGGTCGCGTTGCATGAATCGGCCGAGGGTTGGGTTGAGGGTGCGGGCGCGGTTGTGGATGAGGCCGCCAGCGGCCGGGCCGAACTCGCGGTCGTGCAGCAGGCCCTGATGGCCGATGTCGCACAGGCTGCCGTACCCGCCGGTGGCGAGGCACTGGCTGTCCGTGCGGAACGACTCCAGCGTCGGGTTCATCACCAACGGGTCGGCCATGATCGAGGCATCCCAGGAGGTGAAATCGTCATCATCGTCCACGATCCCGTCGCCGTTGAGGTCGGCCGCCGAGGCGTCGGTGCTGCCCTGTTCGGCTCCCACAAGGGACAGGTCGGCCAGGCTGCAGGTGCCGTCGCCGTTGAGGTCGTCCAGCATCCAGCTGCGGGAGAAGATGGTCCGCTGGCCGTAGGGGGTGTACTCGTAGCGTTCGATCAGGCCGCCGGAGCGGGTGACGATGCCCAGGACGTTGTAGTTGACGTCCTGGAGGGCCCAGAAGAACCGCTCGCAGGCGTTTTCCGTGCGGCCGCCGGTGGCGCAGGAGGTGGCGTTGACGGGGTCCTGGTTGATAGCGACCTGGACCAGCTCGTCGATGTACTGCAGGCCCCAGACGTACTGCTTGAGCACCTGGGAGAGGTTGTTGCGGACCTCGACCATCTGCTGGCCATTGTAATAGGTGTGGTAGGTCGGGCGGCTGGGCGCAGTTGTCGTGTACCCCTTGTTCATGACGTGCATTATCGCCGCATCGGCCGTCGGGGGCAACAGCATTCTGCCGGGGCTTTTCGCCCCCATCGCCTGCTTCGCAGGCACTTCCCCCGAGGCGGGGGAAGAGTTTCGGCCCTCGTCGTCGGCTTTGCGGGCACTTCACCCAAGGCGGAGGTGGGGTTTTGGCGGTGAGGGCTCTTCTCGCGCAGTTTCCGGGGTTCGCAGTCTCAGGGTTTCTCCGATCGCTCATTGCGTCGGCCTTGCGGGTGAGTATTATCAGCAGCATGAGAGCATGGGGATTCATTGCGGCGTTGTGTGGGTTGCTGTTGGCCTGCGGGTGCGAGAAGCCCGCGGAGCAGCCCACCACCCAGCCGTCCACGCCGTATGACGCGGCCTACACCGCAGCCCTCGCGGCGGCCGACGGGTTCTGCGAGGCCTGGCGAAGCGGGCGGGTAGACACCACCCGGGGCATGCTCCACCCGCGGCTGATCAAGAAGCACCCCGAGGGGCACATCCGCTCGGTGCTCGCCGGCGACGGAAACCCACGCCATGCCGCCTACGAACTGTGCGACGGCAGACGCCTGGCCGGCGGGCGGTACTCCTTCCACGTGAGGCTGTTCTACGCCTATACAGGCCAGACGGCCGATCGCCTGGAAGCCCCGGCCGGGGAGATTGTCCTCGTCGAGGACGACACCGGCGCCTAGCAGGTCGAGCGGTTCCCGCTGCTGGAGCCGTGAACCGGCCCGCTGGTTGCGCGGACCTGCCCCCCGCCGGTCGGACAACTCCGACGAGGCCGACCCGTGGGGGCAATCTTGTTGACCGCCCCGGCGTGCTGGGCTAGGATGCTGCGCGATGATCCTGATCGTGGACAATTACGACAGCTTCACCTACAACCTCGTCCAGCGGATTGGCGAACTCGGACACGCCGGCCGCGTGGAGGTGGTGCGCAACGACGTGCTCCCCCCGGCCGAGGCCGAGCAGAAGTACCAGCCCACGCACCTGATCATCTCCCCCGGGCCGTGCACGCCGGACGAGGCGGGCCTGAGCTGCGACTACGTACGTCACTTCCACGGCAAGGTGCCGCTGCTGGGGGTGTGCCTGGGTCACCAGTGCATCGGGCAGGTGTTCGGCGGCAAGGTGGTGCGGGCCGGGCGGCTGATGCACGGGAAGACCAGCGAGATCCGCCACGACGAGAAGAACGTCTACGCGGGGCTGCCCAACCCCTTCACCGCCACGCGGTACCACAGTCTTATCGTAAACCCCGACGGGCTCGACGAGGACTTCTACCCGACCGCCTGGTCGGCCGACCAGGATGAGCTGATGGGAATCCGCTCGAAGACCCACCCCACCGAAGGCGTGCAGTTTCACCCGGAGAGTTTCCTGACGGCCGACGGTTTCGGGCTGCTGGAGAACTTCCTGAAACAGTAGCGTTTCCTCGCCTCGACCTGCCGTCCAGGCCGCCAGGAGGAACGCCCACCCTGGTTTCCCTCTCGATCTCCGCGGTCAGCCTGCCTGGACTTCCTCGGTCAGCCGGTCGATGGTCGCCTGGAACTGCACGTCCTTGTCCCGCAGCGACTCAATGGTGCGGTTGGCGTGCAGCACCGTGGTATGGTCGCGGCCGCCGAAGTAACCGCCGATTTCCTCCAGGCTGTGTCGCGTGAGGCTGCGGGCGAGGTACATGCAGATCTGCCGCGGCAGGGCGATGGAGCGGGAGCGCTTCTTACTCTGCAGGTCGGCGAGGCGGACGTTGTAGTGGCTGGTGACGGCCTTGAGGATGTCCTCGACGGTCACTTCGCGCTGTCGGGCGGAGGGTTCGCCGCCCAGGGCCTGTTCGGCGAGGTCCAGGCAGATCGGCCTGTCGAGCACTTTCGCCAGCATTGCCACCTTGGAGATCGCCCCTTCCAGTTCGCGGGTGTTGGACTCGATCTTGCTGGCGAGGAAGCAGGCGACGTCCTCGGGCAGTTCGATATTTCGCGAGCGGGCCTTCTTGTAGACGATCGCCACGCGGGTCTCGTAGCTGGGGCGGTCGATCCGGGCGACCAGCCCCCAGTGGAACCGCGAAATCAGCCGCCCCTCCAGGTTCTTCAGTTCGGCCGGTCCGCGGTCGGAACTGAGGATGATCTGCTTGTGGTCCTGGTAGAGGGTGTTGAAGGTGTGGAAGAACTCCTCCTGGGTCTGCTCGTGGTCGGAGAGGAACTGGATGTCGTCAATGACCAGTACGTCGGCATGGCGGTAGCGGTAGCGGAAGTCGTGCAGTTGGCCGTTGCCGACCGCCTCGATGAAGTGGTTGACGAACGTCTCGCAGGACAGGAAGCAGATCTTCGTTCCCGGCACGCGGCCGTAGATGTCCTTGCTGGTGGCCTGGAGCAGGTGCGTCTTGCCGAGCCCCACGTCGCCGTGGATGAACAGCGGGTTGTACGCCCGCCCGGGCGACTCGCTGACCGCCACGCACGCCGCATGGGCCAGGCGATTGCACGGTCCGGTTACGAAGTTGGTGAAATCGTAGTCGTCCTGGAAGTGGACGGTGTCCTCGAAGCCGACCTTCGCCACCGGTTCGCCGTGGTCGGGAGCATAGGAGCCGCTTTCCTGCTCGGCCTCGGCGGCCGTCAGGAACGACACGCCGATCAGTCGCCCGGTCGCGGCCTGGGCGGCCTCGGTGAAGAGGCGCAGGGCGTGCTTGCGGCAGTACTGCTGCTCTTCGGGGCCGGGGACCTCGATCTCCAGCAGCCCGTGCTCGAGCGAGATCGGTTCCAGTTGTGTAAACCAGGGGCGGATGATGTTTCCACCCTCGGCGATAACCTGCTGAATGATGCGTTGCCAAAGCGATCTATCTACGATTGCCATGAGCCCGCCTTTCAAGGCGCACAGCCTGCGCGTTTCTGTTACGTTTGAGCCAGACAGACGTGACCGAAGGCCGACCCGTCCTGCGTCGGCTGCCCCTCCCTGGGCATCGCGCCTTGGGCACGTGAACCAAATGTACGCCGCGACGGGAGGGTTGTCAAAACCAAAACCCCGCGCGCGTATTCCCCGGCCGTCGAAGGGCTTTTTCGCTGCGTAAAACGACCCGGGCAGCGCTCAAAACAGCCCGCCGGGACCCTCTCAGGGCAAGCGCTACTCCGCGACGACCTTGCCCTTGGCGAAGCCCGACCGCTGGTCGCGGACCTCGTAGATGCCCTTGAACTTGCCTTTGACCTCGCGGCCTTTCACCTGCAGGTCCAGGTCGTAGCGGGTTCGCACGTCGTGGGGCGGGTTGAACCCGTCGGTGCGGATGATGACCTCCATCCGGCCCACCAGTCGCCCGTCCTTGAGCTTGACCTGGGTGAAGTCGACCGTATGCCCCGACTGGCTGAACCGTCGGGAGGCGCCCTTCGTGTAGACGGGCTTGCCGTCGCGCAGCTCTACGCTGACCTGCAGCGACTTGCCGCCGGGAAGGGCGTCGGCGAGAGCCAGTTCGTGAATCGCGTCGCCCGGATCGAGCCGGGTTGCCTTGTCGATGTCGATTCTGCCCCACACCCCGCGGTTCACCTCCGACTTGGGAGTGATCTCGTTCTCCCCGCGCCACGAGCGATACTCGCCGGCCGGTCGGTTGCAGGTGACCTGCGTCTTCCACTCCACGGTGTAGGTTCCGCTGCGGACATAGCTGTGGGAAGTCAGATCGACGGTGTACTTGCCCTTGAGTTGCCGGCCGTCGAGGGTCGCCTCGAAGGACTTGATGTCGATCTCGTAGGCCTTGTCGCCGTCGCGGGGGCGTATGGT
>JBKHHV010000031.1:0-18282 GCA_046539005.1 Phycisphaerae bacterium
CGCCAGCGCGACCACCACGACGCCCGGCGGGATGACCCGGAAGGGATGCTCGCTGCGGAATGCCGAACTGACGATGTGCACGGCTGCGATCAGGCCGGCCGCCATGAACAGGGCACTCTCACCCCAGAACACGAACGCCGCAAGAGAAATGAAGCCGATCCCGGCACCGGTGATCGCGGCGGTCTTGTCGGGAATCATCCGCGTCCGCAGCAGCCAGTCGAGCTGCCGGGCGACCAACGGGGCAACCATGATCGTTGCCAGCGGAATGAACCGCCGCGACGTGAACGCCATCAGGATCACCAGCATCGACAGCAGCAGGTCGAAGGCGAAGGTGCCGATCCTCCCGGCATCGGGCCAGTCCTGCTGTTTCCGCAGGGCCGAAGCGCACTTGGCGATGCCCACGAACCCGAATACCGCCAGGCAGAAGGACATGGCGGCCATGAGTTTCCCGAGCACGATGATGTCCCTGGCGTACTGCGGCACGGTCAGGGAACGTGAGTTCCGCAGGATCGTATTGGTGTCGAACTGCGGCGAGAACAGCGCCGCAAGGCTCAGCAGGCACACCAGCGTGCTCACCGACGCCACCAGCACCGCGGTAAACATGTGGCGGACACCCACCTGCCGGTCGGGCCCGAACGCCACCCTGGCGACCCGCATCGACCCCAGCGTACCGAGGATGCCCAGGATGACCACGAACTCCCACGCGCTGCCGTAGCGGACCTCGCTGAGGTCCAGAATCGGCCGCCATTCGCGCACCTGCTTCCACACTTCGCTGCGGGCCATGATGAACGGGTGTGTCAGGTTCCAGTCGCGCCAGAAGGTCTGCGAATCGGACACCTGGAAGTAGCCGAACGGCGTGACCAACGCCGCCAGCAGGATCGCACCGGCCGTGGCGGCGTACATCGGCCAGTAGGTGCGGGCCGTGGTCCGCAGCGCGTCGGCAAACCCCTTCTCGCGGTGGATGTTCGCCACCAGCGCCGGGATGCTCTGGCAGAGCGTCCACAGCCCCAGCATGCCGATCCCGAAGAAGAACCCGCCGTGGAGGTTCGCCCACAGACCGGCCAACGCCATCGCCCACCAGACGCGGTGAGGACTCTTCTGGGTGCGATAGAGAAGCCACAGCATCACCGGGTCCAGCGCCAGGCTGGTGAGGTTCGGCCGTTGGTCGATGAACGCCTTGCCTGCCAGGATCACCCCGGCCGCCATGGTCATCGACGCAGCCCAGGAGACCTTGCGCTCGCGGCAGGCGAGCGTGACGCCGATGCCCAGAATCGCGATCAGCACGCCCTTGACGCCGATGAGCCCCCACTCGCCCAGGTGCAGATAGGACAGGTAGTAGATCAGGTGGGTGCCCCAGTTCTGGTTGATCCAGACCAGGTTATCGGCGGTGAAGGACCAGTCGTCGGGCTGTCCGAGCTTGCCGGCCATGATGTCCCGCCCGGCCGCCAGGGCGACGTAGAGGTCGCCGATGGGGCGGTGCACCAGCCAGATCACGAAGACCGCCAGCGCCGGCAGCAGCCCTGCCAGGAGTCTTTCCAGCAGGATGACCGCACGCGGGTTCCCGTCCGGCCGTGTGAGGTCGGGGGTTGGCATGTCGATGGTTTCCTTTCGCACGGTCGGTCTCTCCTATGGCAGGAACCTGGAGACGTTCTTGAGCTTCTCGGGCAGGTAGGTCTGGGCGACGAACTCCAGCCCGTGCTTGGCCAGGGCCTGCTGCTCGACGCGGACCCCCATCTTGAGCATCCTGTGGATGGCCTTCTGCCACTGCTTGTAGTGTCCGATGAACGGGTCGTTCTTGAGGGCGTCATTTGCCCGTTTGCGGTCCACGTCCTTGAGCGGATGGGTGGGCAGGTCGTACTGCTTGATGTCCTCGGGCGTGACTCCCAGGAACCGCGCCTGGGGGACGCAGAAGAACTCGTTGAGGTGGGCCGCGTTGCCCGAGCCGACCTTCAACGTGCGGTAGATGTTGAAGTAGCCGTAGGGGTCGCCATCGGTAAAGACGTAGACCGGCAGGTTGTGCTCGTCGGCCAACCGCCGGATGAACCGCCGACATGCCCGGGACGGGACGCCGCCCATCGAAACCAGCACGCAATGCTGGCTGTCGTAGAAGTCCTCCTCCACCAGCCGTTCGAACATGCCCTTGGTCTCGACGGCGAGGATGAACTTCGCCTTTGTACGGAACCCCAGTTCCTCGACCACGGTCGGCACCGAGTAGGCCCCGGAGCCGAACTTCGTGCAGTCGATCTCCAGCGGGTCGCCGGTGCGGCGGTCGCGGTCCAGCACGATCAACTCGCCGGCCACCTCGCCGCCGTGTTCGTCGGCCCGGAAGTGGATCTGCTCGCGGTTGACCCGCAGCATCGCTTCGATGTCGTCCATGACCGTGTCCGACTCGTCCTGCCCTGCGAAGGACGCCTCGCCCCAGTTGTACGCCTGGTAGTAAGCCTCCCGCTTGGTGGAGTGCCGCCCGCCGTGGATCAGGTCTTTGCTCATGGCGAGCATCTTGAGCGTCTGGGCGAAGGTCTTGACGGTGTTGACCGTCAGCGTGCGGACCTTGTTCTTTCCGCGCAGGGTGAAATACCCCTCCCGCGGGCGATACGCCACGTTCGACAGCGACCGGATGGGCAACTTCATCTGCGGCTTCTCGCGCTTGCCGATGCGCGTGGCGACCTTCTTCGCTTCCTGCTCGATTCGGCCGACGACTTCCTCGTTCTTCATCGGGGCGGACTTGGCCACGTTCACCTCACCATTGAAACGACGCTCGCCGGTGGAGGACAGAACCCTCGCGGCGAGCGGTAATTCGCTGCAGATACCACATTCTGGTTATCGACGCCCGGGGCAGGGATTGCAAGCGTTTCCCGCCGCGGCGCCGCTGATGGAACTCCTGCTACTGTCGCACCGGGACCGCGTCGGCGAGCCCGAACTCGGCCACCCGGGCGTTGAGCAACTGCAGCACGTCCCGGCGGCTCACTTCCTCGCGGCCGCTGCTGAGCAGATCGTGCTCGACCTGCCCGGAGATGATGCGCGAGGTGGCTCCGGAGATCTGCCAGCAGGCCTGCAACTGGTCGATAAGCCAGCGTTTGTCCAGGCGTGTGCAACGGCCTCCCTCGTGGGCGACCCGCAGGCGCAGGCGTCCACCGGCGCGGCAGGTGGCGTAGCATTCCATGCTGTCGGCCGCCTCGGCGAAGCCCGCCCGCCGGAGCACCTTGAGGGTCATCTCGAAGACCGCCCGGCTGGAGACGCGAGTGCGCCCGTTGCGCGAAAGGTAGATTTCGATGGCGGCCGCGAGGTCACGGACGTCCAGGAACCGCCCTTCCCCGGTGGGCATCGCCCGCCACATAGACCCGGCGAGTTTGCGCTCGTCGAACCGTTCACATTGGCCGTCCCGCTTGACGACCCATACTCTTCTGGCTTCGCTCATTCCGAAAGCCTCCCTGCTCCGGTGACGCTGCGTTCTGCTTCGGGCGGTGGTCCGTCCCCGCTCCATCGCCCGCCGGGGTCTACTCGGTCTCGAACAGTCCGGGCTGCTCCGGGCCTATCGTCGACCCGTCGCGCACGTCGTTGGCTTCGTTGATCAGGTCGCCCACGTCGGCGAACTCGCGATAGACGCTCGCGAACCGCACGTAGGCGATCTTGTCCAGATTCCGCAGATACCCGCTGGCGATGTCGCCGATGAAGCTCGAGGGCACTTCCTTGTCGAAGTGCTGGTAAATGTCCTCCTCGGTCGCCTCGACGATCTGGCGGATCTGCTCGTCCTTGATCGGCCTTTTGTAGCATGCCCGCTCCAAGCCGTGAATCAGCTTGCTGCGATCATAGGGCTCGCGGGCCTGCCCTTTCTTGACCACCCACAGACGAACGGCCTCCTCGGGTCGCTCATAGGTCGTGAATCGACGCTCGCACGCCAGACACTGCCTCCGACGGCGGACCACCCGGCCTCCTTCGCTGCTTCGCGAGTCCACCACCTTGTCATTGTCCTGTCCGCAATAGGGACACTGCATGGCGCCTAACCCTTGACAAATACTGGGGATGTGCCAGCCACGCCCCGCCGGTCGGACCAGTCGGTCGCCGTTCGGCGGTTCTACATATAGGCCTACGGGTAGTGTAGCCCTCTATATATCGTGTGTCAATGCCATCAGCCCCATTTCGCCCGTTTTCCGGTCAATCGCTCGATCCGGGCAACCGGTTCACGGAAGGTGCCCCGCCCTGCCGATATCATGAGACATGACCGAATTCGCACAGATTTTCGCCTCGGTCTGGGAGCCGTCCACGTGGTGGCCGCAGATCCTCACCAATGCCGAGAGCCTGCTTCGCCTTCTCGTCTCGGCCGCGCTGGGCGGCCTGATCGGCCTGGAACGGCAGGTACGCGGGCGCAGCGCGGGCTTTCGCACCCACCTGCTGGTCTCCCTGGGAGCGGCGCTGGTGATGGTCGTAAGCATCCGATTCGCCGACGTCTACGGCAACGCACCCGGCATGGAAAACGTGCAGGTAGACCCCGCCCGCGTCGCCTACGGCGTGATGGGAGGCATCGGATTCCTCGGCGCCGGTGCCATTCTGCTCCGCGGGCACGGCATCCGCGGGCTCACCACCGCCGCGAGTCTTTGGTGCACGGCCTCGGTGGGGCTCGCCACCGGATTCGGCATGTATGTGCTGGCGATCTTCAGTGCGGTGCTGGTGCTGTTTGCCCTTCGCGTCCTGGGGCGATTGGAGCGGCGGTTCCCCTCCCGCTGGACGACCAGGGCGATCTTCGTGGTCCGGGCCGGGCGCGAAGGTCTGCTGGAGGACCTGCAGCGACGGTTGGATATCAAGGGCGTGGGGGTCGAGGTGATCGACTACACCCACGACGCCACGCATGGAACCGAGCGGGTGACTTTCCAACTTAACTTACCGAACCGCATGAAGGTGCAACAACTCCGCCAGATCGGGCGCGACGTGCCCGACCTGGTCCGCTTCTCCGTGAAGTAGCCTCTCGAATCGGCCGATATTGCCCCCGGAGGAGTATCCGATGCGAGGGAAGCTGCACGTCGCTGCCGTCCTGGCGCTGCTGTCGTTCGGGTTGCTGATCGGGGGCAACCGCACCCGGCCTGCCCAGGGCGAGGCATCCGAGGACAACCACGCCCAGGCCGCCGCCCGGGCCGTTCAGACCGCCGACACGCTGGGCGAGGGGTACCGCGCCCGCATCGACCGCAAGCGACGGCTGGTGTTCGTCAGCGCCCTGGACGACAAGCACCTCCGGAAGGTGATCTCACTGGTGCTGGCGTATACCGACGCCCAGGCCGCCACGCTGCTGGATGTCAAGGAACAGCCGTATATCACCGTCATCCTGCCGACCCCGGAAGATTACCGGACACTTGCCGGCAAGAAGCTTCTGCAGCAGAAGGCCGTGGGTTTCTACCGCGCGCAGGACTGCACCCTGATCTCCCTGGACCGCGGGCGGATCCTGATCCACGAGTTCACGCACGCCCTTCACGCAGCCGACATGGCCGCCGCCCGCCAGGTGCACCCGGTGTGGGTCTCGGAGGGGCTGGCGACGCTGTTCGAAGCGAGCGTGATCCGTCGGACCGGGCTCGAGCCGTTCGTGGACCTGCGGCTGATCGCCCTGAAACGCGCCATCCGCAAAGACCAGTTCATCCCCCTGGAGAAGTTGCTGACGCTGGAGCACGATGCGTTCATGGAGCAGGCCGAGATCGCCTACCCCCAGTGCCGCTACCTGATGCTCTACCTCCACCAGAAGGGCAAACTCAAGGAGTTCTACGCCCTGCTCAAGAAGCGATGTCACGTCGACCCCACCGGCCGCCGGGCTTTGCAGGAAGCCCTCGGCGAGAAGACCTTCCAGATCGAACCCCGGTGGATCAAATGGGTCAACTCGCTGGAGTTGCCGCGTCGGGAGCGATCGGCCGGCGAGGGACGCCTGGGCATCAAGGTCCGGAATACCCCCGAGGGGGTTGAGGTGGTGGAACTGCTCGAAGACGGCGCTGCCCGCCGTGCCGGACGCATCGAGGTCGGCGACATTCTGCTGAAGGTCAACGGCCGATCGGTGGCGAACTCGGTGGCGCTGTTCGCGGCGGTCAAGTCGGCCGGGGCGCTGCGGACCATTACCATCGAGCTTAAACGACGAGGACAGGTGCTGACCATCCGCCAGGCGCTGGGAGCTCCCGAGGAGGTCACCGCTGCCGAGTCGTCATCGCAATGACCGGCAGGCTTCCCGACCCCCGACGCTGCCGAGCCCTGCCTTACATGACATCCTGGACGATCAGGTTCAGCGCCAGCAGACCCGCGAAGACGTACACCAGCAGCGGGCATTCTTTCGGACGGCCTGCCAGAAGCTTGAACACCGCGTAGGAAATGAACCCCACCGCGATCCCGTCGGAGATGCTGTAAGCCAGCGGGATGGTAACCATCGTCAGGAACGCGGGAAGCGCCTCGGTGATCTCGTCCCACTCCACGTCCCGGATGGCGCGGATCATCAGCCCGCCGACCATGATCAGCGCCGGGGCGATGGTGGGATACTTGGCGATGCTGCGGTCGCCGACGGTCACCGAGAAGTCGCCGATGACCATGTTCACCAGCGGCTCGAAGAACATCGCCGCCAGCATGCATCCCCCGGCCACGATGGCGGCAAGCCCTGTGCGGGCACCGGCCTGCACACCCGTGATCGACTCGATGTAGCTGGTGACCGTCGAGGTCCCCAGCATTGCCCCGGTGCAGGTACCCACCGCGTCGGACGCCAGGGCGCGCTCGGCCTTGGGGAGGGTGCCGTTCTTCATCAGCCCCGCCCGGCGGGAGACGCCCACCAGCGTGCCCACGGTGTCGAAAAGGTCCAGGAACAGCAGCACGAACAACCATGCCACGATCTGCGCCCAGTTCTGCCCCATGGCCCTGAACAGGTATCCGAAGCCCTTGGCGAATCCCCCGGCGGTGTGGGTCAGCCCCGAGGGCATCGACACCGGCATGCCCGGCTTGGAATATCCCCACAGCATCGCGATTGTGGTCGTCGCCAGGATCCCCAGCAGGATCGCCCCGCGGATGCGGAACGCCGTCAGCATCACCATGATGCCCAGCCCCGCCAGGGCAAGCCAGGCGATGGGGTTGTCGGTCAGGTTGGCGAGTTTCGTCAGGGCCGGGCCCTTCGTGATGAGATTGCCGTAGTTGAGCCCGATCAGCGCGATGAACAACCCGATCCCGGCGGCGATCCCGCTCTTGAGCGAGTCGGGGATCGCGTTGAGCAGCTTGGCGCGGAAGCTCACGAACGACAGCAGCAGGAACAGCCCGCCCGCCACGGCCGTCAACGCCAGCGCCATCTGCCAGCCGGAGTCATCGCCGTAGCCCCAGGCGACCATCGCCGGACATAAGGTGAGTGCGAAGAAGAAGTTCTCGCCCATTCCGGGCGCCAGGGCGATGGGGTAATTGGCCCACAGTCCCATCAGGACGCACGCGACGGCCGATGCGATGCAGGTGGCCATCATCACCCCGCCGGGGTCCATCCCGCAGCCCATGCCCAGCAGACCTACCTGCACGAAGATGATGTAGCTCATCGACATGAAGGTGGTCAGTCCGCCCAGTACCTCGCGGCCGACCGTACTTCCCCGATCTTCGATTCCGAACCTGCCAAGCATGGAAGTCTCCATTCCGGGGCGGGAAGGACGTGTCAACCCCCGCCGAATACATGATATACACTTCGGACGGCCCGTCGGGCAGGCTTGACGAAAACCGCCCCCTCCCGAAGCGTGAAAATCGCCGACAGGCCAAAAATGTCATCAATACTGCTGCAACTTTCGCTATAATCCGCTCCTACGCTCCGCAGGGGGAGAACTCCGCGGGTTCCAGAAACCAGAGGACAGGTGGTTTTCGTGCCGGATCGCCCCGCCCAACACCCCAGACGACTTCGAGCCAACCCGGCCATCCGGGACATGCTCGTCGAGACGCACCTGACGCGAGATCAGTTGATCGCGCCGCTGTTCGTCTGCGCCGAGGACGGAACCCGCGCCGAAGTCCGCTCCATGCCCGGCCAATTCCGCTTGGGCGTCCCCGAGGCGATGGAAACCCTGCGCCGCTGGGTCGACGCCGGATTGCGGTCGGTGCTGCTGTTCGGTGTGCCAGGCTCAAAGGATGCCCGCGGATCGGCCGCGTGGGACGAAAACGAGGCGGTTCAGCGGCTTTCCCGCGAAATTCGCCGCAACCTGCCCGCTGTGAACGTGTTCACAGACACCTGCCTCTGCGAGTACACCGACCACGGGCATTGCGGTCCGCTGGTTACCCTGCCGGACGGAAGCGTGACCGTGGACAACGAGGCGGCGCTGGAAGGGCTGGCAAAGACGGCCGTCTCGCAGGCACGGGCGGGGGCGCAGTTTGTGGCCCCCTCGGCGATGATGGACGGGCAGGTCGCGGCGATCCGCTCGGCACTCGATGCCGAGGGCTTCGACCAGACGGGCATCCTGTCGTATGCGGTAAAGTTCGCCTCGTCGCTGTACGGGCCCTTCCGCGATGCGGCCGGCAGCGCCCCCTCCTGCGGTGACCGTCGCAGCTACCAGATGGACTACCGCAGCCCGCGGCAGGCGTCGATGGAGGCAAGGCTGGACGAGGCCGAGGGCGCGGACATGCTGATGGTCAAGCCGGCTGCGGCGTATCTGGACGTCATCGCGCAGGTACGCAGACAAAGCGACCTTCCGTTGGCGGCGTATCACGTCAGCGGCGAATACGCGATGATCAAAGCGGCGGCCGCCAATGGCTGGCTGGATGAGCGCGACGCCGCTCTTGAAGTGACCCTCGCAATTCGGCGGGCGGGGGCGGACGCAGTGATCACCTACTTCGCCGAGCAACTGGCCGAGTGGCTACAGTAGACGGGCAAATGGTCGATTCGATGGATTTCGGTATTGGTTCCCAGGACTGCGGGCGGTTCTTCCTGGACTTTGTGGGGCGATACGCCCCCGAGCAGGTCTCGGTGCGCTGGTGCGATGCCCCCCGCGCCACCAACGAGGAGATCGACTCGCTGATTGAGCAGACCTGGCACCGGGAAACCACCAAGGCCGGGCAGACCGACCGACGCCTGTTCAACGGCAGGCTGTGCCGGCTGATCGGGCTGAGCAACTCCGAGGACGGGCTGTCGCTGACGTTGGGCGAAGTCAGCTTCAAGGAGTTCCTGGGCACGAACCTCTCCAACGCCTACCTGCGGCACCTGCACGGCCCGGAAGTGCTCGCCGACGCACTGGGTGTCTCCAGTGCGGTGGTGACCAGCGACGGGTTCCTGCTGCTTGGACGACGGAGCCACCAGGTGGCGTACCACGGCGGGCGGATCCATCCCATCGGCGGCATCGTGGAGCCCGGCGACGACCCGGCGAGCCCACCTGACCCGTTCCAGACCATGACCGCCGAACTGCGCGAAGAACTGGGCCTCTCGCCCGACCAGATCCGAAGCATCCACTGCATGGGCGTCGTGCGGGACAAGCACATCGTCCAGCCGGAGATGCTCTTCGAAACGAAAGTCGACGCCGACGTGCCCACCTTGGTTTCCGGGGCCCGCCAGGCGAAGGACTCCATGGAACACGCCGAGGTGGTCCCCGTTCGCAATCATCCGGCCGCGGTGGTTTCCTTCATGGAACAGAATACGGCCACACTGACCCCCGTTGCCCTGGCGACGCTGCTTCTGCACGGCCTGCGGAACTGGGGCGGCGGATGGTTCGCCTCCACGCAGGGCTATCTGCGCAGCACGTTCTGAGCGGACGCCTCCGGGCGGGAAGCCCCCCCCGCGGCGGTTCCTTCGCCCTTGGGCGGTCTACTTGCGCCGGTGGTTCACAGCGACCAGACGCCCTGGACTGCCTGCGTGCAGTGGGGGCAGTTGCCGTCCTCCAGGAAGTTCCGCCGCACCGTGTAACCCATGCGGGCGATGACCGGCTGTTCGCACCACGGGCAGAACGTGCTCTCGCTGGCATGACCGGCCACGTTGCCGCTGTAGATGTGCTTGAGCCCAGCCCGGCGTCCGATTTCGCAGGCCCGCTCCAGCGTCGCGATGGGCGTGGTCTTCCCGTCGGTCATGCGGTAGTCGGCGTGGAACCGGCTGACGTGCCAGGGCACGCTCTCGCCCAGCGTACCGGCGATGAACCCCGCGATGTCCTGCAACTCCTGCTCCGAGTCGTTCATGCCCGGAACGATCAGAGTGGTCACCTCTACCCACACGCCGGCCTTCACCAACTCCTCCATGCAGGTCAGCACCGGCTGGAGGTTCGCCTTCATGATCCGCTGGTAGGTCTCGTCGCGGAAGGCCTTGAGGTCTACGTTGATTGCGTCCAGGAAGGGGGCGATGGTCTCCACCGCCTGCGGCGTCATGTACCCGTTGGAGACGAAGCAATTGCCAAGCCCCTGCTCCCTGGCGAGCTTTGCACAGTCATACGCCAACTCGAAGAAAATCGTCGGCTCGGTGTAGGTGTAGCTGATCGACCGGCAGTCGTTGGCGACGGCGGCCGCGACGATCTGCTGCGGACTGAGACTCTGCCCATCGATCCGACCGTCCCGCGGGGACTGGGATATCTGCCAGTTCTGACAGAACTCGCACTGGAAGTTGCAGCCGGCCGCGGCGATCGACAGGCTTTGGGTCCCGGGCAGGAAGTGAAACAGCGGTTTCTTCTCGATGGGGTCCACGTTCACCGCCACGAGGCGGTCGTAGTTGAGGCTCTTGAGTTCACCATCCACGTTCTGGCGGACGCGGCAGAACCCCAGTTTGTCGGGGATGATCTTGCACTCGTGGGCACAAAGGTGGCACTGAACAACCTTCTCGTCCAACTTCTCCCACAGCATGGCATCGTGGGGCATGGTCTCTCCTTCTGCGGATGGTTGCTTCTCTGTCAGGATATGCGCCACGGAGAGTGCGGACAAGCGAAGGTCGCCCTCAGGCTCTTAATCGCAACCACCAGCCCACCAGCCACGCTGCCCCTGCCGCCACCGCCAGAACCGCCAGCAAGTCGGTGGGCTCACCGCGCGATCCTGCCGCGGGCAACGTCAGCGATTCCGCGGCCGCGGCAGGTTCGGCGTTCGCCCTGCCGCCGCGAAGCCCCAGCACGTTGGCCGCAACGTATTCGCCCTGCCGGTCGAGATACAGCCCCGGAGCGCGGCCGCCCATCCACCGTCCCGGTGCCATCCAGACCGACCGGGCGTCCTCGGCCGGCGGCAACCCCAGACCGCCGAGGTAACGGGTCTTGTGTTGCGTCGCCGGGAGCAGGTAGTCCATCACGTTGCGCAGGAAAATGGGCATCGCCGGGAGCACCGGCAGGTTGGTGTTCTCCGCGGCCGGGTCGAACGCGACCCACACCCGCGCCGGGGCGGCGTGGTCTTCCGACGTTCGCAGCACGAGTGCGTCGCCGTTCCGCGTGACCAGCCGGACCTGGGGCGTCTGACCGGAGGCGATCCAAGCCCGCGCCGTGCGCACCGCGACGGCTTCCAGCGGCACGTGCTGCAGTAACGGATCGTCCTCGGCGAGGTTTGCCCGTCGCAACAGCAGCGGGCCCGACGCCTCGCCCTTCCGCCAGCCGACCGGGGCGGAAGGCGGGTCGAATACGATGGCCGGCAGCCCGGGCGGCGGTGCGGTTCCCACGGCGATGGCCGCGTCGGCTTCGTTGGGGTCGGTAACGAGTCGCAGCGTCGGGTCGGCGTTGAGAAACCGCCGGAGGTTCGGGTCGGGTCGGCCGAGAAGCACCACATCCCCGCCGGGGGACGATCGCCGCACGAGGAAGGCGTTCTGCGCGGCCCCTTTCCCTGCCGACACCCCTGCCACCGCCGCCTCCGTCGCCAGGCGGAACGCAACCCCCCTTCGTCCGCCGACCGGTATGGTCACGGTGTTGGGCTCCCCACGGGTAGGCGCGTTGCCCGCCGCAGTCAAAACCCACGGCCGAACCTCGACCGTCTGCGCCCGAGCCGTGTGGTTGTGCAACGCTGCGAACAGTTCCACGCCGCCGGCATCCAGCGAAACGGCCGACAGCGCGTCGAGGGTGACGGCCGGCGGATCGGCAGGCAGCGACACCACGGCCTGGCCCGGTCCCTGATGCAGGGGCATGGAGGCCGGTGCGAAATGAACCGCGTCGTCGACACCTTCGGGCAGGGGCGCACGGGTTGCCTGCGAGGCGGCAATCGGTGCGGGCAACAGTGCCTCGATGCGCTTGCGTGCCTGCTGCGGCGAGCCCCATTCCCCGGCCGGGGTGGGAACCTGCGGGGGAAACAGCAGCAGAACCCGGTCGCCGGGCTCCAGGCGGTTCAGATAGGTCGCCGCCGCTCGGCGAAGCGCGACCATGCCCTGCTCGCCCAGGTCTGCCATGGGGTAGACCACGACCACCACGCGTCGGGAAGGGGTTGCGGCCGGAACGATCGGCCTGGCTGCCGCCAGCACCGCCAGCACCGCTCCGCCCAGCAGGCAGGCCCAGGCAGCCGAAACCCGCCGGATGCGCCGGCGCGAGGCGGGAGGCAACGAGCCGGCCGCCTCTTTCCACAGCCCCAGCCACGCCACCACAGCAGACTGCCTGCCCGGGCGCACCAGTGCCCACAGTGCCACGCCCAGCACGGGCAGCAGTCCGACGAGCAGCCATGGGTGGGTGAAGGTCGGCATCGGTTCGGTCGCCGGCGTCGCGGAGCCGGCGGGTCAGAACTGGCCCATGTCGCGGCGGACCAGCAGCTTCCGCAGCAACAGGTATCGTTTGCCCTTGTAGTGAGTTACTTCGCCGGAGACGATGAACTCCACGCCGCGGTCGCGTCCGCTGCGAGCGAGGTCTTCGGCGCGTTCCAGCAACCGGTTGGGCAACAGCCGTACCGGACGCTCCTGGAGCGTGTTGTCGGCAATGAACCGTGCGGCCCACCAGCCGGTGCCCTCCTCGGGCGAGATGAACACCCGGCGATTGACCACGAAGCCCTGCTCGGCCGTCAGGTCTTCCCGCTTGATGACCGGAGCAACCGACTCGGTTTCGTCGTTGCGTGGCTTCTCTACGTCCGGCAGGCGCACCGGGCGTGCGGGTTTGTCTTTCAGCAGGACGTCCATGATGTCCTCGGGACTCGCCGGCTGGGTGGTTGGTTCTGCCGGCTGGGTTGTCGTCGCCGGGGCGTTGGCATCCTCGGTGGGTTGTGGCTGTGGTGCAGGCTGGGCTTGCTTGCGGGGTTGGGGAGTCTGGCGGCGGTAGACGACCGCCTTCCGCAGCAGGACGTAGGCGTTCCCGTGGTACAGGGTGGTCTCGCCGGAGACGTGGAAAGTCATGTCGGCATTGCGGGCGTGAACGATTTCCATCTTCTCCAGCAGCCGGGAGGGCAGCACGCGCCGCGCGCCGGTGGCGGCGTTGGGGTCCTGCAGGGGCTTGAGGTCCACCACCCACCAGTTCGCGTGCTGGGGCGGCTGCAGTTCGACAGGCTGGTCGATGATCTGCGAACCGGCGACCGGGAGCCTGCGGCGGGCGGCGGCGTTGGGATCGTCCTCCTCGTCGTCCTGCTCGATCCGTCGGCCCTTCAGGACGTCCAGATCCGGCTTCTCCAGCAGCAACTGGGCGAACTCGTCGTCCTCGCTGGGGTCCGGCAGCGCGGTGGGCGCCGGGGCCGGCTGGGTCTCGATTCGGGTCCTCGGGCACCCGCCGGCAAACACCGCCGCCAGCAGAATGGCGCCCCATACGCTCCGTCGAAGCCGTTCGGTCCTGGTCATGGTCTGATTCTATCCCCTGTTGTCCGCAGGGATCAAGTACCCGCCACCGGCGGGAAGTAACTGCCGAACTGCCGGGGCGAGTCGATCACGGCGACATACTCGGCGCTGCGCGGACGCTCGGCGATCATCATTTCCACCAGGGGCCGCCAGAAACCCAGGCACACCAGCGGGCGTTTGGGCAGCATGTGCTTGCACATGCCCTCCCACACCATCGCCAGTTCAGCCAGCGTGCCGGTGGCCCCGGGCAGAACCACGTACCCGCCCTCACCGAGACGAATCAGCGTGTCGATGCGTTCGGTGAGTTTCCCGGTGCGGACCACCTCGTCGATGTACGGGTTCGGCTGGGACGACCAGACGCTGCAGGTCACTCCCACGACGTGGCCGCCCGCCTCGGCAGCGCCTCGCGCGGAAGCTTCCATGGTCCCGCCGTATCCGCCGTTGGCGACGCCATAGCCCAGTTCGGCAAGCTGCATTCCCACCTCGCGGGCGACGGCGTAGGCCTCCTCGCCCTCCAGGGGGTTGCCCGAACCGAACACGGTCACGATTTTGCGGTCCGACACGCTGTGTGCCTCCTTGCCGACGACGCACGCGGCGGCGCGGCTCAGGCGTTCTGCCGGCGGGTGTAGTGCAGCAGCCCCCCGGCCGCGAGGATGTCCCGCTGGCGGGGGCTGAGTTTCACCGCGCAGGTGAACTCGAAGTCCTGGGTCTCGTTGCGGACGGTGACTTCCTCGGCGCCTTCGATGGCGGCCGGCACGTTGTCCACGCTGAGCTTGTCGCCGGGCTTGATGCGGTCGTAGTCGGCGTCTTTGGTCAGCAGCAACGGCAGGATGCCGAAGTTCACGAGGTTGGCCTGGTGGATGCGTTCGATCGCCTTGGCGATCACCAGTCGTACGCCGAGGTACATCGGGCACAGGGCGGCGTGCTCACGCGAGGAGCCCTGCCCGTAGCTGTCGCCGGCGACAATGATGGCTGCCTCGTCGTGCTCCTTGAGGTCCAGGCACCGCTCGGCGAAGGTCGGCTGTCCTTCCTCGTTGAAGCAGTTGAACACGTACTTGGCGTACTCGGGCACATTGGAGCGGTACTTCAGCAGCGCACCGGCCGGCATGATGTGATCGGTAGTCACCTTGTCTTCGACCTTGATGGCAACCTGCCCGCTGACCGTCCGGGGCAGCTTCCCGCCGGCCGGGGGCTTCACGATGGTTTCCCCGCGGACGATCTGCACCGCGTCGGCCTGCTCTGGGGAGACCGGCGACTGGATCAGCGAATCGTCGATGAGAAATTCGTCGGGCCACCCGATCTTCGGATGGGCGATTCCCATCTCGGCGGACAGGTCGCGCGGGTCGGTGACCCTTCCGGTGATGGCCGCGGCGATGGCGACCTCGGGCGATACGAGGTAGACCTTGTCGTTCTTCGTGCCGCTTCGCCCGGAGAAGTTGCGGTTGAACGTTCGCAGGGAGACGGCGTCGGGCGAGGGGCTGAAGCCCAGCCCGATGCACGGCCCGCAGGCACTTTCCAGAATGCGGGCGCCACTCTGGACGATGTCCGCCAGCGCTCCGTCGCGGGCGATCATGGTCATCACCTGGCGGCTGCCCGGAGCGATGCCCAACTCTACCTTCGGGTCAACGGTCCGGCCTTTCAGCACGCCGGCACACAGCATCAGGTCCTGGTAGCTGGAGTTGGTGCACGAGCCGATCGCCACCTGGCGGACCTCCTGGCCGGCGACCTCGCGGACCGGCACGATGTTGTCGGGGCTGCCCGGGGCGGCCATCATGGGCTCCAACTCGTCGAGGTTGATGACCACTTTGCCGAAGCTGACCTCGGCGTAGCCTTCCGGGTCGGCCTCGCCGATCTGCACGTCGGTGCAGAAGGTCTTGATGTTGGCGATGAACTTCGCGTCGCGGTCCATGTGCAGCCGCTTGGTGATCCGGTCGTATTCGGCGTCGGCGTCGGCGGCCATGGGCTGGTAGACGTCCTGGCGGTGCTGGGCCTGGAGGAACTGGCGGGTGATTTCGTCGGCGGGGAAGATGCTCGTGGTGACGCCCAACTCCGCCCCCATGTTGGTGCAGGTAGAGCGGGCAGGCACCGGCAGCGATCTTACGCCCTCGCCGTGGTACTCGACGATACAGCCGACGTTGCCCTTGGTGCTCAGGATGCTCAGCAGACGCAGGATGATGTCCTTGGCGGCGACCCACGGTTGCAGGGAGCCGGTAAGCCCCACGCCGATCACCCGCGGACAGGTGGTATAGAACGCACCGCCGCCCATGGCGACCGCCACGTCCAGCCCACCGGCGCCGATGGCGATGCTGCCCATCCCCCCGGCCGTGGGGGTGTGACTGTCGGACCCCACCAGCGTGGCGCCCGGGCGGGCGAACCGCTCGAGGTGCACCTGGTGGCAGATGCCGTTGCCCGGCCGGGAGTGGTACGCCCCCACCTTGGTCGCGATCGACTGCAGGTAGAGGTGGTCGGTATGGTTTTCGGGACCAAACTGGGCCATGTTGTGATCCACGTAGCTGACCGAAACCTCGGTGCGGACGCGGGGGATATCCATCGCCTCCAGCAGAAGGAAGGCCGTGGTTCCCGTGGCGTCCTGGGTGAGGGTCTGGTCGATGCGGATGCCGATTTCGCTGCCGGGGATCATGTCCCCCTCCACGAGATGCTCGGCGAGGATCTTCTGTGCAAGCGTCTGGCTCATGGCGGTAGTCTCCTGATGTCTGTCGGAAGCCCGGCAGCATAGCAGAGGCGCCCCCGGTTGGCAAACCCTTGTGAGGCTCCGTGGGAGCAGACACCGCCCCCGGTCACTCCGAATGACCGCCCCGCCGGGCTTACCCAGTTTAACATTTTGCAACAGGAGCTTATGTAAGTCCTTGCGCAACGTTCGGGAGCGGGAATCCCCCTTTCGCGATTCCCGTGAACCCCCTATAATGGAGAGCATCAGCAAAGGAGTTTTGCCTTGGAGGCAGCCGACGTGGATATCGCGACCGATAATCGGGACGAAGTCGTCCGACACCGCATAAAGATGATTATTCTGATCATCCTCAGCTTCGCAGCGATGTGCTGAGGGTGAGTACGGATTTACTCCCTCAGAGGCATTCCCAATGCCCCGCCAAGGCCCGCGCCGTCGCAACCGCGGGCCTTGTCTATGCGGCCACCCTAACGAGGCAGCGCCGAACCGCTCAGTCGGTCGAATCCAGCTTCTTCCAGGCTGGCAGGGCCCGCAACTTGTTGCGGGCGCAGAATATGAATTGACAGAGAACCTGATCCCTCCCGCCCGGCAGTGTCCGGCGGGAGACGCTTGGGGGCCGGTGAGGTGGTTCAATCGGCTGCGGCCGGTTCGCTTTCGCTGCTCTGCCCCCACACGTCCACCGCACGGATCCGGTAAAACCCCTGCTTTTCTGCGGGGCCCGTCCAAGCATTGCACAGCAGGTCAGCCTTGTTCAGCCGGCGGTATTCGCCGACTATTGTGTCCGCGTGCAACACCTCATAGGTGTGCAGAGCGTAACTGTTCGAGCCTTTCCAGGTTAACAGGTGTTCCGGGCCGTACAGGCCGGCGAACGTGTCTACGCGGATTGCCTCTACCGCTCTGGGAGGCTTGTCCGGCTTGGGCGTCAGAAGCAGAAGACTCACCGAGTATGCAGGCAGTTCCACATCCAGGCTCAGCGGTCCGTCGCCGGCGGCGATCCTCTTCGGCGGCCCGGCGTAGGCGAGTTCCATCTCTTCCCGCAGCCGTGGTAACACGTCTTCGGGCGGAATATCGTCCTTACCCCAGATGCGGATCGGATTGCTGGTGTTTGCGTCGACCCGCAGATGGCTGAGCATCCATTCCCGATGGGGCAGGTCCTTCAGCGTGAGCGTCAGGCACGTGTCGGGGCGGCCGTCGTTGAAAGCCAGCACGGCGAGTTGCCCGTCGGCGTCCCTGTTGCGGGTCGCCAGAACCCCCAAGTTACCGCGGACGTCGGGAAGTCTGCCGGCGGGAAGCCGCACGTTCCCCATCTTCGCCAGCACGGTGAACACAGTGTGCGCGGGTTTCTTGATAAGCGCAAATCCGTTGCCCTTCTTGAACAGGACCATCTGCGTCCGCTGTTTCCAGGTCTCACCCAGAAAGCCGTTGTCGTTGCTGCAGAAGTAGGGTTGGCCAAGTTGCTCGATGATGCGAAGCTGCTCTTGATAGACGGCGTTGACCATCCAGGAGGCAAATCGCGGGCCGCCCGCCCAGTCGTGCCTCTTGCCCCAGCCATTCCACGGATCGTGCTCGGTATTGACGAAGGGGACATCCTTGTAACTCGGGAAATCGGCGCGGATCTTCTTGATGACGGCGATCTCGCTGTCAACCATCTCCGTGGCAGGCTTCTTGATGTGTCCGGAGACGAAACCGACGGTATGCTCCTTCTTGCCGGTGAAGATATTCGGCGTGCTCTCCAGCAGCTTGATAAAATCGTAGGGATTCTTTCGATAGATCGCGGCCGGTCCCCCGAAGCGTTTGGCAAACCGTTTATCTACGTCCCCAAGCCCGGCCGTGACAGTGTCCCAGTATCCCACACCGGCGGCGTTCCACTTCAGTTGCCCCTCGTTCGGGCTCTCCCACCACCAGGTGGCGACCTCCTCACGCCCGTATCGCGTAACGAAGT
>JBKHHV010000275.1:0-5155 GCA_046539005.1 Phycisphaerae bacterium
GACGGGCAGCGCGTCGGAGACGCGGAGATCCTGGAGTCGGCGCTGACCAAGATTCTCGAAAAGGCCCCCGCCGGCACCGAGAAGAAAGTGCTGTTCAAGTGCGACAAGGGCACCGACCAGAAGTACTTCCTGCCGGTCATGCGGGCGATCTCCCGCGCGGGGGCAGGCCTGGCGGCACTGGGCGAGAAGGAAAAGTAACCAACCCGCTCCGCACGAGGCGGAGTTCAGGAGTCGTATCATGACCGAAGAGCAGAACACGGACATCCAGAGGCTCTCGCCGGACAAGCTGCTGGCGAGCTTCAACCGCACGCCGATCATCGTCTACATCGTCGCCGCCCTGGCGATCCACCTGGTGGCGTTCGGGGCCGACTACGCCATGCTCCTGGCCAAGGGCAGCCCCACCGACCCCAACCAGGCCGTCGCCTCCAGCGAGGACGCCAACGAGCCGGCCACCCAGCCCGCCGACGCCAACCAGCCCGCCACCACGACGAACAAGGCCGGCAAGACAAACGGGAAGGTGGACGAACGCGTCAAGGGCACCCCGATGGAGAAGGAACTTACCGAGACGCGACCCGCTCCCAGCGAGCCGCTCCTCAATCTCGACGACACCAACTGACGCAGGCCCCGAGAGTATTCATGGCCAGTTTCCTGCTGGAGCAAATTCGAAGGCACGGCCGAGACCGGGGCTTCTGGCGAAGCCTTGTCATCGCCACGCTGCTGCACCTGTCGCTGATCTTCGGCGCGGCGTTCCTGGCGTGGCTGATGCGCGGCTGTATCGAGGAATTCCGCGTTCCTTACGGCAGCGGTACGCCCGCGGTCACGGAAATGCGATTCCAGCCCAAGAAGAAGAAAAAGAAGAAGTACATCCTCAACCCCGACTCGGCGATCTCATTCAACTTCCCCAAGCTCGATGAGTCCGAACTGCAGAAGGATGTCGAGGAGGAGTCGCGCGATACCTACAAGGCCGACGCCGACGCGGTGCACGGGCGCATGGGAGCCGGAGGCGGCAAGGAAGGCGGCTGGCCGGAAGGCATGAAGGACGGCCGGGTTCGGTTCGCACGCATGAAGTACGACTGCCGCGGCTGGGACGACGGCATGGACGACGTCACCGCCGCCGACATCAACTTCCTGGACTACTTCCGCAACCTCCCCAGCGTCAACTTCCCCGTCGCCCGGCGTGGCGAAGCCTACACCATGCGGCAGTATATGACCCTGCCCAAGGGCTTCAAACCCCCGTTCATCTACATGACCGGCTCGGGGTCGTTCCACCTCCCCAAGGCCGACATCGAACGCATGCGGGACTACATCAAGGAAGGCGGAATGGTCTTCGCCGACGCCGGCTCCAAGCGGTGGGCGTCGAGCTTCGAGAACTTCGCCCGTCGCCTGTTCCCCGGGCAGGACCTGCTGACGGTCGCCGACGACGACCCGATCTTCTCCCGTCCGTTCGGGTTCCCCAACGGTGCCCCGCCGCTGTGGCACCATGGTGGCTTCAAGGCCAAGGGCATCCGCATCAAGGGACGCTGGGTCGTGTTTTACCATCCCGGCGACGTCAACGACGCCTGGAAAACCGGGCATTCCGGCATCCGGCGTTACCAGGCCAAGCAGGCCTTCCGACTGGGCGTGAACATCATCTGGTATTCGTTCACAAACTACCTGGACCTTACGCGGGAGCACCGCAAGTAATGCTCTGGAACCTGTGGAACTACTTTGGCGTGATCGGCATCCTGTCGATCCTGCTGTGGCTGACGGCCGTGGTTGTGGCCGTGGTGAGCCTGCGCTCCGGCAGGCGTACCACCCTGCTGCTGGTCGCCGTGGGCATCGCCCTGGTGGGGTGGATCGCCGGCAAGATCAACTCCAGCAGAATCAGCGACTTCCGCCCGGATCGCTCGGCGATCTTCCAGGCCGCCCGCAAGTCCATGGAAGACGCCACCCGAAAGGACGTCCGATCCGCGACGGCCGACGTGCAGGTCGCCGGAGATTCCGACCCCAACGCCGAGAAGGACGAATTCGCCTACCGGCGCATTCACGGCAAGCAGGAACGCACCACCACCGGACCGGCCGACAAGCAGTTCGACGAGATGGGCTTTCTGGACGAACGCGAAGGCCAGACCCGCACCGAAGGAATCCGCCTGCTGCCCGAGGAAGACGTCGTCCGTGCCAATCGCTGGGACCGGCTGAACCTGTTTTTCACGCGGTGGGTCCTGCTGCTGGCAGTGCTGGCCGTGGCGGTGGACTACGTCGGCCGATTCTTCTCTCCGCTGCGCAGACTCATGCCCGCCAAGAAACGCCCCTCGGTGAATCCCCGCCAGGACTCGCCGGAGCAGATCATGGCGTTCCTGGAGAATGCCGTCCGGAACGGCGAAACCTTCATCTACTGCGCCAAGCGGGACCCCTGGTCGACCTCCTGCCTCAAACGGCTGCCGGTGGACTTCATCTGGCCGCTGGAGAAGATCACCTACACGCCCGACTCACCGCCGTTCGATCACGACTTCGTGTTCGAGAACGCCTGGTTCCGCCGCTACTGCTTCGTGCTGGAGGGCAAAGAGACGGCCGAGGGGCTGCTGGAAGAACTCGCCGACTTCCTGCAGATGCGAACGATTCCGCGGGCCCAGACGCCCTGCCCGGTCCACGTGGTCTGGGAGCACGACCCCCCCAGCGAGGAACTGCTGGAGAAGCTGCGGTTCTACGCCGGCGAATCCCGCTTCGACCTCATCCTCGGTGTGTAGACGCCCCAAACGCAGCACCCACCGGACGTCGCCCTGGGTGAGGCAGGCCTGAACGCAGGCGGACCGTTCGCTTCGGCGCCGGGGGTCGTGAGCAAGCAGTTTGCTTGCCCCTTCGGCATATGGCAGGCGAACCCGGGCGAGGACTTCGTTCCCCGCGCCTCGACGCAGAAGCTCTGCTTTGCCCTCGTCAGTTGCTGCCCGTGGAGGCCTTGCGATTGTCGTTCGACCTGGGGGCGATCCACACGTCGGGGTATGCGGTCCTGCCCAGCCAGCTTATGCGGGTGCAGCGGTTCTTGCTGATGCGAACCACGTACGACTCGTGGTTCTTCCCGTCGCCCTGGGCGGCGATGTAGTCGTTGTGGTTGGACCAGTGATGGTTGTCCCACGAGCGATCCGGGCGACAGGTGCGGATGTCGATCCGGAACCGCTTGCCCTTGCCGTTGGGTCGAATGGTCACCGTGCGATGGCTGCCATCGTTGTTCATCAGCCATCGGCCGTTCGGGGAAACGCCCGGCGAACAGCCGCGCGCGTACTTGCGGTGCTCCCCCTTCGTCGTGTCGATCACGTAAAGGTCACGTCCCCATCGGGCGACCATCGTTTCCCCGTCGGCCGAGAAGTTCGGCGAGCCGCTGTAGGTTCCGGGCAGATCGAGCTTGCGGGCCTTGCCGCTTTCGACCTCCACCGCGTGGAACCCCTTCTTCCGCCAGAAGATGATGTGCTTGCCGTCGGAGTGGTACTCCACCGGACAGCCGTCTTTCTTGTCGGCGTCTTCGACCAGCAGCTTCCGCTCGCCTGTGCGGGCATCCACGTGAAACACCTTGCCGCCGTCCCACACCGCCAGGCTTCTCCCGTCGGCCGACCAGCGGGCGAAGTCGCCTTCGCAAAGCTCCTCCTGCTTCCAATGCCCGATCACCACCCGGTAGATCGTACCCTTACGCCCGAAGACGACCGCCCCGCTCACTTCTTCGGCCAGCGCATCCAGGGCGGCCCGCTCGTCCCCGGACGCCTTGGCGGGATACTCCGGCTTCATCGGCCCGGTGAAAGGCCGGGTGGTGGGTGCGTTGACGTCGCGGGGCTTCGAGTCGCCGTCTGTGTCGGCCGACTTCGGCGCCGCGGACAACACCGCTGCCGCCACAGCCGTACATATGAGAAACAAACCCACATTGCGCATAGAGCTTCTCCTTCCATGTGTATAACCCGCGCGCGGCAGGATTGGTTCGGCTGCGGCGCAAAAACAGGGGCCGACTCGTCGGCGGATTACCGGGGTCGGCCCTGGAGAACTCGTGTCCGCCGCTCCGTGCGACGGGATGGGTTTTCAGCGTCAGCCATAGGAGCGCACGCGCGTTCGCCGCGGCGCCCCGGAGGCGGTTTCGGGGTTCGTCCCCATCTGCAGCAGCAGGTTCACCATCTCCACGTTTCCGCACGAGGTCGCCACCTGCAGGGGCGTGATGCCGTTGGGGTCGGCGCCGTTGAGGTCGGCGCCCTGCTCCACCAGCCGGCGCACCTCGTTGGCGTCACCCCCCGCGACGGCGCGGACCAACTCGGCCTGTCGCTGCTCCGAAACGCTTTTCTGGTGGCGATCCCAGACGGACCAGCCCACCAGCAACAACCCGCCGACTATCGCCGCGATCATCCATTTCGTTTCGCTCATGGCCGCTCTTCTCCCGGAGGGTGCTTCGACACGCAGAGCCCGCAGAGGAAGCCCCATGGCCCCCATCGGCCTGACGGGGCGAGTGCTTCAGCACCACTCAAATCTTAGCGCGGCCGTTGCTTGTCGAACGTCAACCTGCCGACTACGCCCGCGCGGCCATGGCGGGTGGGCTGCCCCCAGTCGGGCACGTTGCTGACCGGCATATCGTCGCCCTCGGGCTTGTCGCTGTCCTTGCCGACGTCGGCCGTCCCGACGACCACCAGGCCGTCCTCCACCGGCACCACCACGCCAAGGTCCACCGGGCTGCCGCCCTTGCCGGTGTCCCAGTCCCACTTGCCGTGCAGCAGCGAGCTGTACCGCAGCGTCGTGAGCCCGGGCGTGTAGACCCGCACGAAGTCCGACCACTGCCCGCGAGTGCCTTTCTTCAGCGGCGAGGGCATCTGCTGGTAGGCGTTGGACGTGGTGATGACCCGCCGCCCCTTCGCGCTGACGTACACGTTGCCCTTGGCGTCGATCGCCAGCCCGTGGGGCTCGACGCGGGTGGTGTTGAGGTTCGGCCAACCCGACTTGAAGTGCGGCCAGTCGTCCAGCAGCGGGTTATCGAACGTCTGGTCGCGGTGCTTGGCTCCCTCGGCGTATTCGGCAAAGTAGGTGCAGTTCAGCAGTCGCCCCTGCTTGAGGGTCAATCGGCCGATCCACTGATAGTGCATGTTGCCGTGCGTGCCGGTGAAGCCGTTCTGGAACCCGCGGCCGGGGTTGTCGGGGTGGGTTACCTGGT
>JBKHHV010000032.1:0-18191 GCA_046539005.1 Phycisphaerae bacterium
ATGCGGCGACCGGAACATCGAATACGTGCTGGCGACCACCGACACCCCCTATGACCGCATGCTGCTGGACTACCTCGCGCGGCGGAAGGGGAAGATCCGTTGACCTTCGCCGCCCCGCTGCTGCTGGTCGGACTGCTGGCCGCCGGGATTCCGTTCCTGCTGCACCTGCTCAGCAGCGTGCGCGCCCAGGAGCAGCTCTTCCCCACGCTGCGCTTCCTGCGGGTCAGCATGGAGAAGACCGCCCGGAGACGGCGCATCCAGCACTGGCTCCTGCTGCTGTTGCGGGCAGCGCTGCTGGCACTGCTGGCATTGGCCGTCGCACAACCCATCACCAAGGCCACCGGGGCCTGGCTGGGCGCAAGCCGCTCGGCGGCGGTGGTGGTCGTGGACAACAGTTTCTCGATGGCTGCCCGGCGCGAAAACGGAACCCGGCTCAGCGAAGCCAAAACCACCGCCAGTGCCCTGCTGGGCGGCGACCGGCAACCGGCCCTGGCGAGCCTGCTGCGGACCGCCACGCCGGAATCGCCGGCGGACCTGTCGGCCGACCTGCAGCAGTTACGAAACCGCCTGGGCGAGACGGCCGTGGCGTACGGGCCTTCCGAACTGCCCCAGCGCGTCGCCCGGGCCATTCGCAGCCTTTCCGATGACACCGCCAGCCCCCGCCGGGCCCTGTACCTGGTGACCGACCTGCAACGCAGCGACATGCAGCGCCTGCTCGACCTGCCGGAGCTTCGCGAGGCGAAGGACCTGCACCTGTTCGTCATCGACACCGCCGACGCACAGCCGGACAACGTGGGCATCACCGCACTGGACATCGAAGGCCGCCGCGTCCGAGACGGCGTGCTGAGCTTCACCGTCAGCGTCACCAACGCCGCCCCCACCGACCGCACGGTGGACGTGCTGCTGCGCATGGAAGGCCAGTCCGGCGAGGGAGACCGCCGCAAGGTGCACCTGCGGGCGGCCGGGCAGGACGGAGCAACCCGGGCGGTGCGGTTCTATCACCAGTTCACCCGCAGCGGCATCGCCCGGGGGCAGGTTCTGCTGGACGTCAACGACCAGCTCCCGGCCGACAATGTCCGGCGCTTCTGCCTGGACATCGGCGGGCGCATCGACGCCCTGCTGGTCCGCGGACAGGCCGGCGGAGGCTTCGACCCCGCCTACGGGCTTGGGCCCAGCCTCAACCCCTGGCTGGGCGTGGACAACCCCTGGCCGATCGAACTGAAGACCATCGAGGCGGCGAACCTGTCGGCCGACTCGCTCCGGGGCGTGGAGGTGGCGTACCTGGCGGAGGTGGCGAGTTTCTCCCCCGAGCAGGCGGCGGCGCTGGCTCGGTTCGTGGCTGGCGGCGGGACGGCCGTCTTCTTTACCGGCCCCAGCGCCGAGCCGACCAACTACAACGCCACGCTCATGGACAACGCCGCCGTGAAACCCAACGCCACTCATGGCGGGCTGCTGCCCGGGCGCCTGGCCGAGGCGGTCGGACAGGTGGGCGAACGGGCGCGGGCACGTTCGCTGCAGTGGGTCAGCATGGAGCACCCGCTGCTGGAGGGGCTCCACCCCTCGATGAGCGACTACCTCACGTCGGTGGTCCACCGCTACTGGCGCCTCCAGACGCCGGTCACCGGGCGGACGCTCATCCGCCTCTCCGACGGGCAGCCGCTGGTGATGGAGAAACGCTTCGGCGAAGGCTACAGCGTGCTGGTGACCTCGACGGCCTCGCCGCAGTGGACGAATTTCCCGGCCGCGAAGATATTCCTGCCGATGATGGTTCGCGCCGCGATGCGGGCCGGGGCGGACATCGGACGCGACCTGACCTACGTGGCCGGTCAGCCGGCGACAATCGTGCCCGGCAAGGTGGACCTCGGCCCGGAAGGGTCCCGCCGACCGGTGGTGAAGGTGGACCTGCCCGCCCGGGGCGACGAGACCGCTCCGTTCGTGACGCTGGGCATTGCAGGCGGGTCGGCGAGGATGACCCAGACCGAACGGCCGGGCGTGTACCGCTGGCAACTGGAGGGAGCCGGGCCCGACAGCGAGGGTACCGAAGGGCAGTTCGTAGTGAACCCCCATGGACCCGAGAGCGACCTGGCCCGGATGAGCCCGGACGTGCTGCAGGCCGAGCTGCGCCGCCGCGGCATCGAGCACGCTTACGTGGGTCGCTCGCTGGAGGCGGTACACACGGCGGCGGCGGCCGATGCGGAGGGCACCAACTGGTGGGACCTGCTGCTGGTGGCGGTGGTGTTTCTGCTGGTGACCGAGGCGATCCTGAGCAACCGCGCGCGGCGGGAAGAGTTTGTGCCCGCCCACCTGAATCCGAAGGTAGCCGTCGCGCCCCGCGCAGCGGCCGGGGATTCTGAATAACGAATCGCGAATCGACGTCCAAGGCATCCCAAACAGCAGAGAGTCACGGCAGAGAGCACAAACCCCTTCCCCCACTCTGGGGGAAGTGCCGGCGAAGCAGGCGATGGGAGCTGCCTCGGGCGCCCCACTCAGTCCCAGACCACCTCGGCGGCCGCGAATACCGGGCCGTCGGTGCAGCAGAGTCGGTACGCCCAGCCGCGGTCGTTGTCCTCCCGCAGCTTGCACACGCATGACTGGCAGGTACCCATTCCGCAGGCCATGTGCCGCTCCAGCGAGAGCCAGCACTCGATCCCGCGGCTGAGGCACAGCTCTCCCACCGCCCGCATCATCGGTTCGGGCCCGCAGGAGTACACCACCACCTGTCCGGGCTCGACGCCGCCGGATTCCAACCAACGCACCAGCGGCTGGGTGATAAGCCCCCCGAAGCCCAACGACCCGTCGTCGGTGGTGACCACCGACGGCGTGTCCACCGCGGCGAACTCGGCCACGCACAGCCCCGGGGCCCCCTCGGGCGACACCGGCACCGACGGCGACAGCCGAAGCGGCAACAGGCTCGCGCTGCGTGCCCCACTGAACGCCACGGACGACTTGCCGGCGTTTCGCAGCGCCTCGGCGAGATACAGCATCGGCGGAATGCCCACGCCCCCGCCGACGAGCACGGCGGCCGGTTTGTCCTGCGAGATCGGGAACGCGTTGCCCAGCGGGCCCAGCACACTCAGCGGATCTCCGGGCTTCACCCCCGAGAGCCACCGCGTGCCGGTGCCCACCTTGCGGTATATGACGTCCAGCTCGGTCCGTCCCCCGGCGTGGTCGCGGCGGCCGGCGAGGCTCAACGGGCGGCGAAGCATGGTTTCCTGGTCGGTCAGTTCCGGCTGGGTGAACTGCGGGGGCGTGCCCTCCTGCCAGTCCACGACCGACAGGCTGTCCTGCTCGGCCGGCGGGCGGCACAGAAGTTGGATGAACTGCCCGGCCTCGGTGGGCGGGAAACGTTCGAAGTCCAGGATGAGTCGGTAGTGTTCGTCGCAGAGACGCTCGTTCGCGAGCACCTCGGCCAGGAACGTTCCACGCGCAGATTGACTTGCCTCGCTCATGGGGTCTATCCTACGTCGCACCACTTCCCGTGACAATCTTCGAGCCCCTGGAGAAGCAACATCATGACCCGATCGATGACCACCCGGCAGCGAATGAAGAAGGTCTATTCGCACCAACTGTCCGATCGCGTACCGTTCCGCGATTATCCCTGGGCAGACACCGTCGGACGTTGGCATCGTGAGGGCCTGCCGGAAGGCGTCTCCTGGGTGGACCACTTCCAGCTCGATCAGTATGCGTCCATCGCTGTCGATACTTCCCCGCAGATGCCGTGGCGGGTCATCGAAGAGACCGATGATTACGTCATCCACACTACCGAGTGGGGCGCGACGATGAAGAAGTACAAGCACGCCACCAGCATCGAGGAACCGCTGGAGTTCACCTGCACCAATCCAGAGGCATGGGAGAATATCAAACCCCGTATCGCCCCCACCGACGACCGCATCCACTGGGATTCCCTCAAGAACAACTACGCGCTGTGGCGGGAGAAGGGCGCGTGGATCAGCGGCAGCGGATGGTTCAGCTTCGACGTGATCCATTCGCGGATGATCGGCACCGAGACCGTGTTGATGTCGCTGGTGGAGAATCCCGAATGGTTCACCGATGTGCTGCACCACATCCTGGAGGTGAATCTGACCTTGCTGGAGAAGGTCTGGGACGCCGGATACACCTTCGATGAACTCCGCTGGCCGGACGACCTGGGGTACAAATTCTCCCAGTTCATGTCCGTGCAGATGTATCGCGAACTGATCCGCCCGGCCCACGCCCGATGCGTGGAATGGGCCCACGCCAGGGGCATCCCGGCCATGCTGCATTCCTGCGGCGACATCAGGCCGTTCATCCCGGAATTCGTGGAGATCGGCATCGATGCGCTCAACCCCCTGGAAGTGAAAGCCGGCTGCGATCCCCTGGCGATCAAGAAGCAATTCGGCGACCGCCTGGTTCTCCATGGCGGGATCAACGCGGTGCTCTGGGAGCATCCCGAGCAGATCGAAGAACATATCCGCCAGTTCCTCCCGGCCCTCAAGGCCGACGGAGGCTACATCTTCGCCAGCGATCACTCCATCCCCAACTCGGTCAGCTTTGAGGATTTCACGCGGATCGTAGAACTGTACAAGGAACTCGGCAGCTACCGGAGATGGGAAGCAATGGGCGGTGAGCTGTAAGCGGTGGGCAGCAAGCGGGGCCGGGGCGGCTGCGTGATTGACCCCGGCCGGCCCAGGGTCTACCATCCACGCCGAAGGAGCCATCTATGCCCAGCAAGAAGAAGACCGCCGCCGGGTCGGCCAAGTCCTGGCAGGGACGGCTGACCGCCGACGCCGACGAAGCGACCGCCCGGTTCGTCGCCAGTCTCGACGTGGACACCGTCCTGTGGAAGTACGACATCGCCGGGTCCATCGCCCACGCGAAGATGCTGCGGGAGATCGGCATCCTCACGGCCAAGGAAGAGAAGGCGATCCGCAACGGGCTGCTGGAGGTGTCCCAAGAGATCGAGGGCGGCTCGCTGGAGATGCCCATCGAGCTGGAAGATATCCACATGGTCATCGAGCGGGCGCTGGTGGAGCGCACCGGCGACGCCGGCCGCAAGCTTCACACCGGCCGAAGCCGCAACGACCAGGTCGCCACCGACCTGCGACTGTGGGCACGCGACGCCGCCGACAACCTGGTCGACCAGGTCCAGGTCCTGCAGGAGGCGCTGGTGAACCTGGCCGCCAGGTCCGGCGAAACCGTGATGCCCGCCTACACGCACCTGCAGCGTGCCCAGCCGATCGTGGCCGGTCATGCAATGCTCGCTTACGTCGAGATGCTGCAGCGCGACGCCGACCGCCTAATGGACGCACGCAAGCGGATCAACGTCTGCCCGCTGGGTTGCGGAGCGGTGGCGGGCACCTCGCTGCCGCTGGACCGCGCCCGGACGGCCGAGCTGCTGGGTTTCCCCGCCCTCGCCGCCAACAGCATCGACGCCACCAGCGACCGCGACTTCCTCGCCGAACTGCTGTTCGCCTGTGCGATGCTGGCGACGCACCTGTCGCGCTGGGCCGAGGACTGGATCATCTACTCGACGACGGAGTTCGGCTTCCTGGAACTGTCCGACGCCTACTGCACCTCCAGTTCCATGATGCCGCAGAAGAAGAACGCCGACACGCTGGAACTGATCCGCGGCAAGAGCGCCACCGCCATCGCCTCCCTGACCGGAATGCTGACGCTGCTGAAGGGCCTGCCCCTGGCGTACAACCGCGACCTGCAGGATGACAAGCGCTTCGCGATCCCGGCCGTGGAGGCGATGAGCCGGGCGCTGACGGTCGCGGCCGGCGTGGCCGCCACAACGAAGCTGCGCCCGGCGCGAATCGCGGAAGGGCTTGACGAAGGCTTCCTGGACGCCACCGCCCTGGCCGAGTATCTCGTGGGCAAGGGCGTGCCGTTCCGCACCGCCCATCACGTGGTGGGGCAACTGGTCGCCCGCGCCGAAAGTGACGGCAAGGGCCTCTCGCAGCTCTCGCTGGAGGAACTTCGCGATGGTTCTGACGCCATCGCCGAAGACGTCTACGATTTCCTCGGGCCCGAGAACGTGGTGAAGCGCTACAGCCCGGCCGGCGCCGGCGGAGCCGACCAACTCGCCGACCAACTGGCAAACTGGAAACAACGCCTGGCGAAGTAGCCCCCGCCCGAGAAGGTGCCGGTTGCGGGGGACATGAAAGCAGAAGCCGCTGGCTTTTCCTGTAGAAGGTCCTTATAATGACATCAATGTCATCATAAGGACACGCAATGGACTCCGTTCGCATCTCACAGGAATCGTTCAGCACCGACCAAGTCTGCAGGATTACAGGGATCACCCAGCGTCAGGCAAGGTACTGGGACCGGGAGGGGATTGTGAAACCCTCTCACAGGTCGGCTGCGGGGCGGGGATCACGCCGGCTTTATTCTTATGCGGACCTGCTGGCAATCCAGGCCGTGAAGCGTTTCCTCGACGCCGGGGTCTCTCTTCAGAAGATGCGGCGTTGCGTCCGCTATCTGAGGGGTCAGCTTACTGATCTGTCCGAACCGCTGGGTTACTGCTGCCTGGTGACCGACGGGGATAACGTGTTCCTGGCCGAATCGGCTCAGTCGTTGATCGACACAACCCAGAACCAGGGCCAACGGGTCTTCTACCAGATCCGGGTGGACAACCTGGATCGCCAACTCCGCCGGACCGTTCTGGAGTTCTCCCGCAAGTGGGTGGAGGCCTTGGACCTCGGCGGGGAGACCTACCAGGTGGAGATCACTGCCGATTTCGAGGACGGTGGATACGCGGCCGAGGTGGCCGGGCTACCAGGCTGCATTACCCAGGGAGAGACGGTGGAAGAAGTGCTGGAATTGGCCGAGGACGCAATTCGCACATGGCAGGAGGCAGCCGACGACCTGCAGCAACGCGGAGTGAACATTCGCCGCAAGCGACGCCAGGCTTGAGGGGCTGGCGATGGCGAAGCTAACACCTCTGCCCACCGCCCGGGTGTCGAAGGCGCTCGCCCGGGCGGGCTGGGAGGTATCCGGCGGCGGCAAACACTACAAGCTCATCCATCCCACCAGGCCGGGTGCGATGACGATTCCACGAGACACACCCTTGAAGCGCGGCACATTGCGGGCGATCATTCGCCAGGCCGGGATGACCGTCGATGAGTTCATGGAGTTCTACAGGTAACCATGCGTGAATCGGACTTGCTCAACTGGATATTCACCCAGACCTCCGGGGCCGCCGGTGTGCGCGTGGGGCCGGGGGACGACTGCGCGGTCATGGACGTCGGCGGCGAGGCGCTGCTGGTGACCGTGGACCAGGTGCTGGAGGAAGTCCACGTGCGGCTCGCCGAGGACGGGGCCTTTGCCGCGGGACGCAAAGCCCTGGCGAGGAACCTGTCGGACATCGCCGCGATGGGCGGCCGTGCGATCGGGGCGGTGGCGTCGGTGGCGTTGCCGCGCGGGTGCGATGAGTCCATGGGGCAGGAAATCTACCGCGGACTGCGATCGATCGGCGACGAGTTCTCCTGCCCCGTCATCGGCGGAGACGTGGCCGCCTGGGACCAGCGCCTCTGCGTGTCGGTTACCGTGCTGGGGCTGGCGAGCACGGCCGGGCCCATACTTCGCAGCGGCGGCCGTGCCGGCGATGTGCTGCTGGTCACCGGCTCGCTGGGCGGCGCATGGCGAGGCCGCCGGCACCTGGAATTCACGCCCCGCATCCGGGAAGGCCGCGTCCTTGCCGAACAGTACGGCGCCACGGCGATGATCGACCTGTCCGACGGGCTGGCGACCGACCTGAACCACCTCTGCCGCCTGTCGGAACTGGGGGCCCGGGTCGACGCGGCGGCGGTACCGATTGCCCCCGACATCACCGGCGACCCCCTGAAGGCCGCGCTGACCGACGGCGAAGACTACGAACTGCTCGTGGCGATGGACCCCACCGACGCCGACCGGCTGCTGTCCGAGAGCCCCTTCGACGTGCCGGTCAGCCGCATCGGCACGCTGACCGAGGCCCGGGAGGTGCTGCTGATCGACCGCGGCGAATCTCGGCCGCTGAAGCCCGAGGGATGGGAGCACTCGACCGAATGAGCGAGACCTTCGAAACCCACAGCACCGAGGAGACGATCGACCTCGGGCGCGAGTTGGCCGGACGCCTCTCGACCGGCGACTGCGTGACGCTGGACGGCTCGCTGGGCGCCGGCAAGACGGTCCTCGCCCGCGGGCTGGCGATGGGCATGGGGATCGAGGACCCCCGCCTGGTCTCCAGCCCGACCTACGTTCTCGTGCACGAGTACCCTGCTCGCCTGCCGGTGTTCCACCTGGACCTCTACCGCATGACCAGCCCGGCCGAGGAGTTGGAGGACCTGGGGCTGGAGGAAATGTTGGAGACCGGCGTGGTGCTCATCGAGTGGTCCAGCAAGGCTGGCGACCATCTGCCCCGCCCCCGCTGGGAGGTGCACATCGAGAGCACCGACCCGGAATCCCGCCTGTTTCGTCTCTCCCGCGTCGATTGACAAACCCGCCCTGTCGGGCTATTCTTGACGGCTTCTCTGTTGGGAGCGGAAGACCATGGAAGAAGCCATCGTCAAGGCCAACACGCTGATCGAGGCCCTGGGATACATCCAGCGGTTCGTGGACAAGATCGTCGTCATCAAGATGGGTGGATCGGTGATGGACGACGAAGGCGCCATCTCCAATCTGCTGCGCGACGTGGTGTTCATGAACACCGTCGGCATCCGCCCGGTGATCGTCCACGGTGGGGGCAAGGCCATCAACCGCGCCATGGAGGAATCGGGCCTGGAGGTCCAGTTCGTCCAGGGCCGCCGCTATACCGACCAGCGCTCGCTGACCGTCGTCGAGCACGTGCTGTGCAACCAGGTCAACCGCGACATCGTCGAGAAAATCCGCGACATGGGCTCGGCGGCGATGGGCATGCACACCCTCAGCAGTTGTGTGCTGTTCGGCGAGAAGCTCTTCCTGCAAAAGGAAGGCCGCCGGGTCGACCTGGGCTTCGTGGGGAAGGTCAACCACGTCAACGGCAAGCTGCTGGAACTGCTCTGCCAGGCCGATACGATACCTGTGGTGGCGCCCCTGGCAGTCAACAAGGCCTCCCAGAAGCTCAACTGCAATGCCGATACCGCCGCCGGCGAAGTGGCCGCCGCCCTGCGGGCCGAGAAGCTGGTTGTGGTCTCCGATACCCACGGGATCCGCCGCGACCCCGACGACCCCGCCAGCCTCGCCGACACGCTCAGCGAGGACGAAATCAAGCAGATGATCGACTCGGGCGCCATCTCGGCGGGAATGCTGCCGAAGGTCGACTCCTGCATCCGGGCCCTGGACGCCGGCGTGAAACGGGCCCACATCATCGACGGCCGATTTCCGCACTCGCTGCTGCTGGAGATCTTTTCCGACCGCGGCGTGGGAACGCTGATCCAGAAGTAGACGCGCCAAACCCCCTTCCGTCCGGCCTTCGGGCGGCGTGCAATACGGGACACGACCATGAAGAACTTCATCAACATCGCCGATTTCAGCCGGGCCCAACTGCAGTTCCTGCTGAAGGAAGCCCTCGCCGACAAGCAGGCCCTCAAGGCCGGCACGCTCGAACACACGCTGGCGGGCAAAACGCTGGCGATGTACTTCGAGAAACCCTCGCTGCGAACCCGCGTCAGCTTCGAGAGCGGCATGATCCAGCTCGGCGGAGGGGCGATCTACCTCACGCAGAATGACATCGGCCTCGGCCGGCGCGAGCCGGTCCAGGACGTCGCCCGCGTGCTGGGACGCATGTGCGATGCGATCATGGCCAGAACCTTCAGCCACCAGCTCGTGGAAGAACTCGGCCATTGGTCGCCCGTGCCGGTCATCAACGCCCTGACCGACTACTCCCACCCCTGCCAGGCGATGGCCGACCTGATGACCGTGCAGGAGCACTTCGGCACGCTGGAGGGCAGAGCCCTGGCGTTCGTGGGCGACGGCAACAACGTCGCCCGGAGCCTGGCGGTGGCCTGCTCAAAGCTGGGCATGGGCTTTCGCATCGCCACCCCGGAAGGCTACGAACTGACCGACTGCCCGGTGAACGACTACCTGGCGACCACGGACCCCCGCCAGGCGGTCGACGAGGCCGACGTGGTCTACACCGACACCTGGGTCTCCATGGGCCAGGAAGAGGAGAAGGCAAAGCGGGTGGCGGAGTTCAAGGGCTTCGAGGTCAACGCCGACCTGATGGCCGCCGCCCCGAACCACGCGATCGTGCTCCACTGTCTCCCGGCCTACCGGGGTTACGAGATCTCCGACGATATCTTCGAGACCCACGCCGACCATATCATCACCGAGGCCGAGAATCGCCAGCATCTCCAGCGCACGCTGGTGAACCTGCTGGTCAACCGCGGCGAGTTGCCTTCCGGCTGAGCCCAACGCCGCCGGAAACGTTGTGGCCACGAGGGCATGCCCGCCGGCCCGGTCTTCGTGCGCTTCGCCCCGGCAGCCTGCCCTGCCCAAGGCGGCCGGGCGACATGCGGACTTACCTCCCGCCGCCCCGTGCCCTATAATCCGGCTGTGACAAAAAGAAAGGACACCCCATGACCGACGGCCAGAAGCGCATCGCGATTTTCCCCGGCACGTTCGACCCCATCACCAACGGCCATCTGGACGTCATCGGCCGAGGGGCGACACTGTTCGACGAGTTGATCGTCGCGGTGGGCGAGAACCCCGAGAAGAAGTCGATGATGCCCCAGCAGGAGCGGGCGACGATGATACGGGAAGTCATCGCCTCGGCCGACCTTGCCGGCGTGCGGGTGGAAACCTTCCACGGGCTGACGGTGGATTTCGCGAAGAAAGTCGGGGCCGCGGCGATTCTGCGGGGCATCCGCGACAGCAGCGACCTTCACTTCGAGTTCCAGGTGGCGTTGACCAATCGCGTGGTGGCCGGGGTGGAAACGGTGTTCATCATCACCTCCACCGAGCACGCGTTCACCTCTTCGAGCCTGATCAAGCAGATCGCCTCGATGGGCGGAGACGTCTCGGCGATGGTTCCCCCGCAGGTGCTTGGGCACATCCAGGCCAACTCCGCCGACTCGGGTCCCGACCGGACCATCCGGGAAAACGAGTAGCCGTCCGAGACGCCAGAAGCCTGGCTCTGAAAGTATGGCTGTTCGGTGGCGGGCTGGCTTCCGCGAAGTGAGCGAAAAAAAATCGGCGTCAGGGGAGGGGAGCCTGACGCCGCAAATCTCGGCCAAAGGAGGGAGTTTTGACCGAGGAGCCTCTTACTAGTATATTTACCACATCCTTGTTCAATGTCAAGGTCTCGGGGAGATTTGCCGAGCTTTTTCCTGAATACCCCTCGTATTTTGCGTCGCGCCTATCCCTGAAAACACGCATCGTCGGTTTGGTACAAACGGTTTTCTCTGGCATAATAGATTACATTATCTGGAGTTAGGTACCGAACAGACCGGCCCGACCCCAGACGCCGGCGTATCTCGGTAGACGAAATATCGATTCGCGGCGTTTCGACCAGTCCTTCCCGCAATTTCGCCGCCAGGGGGGCTCCGAACCGCTCACGGAGTGTCCCGAATACATCTTCCATGCGGGAATCCCACCCCGGGCGGTGGGCGACAAGGAAGTCGGCGAGCCCCATCAGTTCGTCTACTTCCCGCCAGTTGGGCAGGTCGGCAAGCATGTCTGCCCCGACGATCAGCGTCACCCGGCGGCCTGGTTGCTCGGCCTGCAGCATCCGCACGGTTCGGATGGTGTAGCTGCGCACCTTACGGCGGATCTCCCAGTCGGTCACGTCGAACAGCGGATCGCCCGCCACGGCCAGACGCAGCATTTCCAGGCGGTGGCGCCCGGCGGTGCGGGCGGCGTCCTTGTGGGGCGGCGTGCCAGTGGGCATCAGCGTGATCCGCGGCAAGCCGCGGGCCTCGGCGATCGCCCGGGCTACGATCAGGTGCCCGTGATGGACGGGGTCGAAGGTGCCCCCAAGCAATACAATTCGCTCGGCCATGCTTCTCTTTCCCTGTCTTGGGTGTCGACGTTCGGCATTCGCGCCCGCCGGCGATGGTTCCATCGTTGCCAATGGCCCGTGAATGCGTGTAGAATACCGATCTTTGAGTGGAGTATACCGATGCGTGCCAAGCGCATCATCCCCTGCCTGGACGTCGAGAAAGGTCGTGTCGTCAAGGGAGTCAATTTCCTGAACCTCCGCGACGCCGGCGACCCGGTGGAAATCGCCAAGCGATACGAGGACGAAGGCGCCGACGAACTGGTCTTCCTGGACATCACCGCCAGCCATGAGCAACGGGATATCATGATCGACATCGTCGCCCGCACGGCCGACCAGGTATTCATGCCGCTGACGGTGGGCGGGGGCATCCGCTCCATCGAGGACGTGACCGCCCTGCTCAACGCCGGGGCGGACAAGATCTCCGTCAACTCCACCGCCGTTCGCAACCCGGACTTCATCTCCGAGGCGTCCCGACGCTTCGGGGCCCAGTGCGTGGTGGTGGCGATCGACCCCAAGCGGGTCTGCCGGGACGGCCGCGAGGTGTGGGAAGTGCACATCAACGGCGGCCGCGTGCCCACCGGGCTGGAGGCGGTCTCCTGGGCGCGGGAGGTGCAGCGCCTCGGAGCGGGCGAGATCCTGCTGACGGTGATGGATGCCGACGGCACGCTGGAAGGCTACGACGTGGAGATAACCCGCGCGGTCGCCGAGGCGGTGAGCATTCCGGTCATCGCATCGGGCGGGGCCGGCTCGCCCCTGCACATGTACGAAGCCCTCACCGAAGGCCGGGCCGATGCGGCGTTGGCCGCCAGCATCTTCCACTTCGGAACCTACACAATCGAGGAAACCAAGCAGTTTCTCGCCGAGCGGGGCGTGCCGGTGCGTCTGACGCAGGGCACCGACGGCGGGGAGTCGTAAACCAAGGAGTCTACCGTGACCAGTCCCGGACCCCAACCGATCGACGAGCACGACCAGCACGCAGGCCGACACGGGCAGGAGATGAAGATCGAGCGGTTCTTCCGCGCCATGCAGAAGCTCGACGCCTCCGACCTTCACCTCAAGGCCAACTGCGTGCCCCACTACCGCACGCAGACCGTGCTCCGCAAGAGCAACCAGCCCGAACTCAGCGGCGACGATATCATCGAGATGTCCCGGCAGGTCATGACCGAGAAGCAGTGGGCCTACTTCCTCGAACACGGAAGCATCGACCTCGCCCATGACCTGAGTGAATCCGACCGGTTCCGCATCAACGTCTTCCGACAGCGGGGCGAGGTGTCGCTGGCCGCCCGCCGCGTGACGCGGAACATCCCCGCCTTCGAGGACCTGCACCTGCCCGAGTCGATCAAGGAGATCGCCTCCGAGCACCAGGGACTGGTGCTGCTGTCTGGCCCGACCGGGAGCGGCAAAAGCACCACCATCGCCTCGCTGCTGGAAAGCATCAACCGCACCCGCCCGTGCCATATCGTGACCATCGAGGACCCGATCGAGTACCTCTACGTGGACAAGAAGGCACTGGTGAACCAGCGCGAAATCGGCATCGACGTGGCGACCTTCGACGACGCGCTGAAGTACCTCATGCGAGAAGACCCCGACGTCGTACTCATCGGCGAGATGCGCGACCGCGAGACCTTCCAGGCCGCGCTGCAGGCCTCGGAGACCGGGCACCTGGTGTTCGGAACCGTCCACGCCTCCAGCGCCTCCCAGACCGTCGAACGCGTGCTGGCGCTGTTCCCGCCCGAGTCGCGCGAGTTGGTCCGCCAGTCGCTGGCGTTCAACCTCAAAGCCATTGTCTGCCAGCGGTTGCTGCCCTGCCTGCGGGAGGACATCGGGCGTGCCCCGGCCGCGGAGATCATGCGGATGAACCCCTCGGTCCGGCAGTTGATCGAGGACGGTCGCGACGCCGAACTGATCGACGTCATCCGCTCCAACGAAGGCAGTGGAATGCTGTCGTTCACATCCAGCCTGCTTGCGCTGATCGAGAACGAGTACATCGACCCCAAGGTCGCCTACGAGGTGGCCCCGAACGTAGACGAACTGAAAATGCGTCTGAAGGGCATTTCTTCCGGGCAGGGAGGCCTGCTCGGGCGGTAGCCCCCGGACCTGTTCAACGAAACGGAGTGATCCATGATCGAAGCGGCAGGCGGTATCGCCGCCCTGAGCCTGCTGGCGGATGTGCCCACCCCCGGGGGGTACCTCGCCGGGTGGAAGATCGTGCTGATGCTGGTGTTCGTGACCCCCTGGCTGATGGCCGCCCCATGGGTCGCCCGAGACGAACGACTTGTGCGGGCGCCCAAAAACCTCTGGAGCGGGCTGACCGTCGGCGTCGGGGCATTGTCGTTCCTGCTGTGGTTGGCGATTCCCGCCTACGTCGTCGGACTGCTGCTGTACGTGGTCCTCACGGCCGGAACGATCGTCGCCTACGTGGTCTACCGCAACGGGCGCGTCGAGCCCGAAGACCGCGTGCTGACCGCCGAACACCTCGGGACGGTCTTCGGCGGCAAGGGCACCTCCCGCAAGGCCGGCAGCCAGCGGGCCGCCGACGCCCCGCAGGTGGAGATCCAGGACTACGAGGAACGCCCCGTTCCCGCTCCCACCGAGGAGATGGACCCGGCGATCATTCGCGGATATGACCTGGCGCAGGACCTGCTGTACGACGTCGCCTGGCGACGCGTCAGCGAGGTCGACGTGGTCCCCGCCGGCGGGGGCAGCCGGGTGAGACTCGTAATCGACGGCGTGGCGACCGAGAAGGAATCCCTCGCGGCGCCGGACGCCGAGGCACTGGTGCAGTATGTCAAGGCCGTGGCGGGGCTGGACGTCGAAGACCGCCGCCGCCCCCAGGAAGGCAAGCTGTACGTGGCGTACAACGCCCCCGCCTTCGAGGTGGCGGTGCAGACGGCCGGGACGACCGGAGGCCAGCGCATGAAGCTCCGCGTCACCCAGGAGGTGGTGCAGACCCGCCTGGAAGAGTTGGGGCTCGCCCAGGACACGCTGGAACGGGTCAAGACATTGTCCGGACAGAAGAGCGGGCTGCTGATCGCCTCCGGCCCCAGGCGCAGCGGCGTAACCAGCACACTGTACTCGCTGCTGCGGGCCCAGGACGCCTTCACCAAGCAACTGATTACCGTCGAAGAGAAGCCCGAGGTCGACCTGGAGAACGTAACCCAGAACGTCTACGAGGCACCCGCCCAGCAGGCCCAGGTGCTCTCCTCGGCCGTCCGCCGCGATCCCGACGTGGTCATGGTCGACCGGCTCGCCTCCGACGACACCCCGGGAGTCATCATGGAAGCGGCCACCGAGAAGATGGTCTTCCTCGGCGTAAACGCGCCCGACTCCTTCACCGCCCTGGCGGTGTGGGTAAAGCACTGCAAGACCCCCGAGTCGCTGAAGAACCTTCGCGGCGTGCTCTGCCAGACCTTGGTCCGCAAGCTCTGCCCGGCCTGCCGCGAGGCCTACCGACCCGACCCCAACCTGCTGGCAAAGGTGAACCTTCCGGCCGACAAGATCACCCAGTTCTATCGTCCGCCCAGTTCGCCACTGACCGACGAGAAGGGACGCCCCATCACCTGCCCTTCCTGCCAGGGCAGCGGCTACGTCGGCCGAACGGGCGCCTACGAGTTGCTGGAAGTGACCGACGACCTCCGCAAGCTGGTTGCCGACGGCGGGTCGCTGTCGCAGCTTCGCTCCGCCGCCCGGAAGAACAAGATGCTCTACCTCCAGGAGCAGTTGCTGCGGAAGGTGATCGAGGGTGTCACGAGCATCCAGGAGATCATCCGCGTCCAGCAGGAGCAGTCGAAGAAAAGGTCCAAGGCCTGAGACCCTTACGGGAGACCGTTTCATGATCATCGTCATTGCCGTAGCCGTTCTGGTGGTCGCCATCGCGGCGTTCCAGGTTATCCAGGGCCTGTACACCGCCCTGATCAACGCCATCCTCACCGTGCTGGCCGCCATGTTCGCCCTGGCGTACTACGAGAACCTCTCCGTAACATTGCAGGGCTTCGGGCTCGCGCTGCTTTCCGACGGGCTGGGACTGGTGCTGCTGTTCGCGGTTCGGCTGCTGGTGCGTGACAACGTGGTCTTCGGGGCCTGGGCCGACCGCATCGGCGGGGGGATACTGGGGCTGGTGACCGGGATCTTCTCGGTGGGCATCCTGACCCTGGCGATGCAGATGTTGCCCTTCGACCAGACCGTGCTGAGCTACCGCCCCTACGACAACGAACTCAACCGGGCCCAGACGCTCGCCCCCTTCACGCCCGACGAGGTCGTCGCCTCAGCCGCCCGGACACTGTCGGAAGGTTCGCTGTCGGCCGGCAAGCCCCTGGGGGTCGTGCACAGCAACTATCCGCTGGAACTGTTCGCCGCGCGAAATACCGCCAGCCGGAACGGACGAATCGATACGCCCCCCACTGCCCTGACGGTGTTGGGGCTTTACGAACCCCCGGCCGACCAGCGTTGGATGGAGAACCTGCCCGAAGACGCCCTGCTGAGCAAGAGCGAACAGCGAACCGCCCGGACGGTGATTGTCCGCGTCAACGTCGACGAGCAGGCACGCGGCGAAGACGACTGGTACCGCATGCCGGCCACGCATTTTCGCCTGGTGACCCGGCAGGGCCGGGGGCTCTACCCGGTGGGCTATCTTACCGGCAGCGCCCACGACGAAGATAAGCCCAAGCAGGTACTCAACCGGCAGGTGAAGGTCATCGTCTCCTCGGACGTGCCCCGCTACTACAAGCGGACGCGCCAGAACGAAGACCAGAACCTCACCGGGCGTGGCGGGCCCGGCCGGGCCAACCTCATTGTTCTGCGCCCCTGGAAGAAGGAAGGCGGACCCAAGAAGCTGACCATCGACTGGGTCTACCGCGTGCCGGCCGATGCCGAACTTTCGCACATGGTCTTCCGGCGTGTCAGCAGCGCCGCCCTGCCGGAGGAAATCACGGTCGGCGCGATGCCCTCCGGCGAGCAGATGCTCTTCCGCCTGAGCGAGCAGGACTGAGCGCTCCTTGAGCGACACCAACGGCGGCCGGGGCGGCAAACCCCGACCGCCGCTTCTTTGCGCCCGTTTGGCTCCAGAGGTGGCCGCACACTTGCCGATGAAACCCCCGGGCCGATGTGCGCGCCCGCGAAACGACGCGAAGGAGACCCGGTGATCTATCTCGCCCTGACCGTATGGCTGTTTGCGATTCTCTTTGCCGGGCTGGGGGTGTATCGCCTCTGGGCGGGGCTGGTGAAGCCCAAGTACGTCGGCTGGGCCCTGCTGCCCGGGACGTTGGTGTGCGAACTGGCGTACATCCTCGGCTGCCTGATTACCGGCGGGGAGGTCCGCCGGGCGAGGCTGATTCCTTCCGGCGACTCGCGCGGTCCCAGATCGGCCGACCCGACCACCGAAGACACGCCGAAGCTGAAGGTGATCGGACCGGTCGTCGCTTCTCTGCTGGCGCTGCTGGCGGGGGTGAGCAGCATCCTGGTGGTGCGGTGGCTTCTGGGCGAGCCGGTCATCGAGACCTTTGTCCTGCACCGGGGACTGCTGGCGATTCCCTCGCTACCCAAGGAACTTCCCGGCTCCTGGGACGGGCTGTGGGGTCTGCTGGCTGCGCAGGTGGACCTGCTGCGGCATACCTTCGAGTTCTGGCCGGAACTGGAGTGGACCCACTGGCGGGTGCCACTGTTCGTATACCTCACGACGTGCCTGGCGGTCCGGTTGGCCCCGGGCGGGCGCGACCTTCGCTGGTCGCTCTTGGCGGCCGCGGTGCTCGCCGGGGGGATCGCCGTTGCGGCGTTGGCGTCCGACCGTTTCGCCGGGCTGATGGAAGACGTCTGGCCGCTGCTGACCTACCTGTGGGCGCTGCTGCTGTTCCTGCTGGCGGTTACCGGGCTGATCTACGCCGGCGTGGGGATCGTGAACGTGCTGCGAGGAAAGAAGTAGCCCCCATCGTCAGCAGCACCAGGGCCGTCGGCTCGGGCACGGCTTCCCCGGTGAGGTAGGCGCCCATCGCGCCCCTGGGCAGCGGCGACTGCGACAGGCGGAAATTGTCCAGCATGGCCCAGGCGTCGGCGAAGTCCACGTCGCCGTCGCCGTCGAAGTCGCCGTCGTACCAGCTCGGCGAGGGCGGCGAGGCAAGCCAGGCCGCCCGGAAGAGCTCGGCGTCGTCGAAATCCACGTCCCCGTCGGCGTCGAGGTCGCCGGCGAGAATCTCCCCGATCAACCCGTCCACTTCGAGTTCAACGATGGTGGTGAACTCATCCTGCCCGCCGGCCGTGCCGC
>JBKHHV010000033.1:0-18144 GCA_046539005.1 Phycisphaerae bacterium
CCGACTGGTCGTGCTGGTGGACATCCCGTCGCTGCTGATGGGAGGAGTGGGGCGATACAACGACAATCGCCAGGTGCTGCTGGACCTGTTCGAATCACTTCGCCCCGACTCGTCCCTCGGAGGGCGGTTGTGGCGCCTGCTGACGTTCTGGAAGGGACGGATCGAGCGGGTGGCATTCGTGGCCACCAAGGCCGACCTGGTTCACCCTTCCGACGTGAAGAACAACCGACTCCAGGAACTGCTGGAGCAGATGACCGCCCGGGCGAAGACGCTTCTGGAGGGGGTCCGGTTCGATTGGTTCGTCTGCAGTGCCTGTCGGTCTACGCGCCCTGGCTCGTCCGAGCACACCCTCATCGGCAGGCCCGCGACCGGCGACCCGGACGGCCCGGAAACCGAGTTCCGCGTCTCGCCCGTGCCGGAGTCCTGGCCGGACGACTGGACCCCCGGAGACTACCGTTACTCGCAGGTGCATCCGGTGGTATCCCGCAACCTGCAGATTCCCCCTGATCACGTGGGGCTGGACCGCGTGTTTGACTTCTTCGTCACCTGAGCAAGGCGGTAGAAGAATGCAGGAAGACAACAACAGCGAGAGCGGCCGAATCGGCGATCCGTACGCGGCGGGCAACGAACCGCTCCGTCCGGGTGATCCAGCCGAATCGTCCCGCGATGCCCCACCCGGCGCCAACCACCGCCGGGGCGATACCGGGCTGGGCCATCCCCGGGGAACGCCCGACGTCGTTCGCACCGTCTCCCGGGAAGAAACCCATCGCCACCAGCGCCAACAGCAGCAAGCGCTGGAGCAGCGCTTCGAGCAGCACCTTGCTGAACTGGCCGAAGCCGACCGCGGGTGGATGCTGCCTCAGCCGATCCGAACGGCCCTCAACTGGGCCATGGTGGTCATCGCGGCATTGCTGGGTCTGCTCCTGGTCGGACAGGCGGTTCGGCTGGTCAATGAACTCTCGCAACTGCCCCGGTTCACTCGCTGGCTGGCGGGGTTCGGCGCGGCCTTGTTCGGCGCGGTCCTGTTGTACGTGTTCGTCCGCATCCTCTGGGCCTTGGTCAAGCTTAACCGCTCTCCGCGGGTGAACCTCAGGGCGCTGAGTGTTCTGCGCCAACGCCGACGCCTGCAGGCCCTTGCCGAACAGCACCACGAGCAGGCAAGAGACGCCCTGCTGGATTACCTCCGAGATTACACGCTGGAGGATGGGAAAGCCGTCGCGCTACGGGCGGCCGGTCTGAGAGCCGAAGAGGTCGAGACCCTTCGCAGCCACCGGGATCGCCTCCTGGAGACGGATCGCCCGATCTCCGCGGGGGACTGGCTGGAGGAGTTCGCCCGGGGCTTCCAGCACACGCTCGACGCAGCCGCCGGAAGACGCGTGTCCCAGTACGCAAAGCGGGTGGCCGCCGGAACGGCCATGGCGCCGGTTGCCTTCGTGGACCAGATGATCGTTCTGTACAGTTGCTCGGCGATGGTGAAGGATCTGCTCGTGCTCTACCAACTTCGCCCGGCGTTCGGACAGACGGGGGTCCTGATCGCCCGGGGAATTATTCACGCCTACCTCAGCGGCATGTTCGAGGAGGCGACCGAAAACGCCGCCGATCAGGTGGCCGACTGGGCCGGTGACGGACTGGGAGCGCTCGGAGGGACCATCGGACGGGCCGCCAGCGCCAAGGCCGCCGAAGCCGGGCTCAACAGCCTTTTGATGCTTCGCCTGGGGCGACAATGCAGACGGCTGCTGCAACCGTGCCGCTTGTGACAGTTGCCGATGCCGGCGTCAGACCCGACAACAACCCGGCCGGAGAAACCCCTCGTGATGACCCTGAAGAGTTTGCTGCAACGCGTGGACGGCGGGGCAGTCATCCGGTGCCTGGTGGAACTGTACCCATCGGCCGCGGCTGAGGCCCTTACGTACCGAGTTTTCGTGGAGCGTTTGGCCGGCGGGCCCGTGGTTCCCGGTGCTCTTGTGCTCCGCCTGGAACCGCTCGAGGACGCCGAGGGCGGTGTGGAGGTGTTCGGCGTGGACGAATCGTCCTCGGATCGTACGCCCTGCGGGCTGGACCTGCTGCCTCATCGCAAATGGCTGGGGATCCGGTTAACCGAGGAAACGCTTCAACGGTATTCCGCCGAGGAGATCGTGGCCCATTGCCTCCGCGAGATGACGTTCCACGGCGCTGCCGAGGAATCCATCGACGAACAGAGGCGGCAGATTGCCCAGGCTTTCGCCGACACAGAAGCGTGCTCATCAGAGCACGGAGTTTCAGAACCGCGTCCGTCAAGGCGCCCGAACCCGTGCAACGGCTCCTCCGCCCAGCAGGACTTTTCAGGATACAGGTAGCCGCCGAAGGGGCGGCCGGCTCGAAGGGCTTGCCCGGCCGGGGTCAGTCTCCTATCATCTCCCCCACCGTGAGCAAGAAAGAGTCTGCCTCCCAACTCGACACCCCCGCCATGCGGCAGTACCGCTCCTTCAAGAAGCAGTACCCAGATTACATCCTGTTTTTCCGGATGGGCGACTTCTACGAGATGTTCTACGAGGACGCCAAGATCGCCGCGCGCGAGCTGGGGCTGGCGCTGACCTCCCGCTCCAAAGGGCCCACGGCCGTGCCCCTGGCGGGCGTGCCTTACCACGCGGCCGAGGGGTACATCGCCCGGCTGATCCGCGCCGGGCACCGGGTGGCGGTCTGCGAACAGGTGCAGGATCCCAAGGAAGCCAAGGGCGTGGTCGAGCGGGACGTGGTACGGCTGATGACCCCCGGGACCCTCACCGAGGAGGAGTTCCTTCAGCAACGCGAGGGCAATTACCTCGCGGCTGTCTTCTGCCCACCCGCCCGCAGCGGCCGAGACGAACCCTCCCAGGCGGGGCTGGCGTGGGTGGAGTTGTCCAGCGGGAGTTTCTGGACAATGGTGGTCCCGGCCGACCACGTTATCGACGAGCTGGTCCGCATCGGACCGGCCGAGGTGCTCATCGCCGAGGGTTCGGCGCAGGACTCCCACCCCTGGCGGGGCATGCTCTCGCAGGTAACCACAGCCGCGGCCACCGCCCGCCCGCCGTGGGTCTTCGACGCCGACCGCGCCACCGACCTGCTTCAGAAGCACTTCCGCACCCGCACGCTGGAGGGGTTCGGGATCACCGCGTGGGACCCGTCGGTCTCCGCGGCCGGTGCGATCGTGGACTATCTGCAGGAGACCCAGAAGACCGCCCTGGCTCACCTGCACACCCTGCGACGGTTCGACCGGGCCGACCATATGACCATCGACGGCAACACCCTCCGCTGCCTGGAGGTGCACCGCACGCTGCGGACCCAGCGGCGCGAGGGCTCGCTGCTGGCGTGCATCGACCGCACCTGCACCGGCATGGGCGCCCGCCTGCTGGAGCGGTGGCTCACCTTCCCGCTGACGGGGTATTCTTCCATCGTCGCCCGCCAGGACGCCGTGGAAGAACTGCTTACCGCCCGCCCGCGGCTGGAGGCGATCCGCGAGATTCTCCGCGAGGTGGCGCAGGTGGACCGGATCGCCGCCAACATCGCCATGGCGCGGGTGCGCCCGCGCGAGCTGGTGGCTCTGGGCGACACGCTCCACCGCCTGCCCGGACTGGCGGCCGCCCTGGAAGGCACGTCGGCCGACCTGCTGGGACAACTGGCCCCGGCGTTTACCGGGCTGGACGCGGCGGCCGACCTGATCGCATCGGCGATCGACCCGGACTGTCCCAACGTTGTCCGCGACGGGGGGGTGATTGCCCAGGGCTACCACGAGGAACTCGACCGCCTGCGGAAGGTGGGCACCGAGGGGCAGAGCTGGCTGGCCCAATACCAGGCGTCGCAGGCCAAGCGGCTGGGCGTGCCGAACCTCAAGGTCGGGTTCAACAAGGTCTTCGGGTACTACATCGAGGTCACCCACGTCCACGCCGACAAGGTCCCCGACGACTACGTCCGCAAGCAGACGCTCAAGAACGCCGAGCGGTACATCACCGACGAACTGAAGCGCTACGAGAGCGACGTACTGACGGCCGAGGACCGCGCCAAACGCCTGGAGATCGAACTGTACGAGCAGGTACGCCAGCGGCTTGCCCAGGACGTGCCCGCCCTGCAGCGGACGGCCGAGGCACTGGCGAACCTGGACGTGTTGGCCGGGCTGGGGCAGTTGGCGCTGGAGCGCGGCTACCGCAGGCCCACCGTCACGCAGGACAACGTGCTGAGCATCGTGGGGGGGCGACACCCCGTGCTGGCCGAGCAGCTCGGCGAGGAGTTCGTGCCCAACGACACCGAGATGGGCGCCCGCGACAACCGCCTGCTGATCATCACCGGGCCCAACATGGCCGGCAAGAGCACCTACATCCGCCAGACGGCGCTGCTGGTGCTGCTGGCGCAGACGGGGAGTTTCGTCCCGGTCGAGCAGGCGACCATCGGGCTGGCCGATCGCATCTTCACCCGGGTCGGGGCGGCCGACGAGCTGGCACGCGGGCTGTCGACCTTCATGCTGGAGATGGTGGAGACGGCGAACATTCTCAACAACGCCACCTCCCGCAGCCTGGTGATTCTCGACGAGGTGGGGCGGGGCACGAGCACCTGCGACGGGCTGTCGCTGGCGTGGGCCATCTGCGAGCACGTGGCGCTGCGCCTCCGCTGCAGGGCACTGTTCGCCACCCACTACCACGAACTGACCGAACTGGAGAAGCTGCTGGACGGCACGACGAACCTGAACGTCGCGGTGCGCGAATGGGCAGACGAGGTGGTCTTCCTGCACAAGATCGTCAAGGGCGGCACCGACCGCAGCTACGGGGTGCACGTGGCACGCCTGGCGGGAGTGCCCAAAGAGGTCATCCAGCGGGCGCGGGCCATCCTCCCGCAGATCCAGGCCCACCTTGCCGAACACCTGGACATGCCCGAACTCGCCGAGCGGGCCCGCAAGGCGGCCGAGCAGATGCAACTGTTTGCCGACCCCGCCACCCGCGTGGCCCGGCAGCTCAAGGACGTCGACCTCGACAATCTCACCCCGCTGCAGGCCCTGGACATCCTGCGGCAACTCAAGAGCGAACTGTAGTCTTCCTCCGCCGCCGGGGCCGGCTTGTCGCGAGCACACCAAGCAAAGCGGCGGGAACCCGCGAAGGATCCCCGCCGCTGACAAGCGTGACGGCTGAGCGGCGCTCAGAAGGTCTGGGTCACTTCCTGGTCTTTCTTCGCCTCGGTGGGCTGACGGAAGGCCGACCGACCCTGCGTTCGGGGCTTCTGGACGGAGCTTTCGCCGTTCAGTCGGAAGGTTTCCCCGTGGGGCGTCGAGCGACCGCCCCCGACCAGCGACTGCAGTTCGCGGACGGTGTCCATGAGCATCTCGGCCTGGCCGGACAGCTCCTCGGACGCCGAGGCCGACTCTTCGGCGGTGGCGGCGTTCCGCTGGGTGACGGTGTCCATCTCGTTGAGCGATTCGCTGATCTGCTCGATGCCCTTGGCCTGTTCCTGCCCGCCGTTGGCGACCTGCTCGATGATGCGGGTCTGCTCCTGGGAGGCGGTTGCCACGTCGCCGGCGACGGCGGTGACCTGCTGGATGCTCTCGGCGATGCGTCCCAGCGACTCGGAGACCTCGCCGGAGACCTGCACGCCGTGGTCGGAGTTCTTCAGGGCCTCTTCGATCAGCGAGGCCGTCTCCCGGGCGGCCTGTCCGGCCCGCTGGGCGAGGTTCCGTACTTCCTCGGCCACCACGGCAAAGCCCTTGCCTGCCTCGCCGGCCCGGGCGGCCTCGACGGCCGCGTTGAGCGCCAGGAGGTTCGTCTGGAAGGCAATCTCGTCGATGGTCTTCACGATCCGCCCGGTCTCCTCCGAGGAGGTTTTGATCTGGCTGATCGCCTCGGTCATGCGGGTGACCGCCTGGTTGCCCTCGTCGGTGGCGGTGGTGGCGTTGTGGGCGAGCCGCTGGGCTTCCCGCGACGAGGCGGTATTGCGTTCGGACACCTCGGCCGCCTCGCCGGCGAAGCCGGCGTTCTGCTTGATCATCGAGGTGATCTCCTCGACGCTGGCGGTCGCTTCCTGTACCGTCGCGGCCTGCTCGGAGGCACCCTCGGCGAGGCTCTGGCTGGCGGTGGATACCTCGCCGGCGGCCGAGGAAACCTGCTCGGCCCCGCCGGTGAGGCTCTCGATGATCCGCTGGATCGGGTGGGCGATGCCGCTGGCAACCCACACACCGACGCCGGCGCCCAGCAGGGCGACCACGATTCCCGCCACCAGCACCCACCAAGTGACCGAGGCGGCTGCCTTTGCCGAGTCGTCCCGGATGGCATCGGCGGCGCTCACGAACTCTTCCACGTAGCAACTGGCAGCCACGCTGTACGTCCGTCCGCCCACCTTTATCGGTGCGAAGGCGGCATACTTGTTTCGGCCTTCCCATTCATATTCGCCGTTGCCGGTCTTGCCGGTAAGCATCTCCTCCCGCACCAGGCTCGCCAGCGGGCCGTACTTGGTATCCGACAGGTTCACCCCGTCGGCGAGGGCATACTTGGGGTGGCTGACCAGCACGCCGCGGTCGTTCACCACGTAGGGATACCCGCTCTTGCCGTACTTGCTGGCGCGGATCCGCTCCCAGACGATGGGCCAATCGAGGTCCACCGCCAGTACGCCCGCCAGCCGTCCCTGCAGGTATACCGGGCTGGCGACCCGCATGGTGGCGGTGTCGCCGGCGGGGATCACGCCGGTGTTGTGCATCTGTCCGGGTTTCAGTGCGGCGGCCTGGGCGAACCACTCCTTACCGCCAACGTTCTGCGTGTCGGCCTCGGTGCCGAGGCACAGCACGCACTCCCCGTCGGGACGCAACAGCCGCGCCTGGGTGTAAAGCGGTTCAGGTTGGCCGTCGACCTGGACGGTGGAGTCGCGCAGGAACGCCTCAATCTCCGCCTTCAGCAGCCCCATGGCCGAGGTGGCCGCCTGGACGGACAGTTCGTCCCAGTACGCGCTGGCGCAGATGATCCAGTCCCACTCGGGCACGTAGCTGTAGGCCACGCATTTGCTTCGGCCTTCGAACTCGTAACTGAGAATGCCATACTCGCCGGTTTTCTTCTCGGTAAGGATGTCGGCGAAGGTCGTGAGCTTCAGGTCGGTTACGGTATTCTTGCCGACGATGCTCTGGTTGGGATGCACCTTGAGGACGCCTTCGGAGTCCATCACGAAGACGTACCCGGTCTTGCCGATGCCCACCTTCAGAAGCTGCTCGGCCACCCGCTTCTTCGCGGTGGCGACGTCCTGCTGATCGGCTTGGGCGGCGCACAACGAGACCCCGCCCTCGACGATGCGGTTGAGTTCCTTGCGGGCCATCTCGTTGAGCATGGCGTTTCGGCCCTGCTCGGCCGACAGGTACGCCTCCAGCGTTGCCGAGCCTGCCAGGCGGCGCGTGTCGCGCTCGGTGGCGGTCACCAGCCCGCTGACCCGTTCCACGTCGCCGCGGATGCCGGCGTCCATCACCGACAGCGCCTGCTCCCGCAGCCCGCCGTACGCAAGATCGGCGGTTTCCTCCCCGAGCTGGGTCATCTGCCACAGCGACAATCCCCCTACCAGGGCCACCGGCACTGCCGCCAGGGCCAGACTGACCAAGATCAACTTACCGCGCAGAGAAAGACGTATCATGGGGTTCCTCTCCTGCTCGACCACGTGCCTGAACATCCGCCGGAAGCAGCGCGGGGGCAGCGCACACCCTCCCGTCTGGGATTCCGGGTCCCGCACCCGGGTTGATGGTATGAATCGACAGAATCAGGCGAGTGCTTCATTTACCATGACAGGAAAACCGCAGAAGATTGCACCCATTACTTCGCCCCACCCTCGCAGGCCCGAATGCCTTGGCGACTCCATGGCTTGAGGAACCGGTCGCTCCCGGTCAGGCGCTGTTCTCGCGGCGTTGCTGGGCTCGCTGCAGTTCGTCCAGGAAGGTGTTGACGTCGTTGGCCGACTTCTCGGCGTCGTGGGGCGTAACCACCCCATCGACCACCAGTTCCGCCAGCGACCTCTCCAGCGTGCGCATCCGCTCGGCCGGTACGTCCTTGGTGCGGGTCTGCATCTGGGTGTAGATCTGCTCGACCTTGCCGGTGCGGATCAGGTTCGCCACCGCGTAGGTGTTCTGCAGGATCTCCATCGCCACCACGCGCCCCTCCCCGTCGCTGCGGGGGGCGAGCTTCTGGCTGATCACATACGCCAACCCCAGCGACAGTTGCGAGGCAACCTCCTCCTGCCGGTCGGGGGGAAACATGTCCAGCAGGCGGGTCACGGAGCCCACCGCGTTGCGGGTGTGCAGCGTGGAGAACACCAGGTGCCCGGTCTCGGCGGCCGTCAGGGTCCAGGTGGTGGACTCACGGTCGCGCATCTCGCCCACGAAGATCACGTCCGGGTCTTCCCGCAGGGCGTCGCGCAGGCCCCGCTCGAAACTGGGCACGTCGCGTCCGACCTCGCGCTGGGAGATGATCGCGCGGTCGCTGGTCAGGCGGTACTCGATGGGATCTTCCAGCGTGATGATGCGGCAGGCATGCTTGCGGGCGATGCGGTTGATCAACGAAGCGATGGTGGTGCTCTTGCCGGCCCCGGTGATGCCCGTCAGCAGCACCAGCCCCTGGCGACGGTCCACGATGTCCCGCCAGACGGTCGTCGGGAAGCCGATCTGCTCCACCTGCGGCGGGTCGGCGTCCAGTGCACGCACCGCCACGGCCGGTCCGTCCATGTCGCGGAAGCAGTTCACGCGGAACTGCATCAGCTCGGTCATGCAGGAGCTGTCGACCGAGCCGTCGCGGTCGAAACGGGCGTATTCGTCCTCGCTGAGCACCAGGCGGATCACCTGGTCGATGACGTCGGCCGACAGGTCCGGGCCCTTCATCCGCTGGAGGCGCCCGTCCACGCGATACACCGGCGGACAGCCGACCTTCAGGTGAAGGTCGGAAACGCGCATCGACCCCTGGCGGGCGAAGTAATTCAGCAGGTCGGCCGTGGAAAACCCCCGACCCTCGGCGGTGACGTAGATCTTCGATTCCATCGACGGCTTATCGGGCATGCTCGCTCCTTCGGGCGCGGGCAGGGGGTGGCGGGGGCGAACCGCCGTCCAGCCCCAGAGAGACGTAACAGGCGTGGCACAGCCGTCGGCCTTCGGGCATGTGATAGACCCGGTCGGCCGGATTGGCGCAGCGGTCGCACAGTCCGCGGCAATGGGGAGGCCAGGGGCGCCCGTCGGGCTGGCGTTTGGCCCGCTTGGCCGCGGCGATCGAATGGCGTCGCAGGGCGCCGCGGATGCCCCAGTGCACCAGCGTCACCAGCAGGATGCCCACCACGATTCCGACCACCATCAGCACCGGCACGAGCATCAGGAGCTTCCACAACCGGACCAGCATCGCCGGGTCGAAGAAGCCGATCGGCGCGGCGTGCAGGATGGAGGTCATGGCGAGTCTCCGCTGGGCGGGGCGTTTCCCCTCGTCTCAGCATAGCCCGGCCGACGGGGCGCCACAAGGGCTCCGCGACCGACTTCCCGCCCGCATTTCTCAGGCCTCGTGGAACTGCACGCCGACGGCGACATGACCGGCCGAGAGCAGCGCATTGCGGTCCACGCGGACCACCGTGGCGTCCTGTGGGCCGCCGGCAGCGCGCTGGGTGTGCACGTGCGGCATCGCCGAGAGGTTCAGGCGGATGGTCTGCCCGGCGTGCAGCGGTGTGGTGGCGGGTACGAACATCAGCATCCCGCCGTCGGAGACGTCCACGCTTCGACCGGGGAAGTCCCGCTGACTCTTGGCATGGAAGAACTGCACGCTGGTCGCCAGGGGATAGCGCGGGTGTCGTCGTCGTTCCGTCGATGGTGTCGCACTCATGTTGAACTCCATTCACCCCAAGTGTGTACACCCAACCTATCGGAACCGGGGCCGGCGGCATTTTACAGCCCCGCAGATTCTCTAACAAGGAAGCGAATAAGGGAAAACACCTACAGGCAGGAGCAACTGCCGGTATCGGCATCAATGGATCCACTGCCTGTTGAGGACGATCGGTTGCCGCCTCGCACCTTCCTGGAACTCCGCGCTGCGGGAAGGGGCTTTTCCGACACAGACCACTGGCATTTCTCCAGGTTCGCTGCGGTGAATGCTTTCTGAGGATACTCAGTCGCTGTTTCGGTGGTGAGGGCTGTGTCCCCATTGCAGCTTGGCCGACAGCGTGGAGAAGAAGTTGCGTCCCGGGTGGGGCACGATGCGGGCCGGGTGGTCCGACCGCCGGCAGCGCAGGCTGTCGCCATCGCGCACGGGCACGTTCACCTGTCCGTCGATGCTGGCGGTGGTGCCCTCGTTCACGCGGGTGGCGGTAATGACCACCTCCCGGTCGGACCGCACCACGATCGGCCTCATCGCCAGCGAGTGCGGGGCGATGGGGGTAATCGCCACGGCCTCGAGGGTAGGGGACATAATCGGCCCGCCGCCGGACATGTTGTAGCCGGTCGATCCGGAGGGGGTCGCCATCACCAGTCCGTCCCCGAGGTACTGGGCGATCAGCACGCCGCCCTGGGTGACCCGCAGGTCGATCATCCGGAACGGACTGCCGGCGGAGATCGCCAGGTCGTTGGCGGCCGCGGAGGCAAAGCGGCAGTCGTCGCCGGACATCAGCCGCACGTCCAGCATGATCCGTTCGATGGGCTCGACGCGTCCGGCGAGGATATCCGGCAGATGTTTGCGGAGATGTTCGACGTTGTAGTCGGCGAGGAATCCCAGCTTGCCCATGTTGACCCCCAGCAGGGGCACTCCGGCGGGCGCCACGGCCCGGGCGGCCGAGAGCAGCGTGCCGTCTCCCCCGAAGACCACGCACACGTCGGCGTCGGCGCCCTCGGGCGGCAGGGGGTCGGCAGCCCCGAAGGGACCCACCACTTCGGCTTGCTGCGACAGCCACGGCCGCAGGTCCTCGATCTGCTCGGGCACGCCGGGCTTTTCCATGTTGCCCAGCACCAGCAGCTTCTTCCGGGCTTGTGCCATGGCGGCTTCCTTGCGGGTTACTGCGCTTTCGGTCGCGTTGTCCTGTCGCGGGGGTAGCTACTTCTTGAGCCCGCCGGTCTGGCCGCGGCTGCCGAGGTAGACGTTCTCTCCGGCGACGATTTCCAGCCCGGTGTCGACTTTCTTGGCGAGTTCCTCGGCGCTGTCGGCATACAGCGGGGAGATCTCGATGGCGGCGGCGACCTGTCCGTCGGCGTCACGGGGCACCTGGACGCCTGCCTCTTCCAGCCAGGCCGCGGCGCGGCGAACCTGGTCGTGCAGGCTGGTGGCGGGGGAGTCCGGCCCCTGGGCATTCTTGATGGGGCTGAATTCCTCGGCCCGGTCGGTCTCGAAGATGACGGTTTCGCCGGCCAGGGGCATCGCGTCGAATACGAACATCTCCAGTTTCACCGCGTTGGGCTCCCTGGGGGTGACCGGCTTGCCCTCGGCATCCACATGGGGCACCTTCTTCTCGGCGCGGTGGAAGGGCAGCTCGCATCGGCCACCGGCGGTCAGGCGTTCCACGAACGATCGCGACAGCACGTGAATGGCGATGGACCCGGCCGAGAACAGCAGCCTTCCGTCCGACTGGGTCTTGACGGCGAGTTCCTCGGGCATGTCGGAATACTCGATGACCATCGTGTTGCCGTCGGAGACGCAGAAGTTGCCCAGTTTCTCCATGGGGTCGCGCTTGGGCAGCGCCTTGGCGGACATCTCGGCGTTCTGCAGATCGTGGAGGCCGAGGAAGACAGGGTCGACTGCCCGGACCAGCGGGTTGTCGACCTGGAAGTAGCTGATCAGTTCCACGCCCCGTTCGGACATGTCCTCCAGTGCCCCGCTGCGCCGCAGCGCCAGCAGGCTTCCGCCGTGGCCGTTGGGGCTCAGGGCGATGCTGTCGGGGGCGCTGAGCAGCACGTTGCCCTCGAAGTCCATCGCGGGCATGGTTCCCTGGCTGAAGAACATCACGTCCTGGGGATTGAGCCCGAAGTAGTCCTTCTGGCGGAAGAACGCCCGGGTCGCCACGTCGTTGGCGGGGGAGGTCATCACGTACCAGGGAATGGGCTTCCGCGCCCGGCGGCTGGCGGCGAGAATCTGCTCGGCGAAGACCTGGAACAGGGACTTCTTGGTCACCGGCGTGGCAGGAAAGCAGCCCTTGGGACCTTCGTATCCGAGGCGTGTCCCCTGGCCACCCGCTACCACGAACGCCGCCACCTTGCCCTCGCGCAGCAACTGGTCGCCCCGCTTGCGGGCGTCTTCCAGCAACGCCTGGGTCTGCTCTTCGGAAGGCTTGCAGGGGATGATCTCCGGCGGGGTAAGGTCGTCGGGGATGCTGGTGTCGGGGGTCTGCTTGACGTGCGTTTCGATCAGCTCCGAGAGTTCCTCGAAGTCGATGGTCGCGATCTGCCCCAGCAGGGACGACTTCTGCGAGTCGTCCAACCGGTCATAGAAACGCAGCAACTGCAGTTGCCCGTGCTCGGTGAGAGTGGCGCGAATATCGTCGACGTTGATCTCTGGCATAACGGTCTTCTCCCGTAGTGCCCCCGCGGCCGCGAGGACGCCTAAGAAAGGTAGGCGACATCGCCGCCTGAGTCAACCGAACAGTGCACACCGCCGGCCGGCCCGGCCGCCGTTTGCCGAGGGCGCCCGAACGCGCCGCCGACGCTGCTCTTCCACAATCGAGCCCGTCCCGCTATGATGGGGGCATCATGTTTACCGGGATTGTCCGACATGTCGGAAAGGTCCTCCGAACCGCGTCCACAGCCGAAGGTCGACGACTGACCATCGACCTGGGTCCGCTCCGCGAGGGGCTTGCCCTGGGCGACAGCGTCGCCGTCTGCGGCGCGTGCCTGACCGCCTGCGGCATGCAGGGGGCAGGTGTCTGTTTCGACGTGATGTCCGAAACGCTGCAGCGAACGCGGCTGGGCGAGCTGTCGGCCGGCTCGGCTGTCAACCTCGAACGCGCGCTGACGCTGGCCGACGCCCTCGACGGACACCTGGTGCAGGGGCACGTGGACGGCATGGCCGAGGTGCGACGTCTGGACAAAACGCCCGGCCGGTGGGTCATTGAGCTGGCGGTGGACCCCTCACTGGCCGCCCAGATGGTGCCCAAGGGCTCGGTGGCCGTCGACGGGGTCTCGCTGACGGTGGTGGACGTGCTGCGCGACGGGTTTACCGTCTCGCTGATCCCCACCACGCTGGAGGAGACGACGTTGATGGACCTGGAGCCCGGCGACCGTGTCAACATCGAACTGGACGTGATCGGCAAGTACGTGCAGCGATACCTGGCGGCGATGCTGGGCGGCAAGGCGACGGGGACAGGCGAGCCCGGGGGCATTACACTCGAGACGCTCCGGAATGCGGGGTATCTCTGATGATACGGCAGCGTCATGACTGACCCCCGCGGCAGACCGATCATCGGCATCACCATGGGCGACCCGTGCGGGATCGGGGCGGAAATCATCGTCAAGGCGTTGTGCGACCGCGAGCTGCGCCGCCGGGCGCGGTTCGTGGTGTTCGGCTTCTCCGAGCAGTTGGCATACACCGCCGACCGGCTGGAACGCGAACTGCCCTTCCATCGCGACCACCACGAGAACATCCGCCGCTTCCCCCACGACGTGGTCGTGCTGGACTACGACGAGTTCAGCTTCCCGGCCGCGTTGCCCCGCGGGCCCAGCAAGCTGGGTGGGCTGTCGTCGATGGCGTTTTTGGAAGGGGCGATCGGCGCGGCGATCGGCGGCAGAATCGACGCCATGGTCACCGCCCCGATCTCCAAGACCTCCTGGGCGATGGCGAAGTTCAGGAAATATCCCGGGCACACGGAACTGCTGGCCGAGCGGTGCAAGGTGCGGCGGGTGGCGATGATGTTCGTGGCGCCGCAGTTGAAAGTGGTGCTGGCGACGATCCACCTGGCGCTGCAGGACATCCGCAACTGGTTCACCATCGGACGCGTCTTCGACCCGATCGACCTGGCCGACACCGCCCTGAAGGAATGGTTCGGCGTGGAGCGGCCGCAGATCGCCGTCTGCGGGCTCAACCCCCACGCCGGCGAGGAAGGACGCTTCGGAGACGAGGAAACGCGCGTCATCGCACCTGCGATTCTGATGGCCTCGGAGACCGGCATCCGCGTTACCGGGCCCTACCCCGCCGACACCGTGTTCAACAAGGCCGTCCATGGCGGGTTCGACTGCGTGGTGGCGATGTACCACGACCAGGGACTGATTCCGATCAAGCTGCTGGCGTGGCGCGACGCGGTGAATCTCACCCTCGGGCTGCCGATCATCCGCACCTCGCCCGACCACGGAACCGCCTTCGACATCGCCGGACGGAACCTCGCCGACGAGGGCTCGCTGACCGCGGCGATCCGCCCGGCGATCGACCTGGCCGAGAAACGCGGACTCAACCGACCCGCCGAGATCGGCAGACGGCGGTAATCCGCCCCGGCAGCAAAAAAAACCGGCGCCCCCGTTCATCGATGACCCAATGAACCTGGAACCGTTCCAGTCGGGGGCGCCGTCCATGTTTCCTTCCGCCGCTCCGGCAGCGCGCACCGCGGGCGCGGGAATGTTCCGAGATGTTTCCGTCGAGCGACGTGCGCCGGGAGTCCGTCGATTCCCGGCCTCGCCCAGTAGATGAGACGTCCGACCCGCTCCCAGGTTCCCTGCGGTACCCGCGGTACCCCCAAAGATGTGCTCCCGGGTCGATGAGGTAACCGCCAGAAGTCCGCGGTTGCCGCGGTTCGGGGCGGTTATTCCCGCACGGTCACGTCGCAGCCGTTGAGGGCGAAGCGTTCGACGGCCGGGTCGTTGGCCTGCAGGCGGGGGCAGTCGATCCACCCGTCCTGGACGTTTCGCAGCCACAGGCCGTGCATCGCCGGTACGTCGGGTCCGGCGGGGGGAATGCGGGCGGAGAGATTGCTCGCCACCAGCCCACGGACATTGTCGGCCACGACCACGCTGTTAATGATGCGGCTGTGGGGGTTGTAGTTGTTGTTCTGGTTGCTCTTGCACTGGGGCACCCGTTCGGCCGCGTTTTCGACCTCGGGGTAGATGAGCTGGATATCCCGCAGCGTCACGTCCTCGATGTGCGACCCGTCCTGGGCGGTCATGATAATGCGGCCGCGCGTGCGTGCGGTGATGTTGCTGATGACGATGTTCCGCATCTGTCCCAGCGTGGGTTCGGGGCGCCCGTGCTGCTGGATGTCGAGGTAGACGACCTTCTCCACGGGTGCTTCCTCGGTCATGGTGGCGCCGGTGATGTTGCTGATCGTCACGTTCTCGACGATCCCCGGCTCCCACATCTCGATCTGGATCATCCGCAGGGCCTGCTCGACCACGCAGTTGCTCATGGACACGTCGCGTATCCCGCAGGCGACCTCGGCCCCCAGGCCCAGGGCGGCGCAGTTGGTTTTCAGGTTGCAGTTGGTCACCACCACCCGCTCGCAGGAGCGGGCGTCCTCGGTGGCTTTAAGGATGATCGCGTCGTCGCACCCGGCGATGCGGCAGTTGCTGACGAACACGTCCCGACAGCCGTTGATGTCCAGCCCGTCGGTGTTGGGCCCGTACATGTGGCTGTCCAGCGTAAGCCCCTCGATGCGGACGAAGTCGCAGCAGAAAGGGTGCACGGTCCAGCCGGGGCTGTTGAGGATGGTAAAATCCCGCAGGACCACGTGTCGGCAGTGGCGGATCTCCACCAGCGGGGTGATCCGTGGCCCCCAGCCGCGCCAGAAGGGCCCGTCGATCGGCCAACGCGACGGTGCCCGGGCGATGTCGTCGCTCACGTCGACCCCCTCGGCCCGCAGGTCACGGATCGGACGCTCCCAGAACGCCTCGCCCTGCCCGTCGATGGTGCCGTCGCCCTCGATGGTCACGTGCTCGCATCCGTCGGCCACCAGCAGGTGGTAGGGCTGGCGGTCTTTGTTGTGTCCGCGGGGAAGCTGGGGGTAGTCGGACAGGTCGGTGTGAGCCTTGAGCACGCATCCGCGCTGCAGGTGCAGGCGGACGCCGCTGCGGAGGAAGACCGTCGCGATGGTCCACTCGCCGGGTGGAACGCTCACCAGCCCTCCACCGCGATGCCCGGTCGCGTCGATCGCCGCCTGCAAAGCCCGGGTAACTGCCAGCGGGTTGCCGGCCGTCCGAAAATCGGCCATCAGTTGCTCGGTCATCAGCGTCTTGTTCTGGCTCACGTCATGTCCTTCATTCTGGTCTCGGCGGTTACTCGACTATGCGAGCGTTCAGGACCCACCACCGTGGGCGATCGATATCGGGCACGGTGTCAATCACCTGAGTGTTGGCCAATCCCTTGGTCTTTCGGACCGCCGATGTCCACGGCAGGGCGCGAATCTTCAACACATCGCCGCTTCTCCAATTCGCGGCAGACTGCAACTGCCGATCGACCATTCCCCATATCCGCAGAACAGGTTGGCCCCCGGGGGCGTTGTCGGGTTTGTGGACCCAGTTGGCCGGCACAGAGAAGATGGCATTGGCGTATTCCGCCTGCACAGGTTCGAGCTGACAGGGATCATCCTGAAGTCGAACCGTAGCTGTTATCGGTCGCGATTCGGGATTCGACCTGCCTTGAAAGGCCTCGCTTGCCAGCCGCCAAGGGTAGTCGGGACCGAGACGTTCAGGGTTGTTCGCTCTTATCACCAGGACGACAACCTGAAGGTTCCTTCGTGGCCAAACTTCTGTGGCGAGAACCCATGGCGCGTCTCGCGTACCGCCGGATCGGGAGCGATCGTCCACAAGAAACCCGAGGTCTCTGGAAAGGAACTGCGAGAAACTGCTGCCCAGTTCCTGACCATGGTGGGCACAACTGTTGCCGATTACCACCACCGGCGAGTCGGCTGCGTTCGGGATGGGGCATAGCTTGCCCTGATAGTAGACTGTTTCGATTGTACGCGTGGGCTCCACCCACGAAGGGACCTCCGCATTCCGAGAGGCAAGCAGCTTATTCTGATACAGTGTCGACAGTGGACAAGGCTTTTCCTGTACACGACTTGCCCAAAACTGATATCGCGCCCGGCGACGTATTGCGGGGAACCGTCTCCGCAGTTTTGCGGCCACGCGTTCCGATGCCAACGCGATACCACGCGGCGCCCAATGATGATCGTAGCGGTTCAGTAGCCCGGCATAGCTGGGGGCCCCGCGGAAGAGATCGACCAGTTCCACTACCTCCACGTCACGATGAGCCAGTTCCTTGACGAACTCCCAGTAGCCCGGCCAAATCGTGACGTTCGGCTCGTTCCGTCCCACGAGACTGGGCCCTACCACCTGCAGAGCGAACGGTTGGGGAACCACGAGTAAGGCAATGCCTCGCTTGGCCAGAAACCGATGTAAATCGGTGACCGCCTCGACGGCAGGCACGTCGCCCGGGTAAAGGGGCTCATTCACAGACCCGCTGCGCTGGAGCGTTTCCAGATCGCGGAGCCGGATCAGAAACGGGCTCTCGTTGCGGCCTTGGTCCGCTTGCCATCGCTTGATATGCCGCTCCATGAGACCCGAATCGACGATGTTCGCCAGATGTACCGAAGCTCGCGATCTGAGTTGCTGAAGATGCTGATGACGCGACAGGGGATCGGGAGGAACGGGAGATGCCGGAGTCAGGCCAGGCTGCGGCTTAGCAGTCCGGCCGGTCGTGGAGGGCTGCCGACGGAGGTATACCAGCGTGGCGGCCGTTAACAGTGCCACGACCAATCCCGTCAGAATCGTGCTTCCTGACAAACGCATACCTTGGTCCCTTCGGTTCAGATCGTAAGCTTATCGTTCGCTTTCTGATGAAGCAATCTCTCCCTGGGCGAGGGTTATTGCACCATCCAGTAACGAAAGACGAAACCCGACGGGTGCATCCTCGTTTCAGATAGAGTCACCCAGGAGACACCCATGAAGCGAATCGCCACCATCGCGGTGCTGGCCGTGCTGTTGCTGTCGGCCGTCGAAACCCGAGCAGACGCAGAAGCCCTGCGACTGAAGCCGATTTCGGGCAATCTGGTCGCGCCCTGCAAGGCCGACACCCTGCAGGCCAAGGAAGCCGCCTTCGCCGCGACCCTCAAGGAGAAATATCCCGCCTTCGACGCGGCCGACCCGATCTGTGATTCGCTGCTCTGGTTCTACAGCCACTGGGCGGGCTACCAGGCCGGCACCGCCAAGGTAAACGAGAAGTACGCCAACCTCGGCGTGGAGTACTTCAA
>JBKHHV010000276.1:0-5074 GCA_046539005.1 Phycisphaerae bacterium
GACGGTTCGGACGTGCGGGTGGCGACCGGCGACGGGCGCGAGGTGTCCTCCCGCGTGCTGATGACCGGCCCGGGCGACAAGCTGCGCGTGGCGTTCGCGATCCGCCCCGGAATCAAGCAATACTACGTCTACTTCGGCCACGACGACCCACCCGCGCGGGACGAGGAACTGGAGATCAAACGTGGCGTGCTGATGGAAAGCTGGGAGTATCCCGGCGGGCAGGCGAACAACCTCAAGCAGGCCCGGGCGGTGCTGAAGAAGGCCGACAAACTCATCGGCCGGGATATCCGCGACCGGATCTTCATCGGGCACAACCCCTTCGGCCCGCAGGCGGCGGTGGTGAGCCGTTTCACCGGCTGGCTGCTGTGCCCGGTAGACGGGGAGTACACCTTCTCCTGCAGCAGTTCCAACGCCTCGTTCCTGCTGATCGATGGGGTTCTGCTGATCGACAACGGCCGATGGCACGCCCCTCAGCGTGACATCCGCAAGCGCGACCGGGTGAAGCTCAAGGCCGGTCTGCACAAGCTGGAGTTCCTGCACGTCAATCCGTGGGGCAACCCGGTGGCGGTGGTGGCCTGGAAGCCGCCCAACCACCGGCGGGTCACCTACATCCCGCCCGGGGCGTACGCTCCGTTCCGCCAGGCGACGCCCGGGATGATGGAGAAGTACGGGCAGTCCATCGCGGTGGATTTCCTGCCGGTGCACGCCGGAGAGACATTCATGCAGAACCGCTATTACCAGCGGTACGTGTTCCAGGGCTTCGGCAAGGGGCGAGCGGTTCGCGCCTCGAAGCTCAAGTGGGACTTCGGCGACGGCCAGACCGCCGAGGGCGAGCAGGTGCAGCACGTGTATCTCTCGCCAGGGCTGCACAAGGTCACCTGTACCGCCAAGACCTTCGGCAGGGAGGTGAAGCGGACCCACAAGGTCTTTGTCAGCCGGCCGTGGGACCGGGTGACCGAGAACAAGCTCGACGGGGTGAAGGAGTATGCCGGGTTCGTGGCGCGGTACGACTTCGCCAAGCTGCCCGCCCGCGCCAACGCCGAGGCGATGCTGCTGCTGGACCGGGGCGGGCAGACCGCTGCCATGCTGGCGGCCGGTGCGGCGCTGCTGCAGCGAGAGAAGATTCCCGGCGGGGCAGCAAAGCTGGCGATGCCCGCCTACGTGGAAGCGATGTCCGCGGCGGGGAAGGAACTGCAGGCCGCCGAGGACCTTCTGACCGCCGCGAAGGCGTCGTCCACGCCGGATGCCGCCGCGAGGTTCATGGTCGGCGCCGGGCGCATCCTGCTGAATCGAGGCAAGATCACCGACGCGCTGAACGTGTTCGAGTCGGCCGTGCGGAAGTATGCCCCGTTGACCACCGACCCGGCGGTTCGCGAGGCCCGCATCGGCATCGGAGACGTCTGGCGGGCCGGGGGCCACCGCGACAAAGCCGCCGCCGCGTACGACAAGGCCGGCCCCCAGCCGCGCGACCGCAACAAGAAGCCGGCCGTCGAGAAGGGCGACTTTGCCCGGCACGTGGAGGCCTACCTTCTCAAACGCAAATACGATGACGCCGAGACCTATCTGCGGCGGTGGGAACTGGCGTATCCCATGGACAAGTTGGGGGGGTACTGGTCGCGGATGGCCGTGGAACTCTACCTGCGGCAGAAACGCTACGCCGAGGCCGTGCTGGAAGCGGAGGTGCTGGTGCGGGTGAACCCGGGCAGCAACTACGCCGCCCGGCTGCTGCTGTATGCCCACGACGCCTACCGGATGCTGGAGAAACCGAAGCTCGCCCGCGGCGCGTTGCAACGGATCGTCAAGGAATACGCCGAGTCGCCGCTCTCGGAAGAAGCCGCACGGATGCTCAGCGAATGAACCAGCCGCGTTGCCCCATACCGCCCGAGGGCGGACCGCGCGACCACTTCTTCGGACAGGGACCGGCCGTCTTCGGCGTGATCCTGATCTACTGGTTCCTCGGCGGGGTGGGCATCGTGCTGGCGCCGCAGTGGACGACCATCCAGGTGCTGCCCTACTGGCTGGTCGGCTCGCTGGGGGTGCTGATGAGCATGGCCGGGGTCGGGCTGTACGTGGCGTCCCTGCGGGCGTTGCTGGCCTGCCGGCAGGAGGGCGTGCTGTGCACCGGCGGGCCGTTCGGGCTGTGTCGCCATCCCATTTACGTCGCGTGGGGGTTGCTGATGGCGCCGGGCGTACTGCTGATCGCCAACTCATGGCTGGGCGCGTTCGGGCCCATCCTGCTGCATTTGCCCGTCCGCGCGCTTGCGATGCGCGAAGAACCCGGCCTCCAGCGCTCCTTCGGCGAGCAGTACACCGCTTACCGCCGACGCGTGCCCCCGGTGCCCGGCGGGTCGGCCGACGCGGAAGACGACCGGCAGAGCGAATGAGCCGGCAACGCCGGACCTCCCCCTCGTCCTGCGATTTCCGCTGGGCTTGCCCGTACCCCATGCGGGGGCCATCCCAGGAAGACGTCCGGCGATCCCGATCTTTCGGATTTGCCCTTGGCGGGGGCGTTTCCGGCGGTATGCTGGGGGACTTGCCGGCGATTGAGGCGTAGTCGGCGTTGTCAGAAGAACCCCAGATACGGATCCGAGGATCGAATGAGCACCCTGAAGTATGAGTTGTCGCGAGACCTTCCGGTTACGCATGACGTCGACGTGGTCGTGGTGGGTGGAGGGCCCGGCGGAATCGGTGCCGCGGCAATGGCCGCCCGGCATGGCGCACGCACGCTGCTGGTGGAACGCTACGGTTGCCTCGGCGGCATGGCTTCGGTGGGCGAGGTGCACCCCTTCATGCCCAACCACGTCGAGGGCGAATGCCTCGACAAGCCCGTCTACGTCGAATGGCTCCAGCGGATCCACTCCTACTACCCGCCCAAGAAGGCCGATACCTCCCAGCGCCCCGGCGAGTACCTCCACGGAAGCCTGCGCCACCTCTCCAAGGAAGCGGCGATGCTGGCGGCCGAGGATCTCGTGCTGGAGGCGGGCGCCGAGATACTTCTTCATCACTGGCTGGTCGATTCCATCGTCACCGACGGAAAGCTCGAGGCCGTTGTGCTGAACTCCAAGAGCGGGCTCACGGCCGTGCGGGCCAAGGCGTTTGTGGACTGCACCGGCGACGGGGACCTGGCGGTGGTCAGCGGGTGCGAGTTCGAGCAGGGCGGGCCCAGCGGGCACTGCCAGCCGATGACACTGTGTTTCAAGCTCAGCCACGTCGACACCCATCGCCTGGCCCCGGGCGAGGAGATACAGCGTCTCTACCACCAGGCCGTCGCCAACGGCGAGATCGACTGCCCGCGCGAGGACGTGCTGATGTTCGACTGGATCGATCCGGACGTGATGCACTTCAACACCACCCGGGTGATCCACAAGTCCGGCACCAGCGGCGTTGAGCTGTCCGAGGCCGAGCAGATGGCGCGCCGGCAGGTCCGGCAGTTCCTGCAGTTCTTCCGCACCAAGGTCAGCGGGTTCGAGAACTGCCGCATCCATTCGATGGCCCACCACATCGGCATCCGCGAGACACGGCGGATCAAGGGGCTGGGGTACGTAACCATGGACGACTACCGCGCCTGCCGCAAGTTCCCCGACAGCATCGCCCGCGTCCGCTACATGGTGGACATCCACAACCCCGACGGCAGCGGTACCGAGCACATCCGTCTGCCCGACGGGGAGTGGTACGAGATTCCCTTCGGCTGCGTGGTCGCCCGGGACGTCAAGAACCTCCTGGTAGGGGGGCGGCCCATTTCGGTGGACCACGGGGTGCACAGTTCAATGCGCGTCATGCCCCCGGCGTGCACCATGGGGCAGGCGGCCGGTCTGGGCGCGGCGCTGGTGGCAAAGGAAGAGGTGACCGCCCACGACCTGGAAGGAACGCGCATCCACCAGATGCTCAAGGAACTGGGCGCCAGCCTGTAACGCCGGCCGCTGCTCGTGGCGAGGGAGTTTTCTCGCTGGACAATCGCACGTGCGGCGCGGCACGATATCCGCGGTTTCGCAGGACAAGGATTGGTCTGAGTAAGAGCCCGAGGCTCGCCAAGGAGTCTGCCATGTCAGGGAAGAAGAACCTTCCGCCCGAGGAAGAGGACGACCTGGAGTTCGACGCGCCCGAACCATTGCCCATCGACGACGAGGACGATGAGAACGGCGTCTACGAGGATGAGGAAGACTACGACCTCGACGAGTTCGAGCTGGAGGAAGACTCGGGCGAGGAGGACGAAGAGGACGAGTACGAATACGTCGAACTCACCGAAGAGGAGGTCGAGGAACTCAAGGAGCTTCTGGGCTTCCGCGTGGCATACGAACTGATCGAAAGCGAGACCGACGGGCTCTACGAGGAAATGGACAAGCTCTGCCAGCTTGCCCCCAAGGAGCGGGCCACCCGGCTGCAGATGGAGGCCGTCAACAAGGTCATCCGTCGCTGCAAGGTGCTGCTGGAGGGCGACCTGGTGGTCGACGAGATCGAGCAGTTTCCCGTCCGCCGCGAATTGCCGGAGTATCGGGACGTGGTGACGGTGCTGCGCCAACTCGCCCAGGCGCTCAAGCGTTTCTCCGAGGGCTCCAATGCCTACCTCTGGAGTGAAGACTTCGAGTTCCAGTGCGACGCGGCCGGGCTGGGAACCGACGACGCCAAAGACGTACTCGAAGACGCCTGACCCCGCTGAACCGAAAGGAAGACCATGCAGGACAAGCACACGATTCTCGGCGTGCATATCACCGACCGGCTGGAAGAGGCCGTCGAAGTGCAGAAGCTTCTCACCAGCCACGGCGATTACATCAAGACGCGCGTGGGGCTCCACGACGTGGGCACCGGCACCGGCGGGCTCAACGGCCTGCTGCTGCTGGAGATGATCGCCGACGACGAGGTCATCAACGGCCTGGCCGACAAGCTCAACGCCCTGGAGGGCGTGGAAGTCCAGTCGCTGGTCTTCTACCACCCCTAGGTCGCCCATGAGCGAGGCGTCCGCAGCCGCACTGGAGTACATCGACCCTGTCGCGCTGGACCGGCATCCGCCCCGCGGGGAGGCGGTCGCGGAGGTGCTGGCGGAGGTCAATCGTCGCGTGGCGGCGGCCGAGTCGAT
>JBKHHV010000034.1:0-18023 GCA_046539005.1 Phycisphaerae bacterium
GGTGGACATGTCGCTGGGTACGATCGGCGGCGTGTTCCAGCCGGCCGGCGAGCAGGCCCAGATACTGGCGGCCGGTTCCATCGGCGAAGGTGCCGCCGTGCTGATCGCGGTCTGCGGCATCTACCTGCTGGTGACCAAGACCGCCAGTTGGCGGCTGATGCTGGGTGGCTTTGCGGGGGCGATCATCGCCAGCGTGCTGTTCCGGCAGGTCCTGGGCTACACCGGCCCGGGCGAGGTGCCCCCGCTGGCGTGGCAACTCCTGAGCGGAACCACGATCTACGCGATGGTCTTCATGGTGACCGAGCCGGTCAGCGCCCCGCGCAACGAGAAGGCGCGGTTCGTCTACGCCTTCACCATCGGCTTCCTGCTTGTATTCCTGCGCTGGCAGGGCCCGTTTGTGGCGGCCGCGACATTCAGCATACTGCTGGGCAACATGCTCGCACCGCTGATCGAGCTGGGCGCCGTCGGCTGGGACAAGTGGCGCAAGGAACGCAAGTCCCCTGCCCACGCCAAGTACGGCAAGGATGGCGACCAATGAACTTCAACGTCAAGAGCCCCCTCTACGTGATGATATACGCGGCCGTGGTTTCGGCCATGTTCACCGCTGCGATCATGACGCTGCACGCCGCGACCCAGCACATCGTGGAGCGCAACGAACGGCTCGCCCGCATGAGCGCGCTGGTGACGCTGTTTGACTTCGGCGAGCCGGCCGACCTTTCCGACGCGCGGGTCGAGGAGCTTTTCCAGACGCACATCGTGCCGATGGAAGGCGAGCTGATCGACCCCGAATCCGGAATCATCTTCAACAGCCCCGACGATCCGCGCCTGGGGACCTACAAGGCCTACGACGGCGACCCCAACGCCGGGGGCAAGCTGATCGGCTACGCGTTCCCGGTCTGGGGGATCGGCTTCTGGGCCCGCATCGACGGGCTCATGGGCATCAGCCCCGACGGCAGCCGAAGCCTGGGGGTCGTCTTCCTGCAGCACCAGGAAACACCCGGACTCGGCGGGCGGATTACCGAGCCGCGCTTCCGCAAGGAATTCGAGGGGCTGGACCTCACCCCGCCCCGGGAGGCCGGGAAGTACGTCTACATCAGCAAACAACCGCCCGGCCGCGGCGAACCCGCCTATGGGCGGCACGTGGACTCCATCACCGGCGCGACCGGCACGTCCAACGCCGTGGAGGATTTTCTCAACCTGCGCATCCGGCAGTTCCGGCGAGCCGCACAGGCCCGCGATCTGCTCAAAGACACCGACACCGAGGGAGGTAACTGATGCCGGCCGGTGCCATGGACAGAGTAACGCCCAAGCAGGCGATGGTGAGCCAGTGCTGGGAGGAGAACCCCGTCTTCCGGCAGGTGCTGGGGATCTGCTCGGCGTTGGCGGTGACGAACCTGGTGTTCAACACCGCGCTGATGTGCCTGGGGCTCATCTGGGCGACGACGATGTCGTCCCTGACCGTCAGCCTCATGCGGAACTACACCCCCAAGCGGATCCGCATCATGGTGCAGGTACTGATCATCGCCGTATACGTCATCGTGGTCGACATCGTCTTCCGCGTCTTCTTCTACCAGACGCACAAGGACATCGCCGCGTACGTCGGGCTGATCATCACCAACTGCATCGTGCTGGGTCGCCTGGAGGCGTTCGCCAACAAGAACCGTCCCCTCCCGGCGGCGATGGACGGGCTGGGAGCGGGGATCGGCTACTCGATCGTCCTGATGAGCATCGCTATCGTCCGGGAGGTACTGGGCTTCGGCACGCTGCTGAAGAACACCTCCTGGCAGATCACCTTCGACTTCCTGCGCAACTATGAGCCCGGCGTGTACGAGACCCCCTGGCGTCACTGGACGATCATGGTCATGCCCCCCGGGGCGTTCTTCCTGCTGGCGATTGCCGTATGGGTCGCCCGCTGGTACTCCCTCAAACGCGAGGCGAACGAGCCCGACAGCCCGGCCCTGAAGGGAGGCGCCAAATGACCCCCCTGCTCGCACAGACACCCGCCACCGACGTGGGCACCACCATGCACATGGTGCTGATCCTGCTGTCGGCGTCCTTCACGAACAACATCCTGCTGACGCGGTTTCTGGGCATGTGCCCGTTCCTGTCGATCTCACGGCAGCTCAAGTCGTCCCTGGGCATGGGGCTGGCGGTGGCGTTCGTGACCACCTGTACCTGCGTGCTCAACTACCTGCTGTACTTCTACGTGCTGATGCCGCTGGAGCCCTACGGCGTGCCGGCCGAGAGCCTCAAGCTGATCCTGTTCATCGTGATCATCGCCGCCTTCGTGCAGCTTATGGAGATGCTCATCGAGCGCGTCAGTACCACGCTGTACTATTCGCTGGGCATCTTCCTGCCGCTGATTACCGTCAACTGCGCGATCCTGGGCGCGTCGCTGTTCATGGTCAACGACGTCACCTCCAAGGGCTACGGCCTCGGGGAGGTGCTGATGTTCGGCTTCGGCTCGGGGCTGGGCTGGTTCGTGGCGATTGTCATCATGGCCGGCATCCGCCAGCGACTGGCGAAGGCGAAGATTCCCGCGGCGCTGGAAGGCCCGGGCGTAACGCTGATCATCACCGGCATCATGGCGATGGCGTTTACCGTATTCCAGGGAATGATCACGATCTAGACGAGCGGACGTGCACCATGGAAGCTGTTACCGGAGTATTGCTGGCTGCACTGGTTGCCTGCGTGTTGACGCTGGTGCTGGCGGCACTGTTGCTGTTGGCCGAGCGGTACCTTGCCAATTACGGCATCTGCAGCATCGACATCAACAACGGCGAGAAGAAGTTGGAGGTTACCGGCGGAGAATCGCTGCTGGCGTCGCTGAAGTCCAACGGGATCTTCATCCCCTCCGCCTGCGGCGGCCGTGGCACCTGCGCCTACTGCAAGGTGAAGGTCTTCGACGGCGCCGGACCGGTGGTACCCACCGAGGCACCGCTGCTGTCGGCCGAGGAAATCGAGAGCAACGTGCGGATATCCTGCCAGGTAAAGGTCCGCAACGACCTGGCGATCGAGATTCCCGAAGAACTGTTCCGCATCAAGGAATTCCGCGGAGAGGTGGAGCGGATTACCGACCTCACCCACGACATCAAGGAACTGCGAATCCGCCTGATTGAGCCGGAAACCATCGACTTCCGTGCCGGGCAGTACATCCAGTTGCAGGCACCGGCCTACGGCGACAACCCCGAGCCGGTCTATCGGGCATACTCCATTTCCTCCAAACCGTCCGACAACCGGTACATCGAACTGATGATCCGTCTGGTGCCCGGGGGCATCTGCACCACCTGGGTCTTCGAACACCTCAACGAAGGCGACGAGGTCATCTTCTCCGGGCCGTACGGGGAATTCGAGTTACAGCCGACCGACCGCGAGATGGTCTGGATCGCCGGAGGCTCGGGAATGGCGCCGTTCTGGTCGATGATCCGCCACATGAAGGAAAACGACATCCGCAAGAAGTGCACCTACTTCTTCGGAGCGGTCAACCCGCGGGACATGTTCCTCACCGACGAACTGCAAGCCCTCTCCGGCGAACTGGAATGGTTCGAGTACGTTCCGGCGCTGTCCTGCGAGAGTCCCCCGGAAGACTGGGAAGGCGATACCGGGCTGATTACCGACGTCCTGGACCGCCGCGTCCACGACGGCGAGGAGATGGAAGCCTACCTCTGCGGCTCGCCCGGCATGATCGACGCAGCCGCCGTGGTGCTCAAGGACAAGGGCATCACCGAGGAACACACCTTCTACGACAAGTTCGCCTAGGACGGTGCGGACTTGCTGCCCGCAGCAGAAACAGGCACCGCGCCCACAGACACCGGAGCAAAGCATGCGAAAGACGCCCGACGAGCAACGCCTGATGGAACGCATGGCACCGGGAGTGCTCTGCCGCGAGGGCTTCCTGGGCGACGATCCACGCGACCTGACCGAGATCATCGAGACCGACAACGCGGCCGTCGAGAAACTCGGCGTATCCCACCCGCAGATCGCCGATGCCCTGGCCGACCTGTTGCGCAAGGCCGTCAACGGTCTTGGCGTGCCGGTGAAGGTGGACCTCGCCGACAGCCGTGAGGGCCGAGCGGTATTCCGCGAGTCGATGGGTCGCATTCCCAGTCCGTGGGGCGGACACGTCGCACCCAAGGGCGAAGTGGAACTGACCGACGCTGAGAGCGGTGAGGTGCTGCTGCGGTTCACCCCCCTGTCGGTACATCTGGCGCGGGAACACGGCTTCTACCAGGGACGCGGCACACGGTATCGCATCGAGCCCGAGGCCGCGGTGAAACTGCTGGGCGTGGCGGGAAAGGAAGAAGACTGACCACTGCCGGAAAGCCGCCGGTGAGCCCATCGTGCGGTTGACACGCCGGGCGGAATTGCGGTATAGGCGGAGACTGAGTTTGACGATTCCGAGTTCAGAAAGGACAACGACATGAAGTACGTTTGCGATCTCTGCGGCTGGGTATACGATCCCGAGGTGGGCGACCCCGACAATGGCGTGGCTCCGGGCACTGCGTTTGCCGACATCCCCGACGACTGGGTATGCCCCGAGTGCGGCGCCGACAAGGACGAGTTCTCGCCCGTCGACTGACTCGCCCGCAATCGAATCAGAACAAGGCCGTGCCGGTCGCCGGAATTTCTGCCGATCCGCACGGCCTTCCTGTGCGCGCTTGCACACGCGGCGTCAACTCGCCACAATAGTGGCAGTTGACGATCAGGAATGGGCGATCTCGACATTCTTCGATAAAGGTGAGTTCCTGGCCTCCGCAAGCTCCCGCGGCGACATGCTGAGCCACTTCGACGGGCTGACCGACCACTACGCCACCTACGAACGGGTCTGGTGGAAATATGAGAAAGGCGGCCGCGTGGAACCCGTCATATTTACCGTGGTGGTGGTCTCTCCCTCTGAAGGGTGGGAGCAGATGGGGCATATCTCGACCAGCAGTGAAGAATACTGGCAGCGGGCGGCCGGGGCATTTCTGTTGCCGAAGAGCGCGACAGGCGGGACCGGCTGGGAATCACGCACCAAAATCGTGGCGACGCTCGACTACTTTGAGAAGACTGTCTCCCACGGCCGGCAAACACTGCCCTACGATGCCCGGAGCATCTACACGATCGTGTGGGAAAAGCCAGGCGTATCCCGCCTGTTCAGGAGCGGGCCAGGCCTGGAAGGCGTACCCATCGATGAGAAGGTGCGGGAGGTGCTTTCCCCCAGGTTGCGCCAACTTCCGCAGAAATCGACCGACCGGTAGCGAACTTCACCTGCGCGGAGGGCCGCCCCACTGTCGGTCGGTCGTCCCCCGCGGCCGCTACCTCAGCCGCCACTGGTTTCCGTCAGCGCGGATCAGCAGGTCGGCCGCCTGGGGACCCCAAGTGCCGGACTCGTAGTTTGCCATTTTCGAGGGGTCCTGTTGGCGGCAGCCTTCCAGCAGCGGGTTCACGAACGCCCACGCCGCTTCGGTCTCGTCGCTGCGGGTGAACAGCGTCGCATCGCCCAGCGCCGCGTCCAGCAACAGCCGTTCGTAGGCGTCCGGCGGGTCCTGGCCGAACGAGCCGGCGTAGGTGAAGTTCATCTCGAACGGTTCGATGTGCATCGACGGGCCCGGCCGTTTCACCTGGAACTGCAGCGAGACGCCCTCGTCGGGCTGGATGCGCACTACCAGCACGTTCGGGTCCATCGGGCCGGTTGGCGGCAGGTTGAACAGCACCCGCGGCACCTCGCGGAAGTGGATCGAAATCTCGGTCACCTTCTTGGCGAGGCGCTTGCCGTGTCGCAGGTAGAACGGCACGCCCGCCCAGCGCCAGTTGTCCACCATCGCCTTGAACGCCACATAGGTGGGGGTAACGCTGTCCTCGGGAACGTCCTCTTCTTCCCGGTAGCCGGGCACCTGCTCGCCATCGACCTCGCCGGCGGTGTACTGCCCCTGCACCACCTCACCGGCCGCACACTCCGGGGAAATCGGCCGAAGTGCCCGCAGCACCTGCACCTTCTCGTCGCGCACCGCGTCGGCCGAGAGGGACACCGGCGGCTCCATCGCCACGAGGCTCAGCAGGTGCATCATGTGATTGGCGGCCATGTCGCGGATCGCGCCGGCCCGGTCGTAGTAGCTGCCTCGCCCCTCGACGCCCAGCGTCTCCCCGACCGTGATCTGCACGTGATCGACGTACTTCTGGTTCCACAGCGGCTCGAAGATCGCATTGGCGAACCGCAGCACCAGCAGGTTCTGCACCGTCTCCTTGCCGAGGTAATGGTCGATGCGGTAGATCTGCTCCTCGTCGAAGGCCTCACTGAGCTGCACGTTCAGATCGCTGGCAGTCGCCAGGTCGTACCCGAACGGCTTCTCGATGACAATGCGGGACCACGGCTCGCCGTCCCCGTTGGACCGCCTCGCCAGGCCGTTGGCGTCCAGCAGGCTCGCGATGGTGCCGAACACCCGCGGCGGCGTGGACAGGTAGAAAAGGCAGTTGGGGGGCATGTCCCGCTCGTCACAGAGCGACCCGATGCGCTGCTTGAGCCGGCCGATATCGTCCGAATCGTCATACTGCCCGTGCTGGTAGTGCAGATGCTCCACGAACTTCTCGCAACGGGTCTGGCAGCGGTCCTCGCGTTTGCAGCGAAGCTCCGACTCCTCGAGGACCTTCTGGCGGAATTCGTCGTCGGTCATCTCGGTTCGGCCGTATCCCAGCAGGATGAAATCCTCCGGCAGGTGCTGCTGGCAGAACAGGCTGCAGACGGCCGGCATGAGCTTACGGGAGGTAAGGTCGCCCGAGGCCCCGAAGATGACCAGGACGAACGGTTCGGGCTGGCTGCGGGTCTGTCCGCGAAGCCCCTGCAGGTTGATGTGTCCTTCCGACTGGACCATGCATAGCTCCTTTGGCGTGGAATGGTTCCGCAAATGCCTCCGTCGCAGGGGCGTCGGAACCGTTGCCCAAGTTCATGGTAGCACAGCCGATGCGGTCCGGCCAACCGATGGCGGTTTCGATCGCCCGATGCGCGAAAAAAGGGCAGACCCAGCCGGGCACGCCGAGTCTGCCGAGTGCGGGCCAGCCAGGGGGAGAGCTGGCCCAGCTTCGGAACCTGCGCAGAAGCGCAGGGCGAGTTTCTTACTGCTTCGGACCTCGGGACGGCTGATGAATTGGGCGCAAAGGTCTCCGGCTGCCCCCTACCCACTACCGGGGGGTTTTACCGTAATTCCTACATACACCCATTTTCCGTCGCTGTCAATCGCCACCAGGGCATTATGCCCTTTCCATCGGTTATCAAAACGGCAGTATTGTCTTTGGATCGTTTGTTTCAGACAAAGGTTACGACAAATATCGGCATTTTCGCCTGTTTGTGGAGAATATACAGGATTTCATGTACTGAGAGGAGCACCATGTGTGGATGAAGGTCCGTTTTGCGCATGGAAGAACTTTCTTCCCCGCCAAGGTCGTTTTGGCTTAGGCATGGTGCATATACTACATTCAGATTAGGTCCACGACCCACCGCAGATGGAAACTCAAAGGCACTTGACACGAGGGTTTCGTGGACGCGCTCGGGCCTTCCTCGAAGACCCGAGCTTTTTTTTCGCTCTGCCGGATGAGCTTTGTCGGCCGTGCGAGTGCGTACTCCTCTGCAGCAGCGACGGAAATCCTTCCTTCGGTTGAAGTTCGTTGTTGCCGAACCTACTCTTAGCCGATGGAACCTCTGGTAGAACTTTCGCCCCGGGGGTTCCTTCAGCACCGAAAGGATGGTTATGGAGTTTCAGGTCCAATCAGACGACGAAGGCCGGATCACGCTCTACTGCCCCGAGAAGATGGAATGGCGTGCCCGCGAGGATTTCGCCGAGCAGGTCCGCCAGCAGACAGCCGACCGGGAAGTCAGCGGGGTCGTGCTGGACCTGGGAAACGTCACCTTCGTCAACTCCGCGGGCATCGGAGCAATTTTCACGCTCCATCAGTATGCCCAGGAGCGCCAAGCCCCCATGGTCGTCGCCCGGCCCCGACCGGCCGTCCTGCGACTGCTGAAGACCGTCAACCTGCCGGAACTGATTCCCATAGCGAAGAACCTCGACGATGCCAACCGCCTGCTGGACCAGAAGCAGGATGAATCCTGACCCCCCAATGCCCATGGAACCGATCCTCGCCCGCGAACAACTGCTCGAAGTCGGCCCTGAACCCTCGGCCATCTGGAACAACATCGTCGACACGGCCGTGCATCACCAGGTAAGTGATGTCCACCTGCTCGCACAGAAGGAGCTGGACACGCTGGCGTTTCGCGTGGACGGTGACCTGCGCAAACAGGCGGAAATTCCCTCCGACCTCGGCAAACGCATCATCGGTCACGTCAAGAGCATCTCGGGCATGGACGTCGCAGAGCATCGCCGCCCCGATGAAGGCCGCCTGAAGTTGGAGGTCAGCGACCGAACGGTGGAACTGCGCATCAGCGTGGTGCCCTCCCTCCATGGACAGGACATGGTCGTCCGCCTGTTCGACCGCACGGTGGGGCTCATGGACCTTCCGGACCTGGGCCTCCTGGATTCCCAGATGGACGCCGTGCGCGACATGATCGACCGTCCCCACGGGTTGATGCTGGTCTCCGGGCCCACCGGCAGCGGAAAGACCACTTCGCTGTACGCCATGCTGCGTGAGATCGCCGGAAGAGACCGCAAAATCGTAACCATCGAAAACCCGATCGAATACGACCTCAAGCACGTCAACCAGACCTCCATCAACCCCCGGATCGGCTTGGGGTATGCCGACATGCTGACCGCCCTGCTTCGCCAGGACCCCGACGTCATCATGGTCGGCGAGATTCGCGACACCGAGACGGCCGTCACCGCCGTTCGCGCCGCCAATACCGGACACCTGGTGCTGGCAACCACCCATGCCGCTCGTGCCAGCCGTGCCGTGGAGACGCTGCTGTTTCTGGGCGTGCACCCGTTCTTCCTCGCGACCGCCCTGCGTTGCGTGATGGCCCAGGTGCTGGTGAAGACAATCTGCCCCGAGTGCAGGACCGAACTGCCCGAGACGGCCGAGATGATCATCGAGCCCAAGGTCCGGGAACTGGTGCAGGAAGGCGAATCGGCCCATCTCTACCAGGGCAGCGGGTGCGACGCCTGCCACCAGTCCGGCTACCAGGGGCGCATGGGGCTCTTCGAGGTCTTCGTGCCGGATGAGAACATCCGGCGGATGATTCTCAACCGCAAACCGGCCGCCAAACTGGATAAGGCCATCCAGCAGTCCGAGACACTCTCGCTCTCCGACGTGGGCATGTTGGCTGCCCTCCGCGGCCGAACGACCATCGAGGAACTCGTGGCCGAACTGCCGGGGCTTTGAGCCGGGGCGCTTGGCTGCTGGGGACTCAATACTTAAACCACGCCTCTGTATGCCGTTGCGTCATAACGGTTGACGATCGGGAATGCCGGGGTTAGAATCCCGGCCAGTCGGCACCCCTCCTGGCCGACCCTTAAGCAACGGCAGGACTGGTGCTCCCTCCAGCCCTGCCGCTTTTTTCGCGCCGAGGCCATTCTGTTCCCGCTCAACCCTTCGAGGCCCGCCTGCCGAATGCTGCCTTAACGTAACTGACAGCCGCATTTTACTCAGAAGCCGACTTCTTGTCTTCCACCAAAACCGCAACGAAACCGTCGGCCGCCGTGTTCATGTTCGTGGCGTATTTCGTCGCCTTGCTGATCGACCGTCGCGTGTTCAAGTTCATCCCCGGCGAGAAGGTCATTGACAGGGGACTGGAGGAAACCGCCGAGACGATCGCCCACCTTGGGATGCTGGCTTTCGCCGTGGTCGGAAGCTGGCGGCGCAGGCTGGAGCATGCCCCCCACCCCGCGGCCGAGGAACGCTGAGGCTTGCCCTCGGTGCCGGGAACGGTACACTCGGGGTCACGTTCGCAGATCACGAAGGAGCCCCCGATGGACCGCCCGAACATCCTGTACATCCATTCCCACGACACCGGCCGCTACATTCAGCCCTACGGGTACGGCATCGCCACGCCCCACCTGCAGAACCTGGCCGAGGAAGGCGTGCTGTTCCGCCAGGCGTTCTGCGCCGGGCCTACCTGCTCGCCCTCGCGGGCCGGGCTGGTGACCGGTCAGCCGGCCCATTCGGCAGGGATGATCGGCCTGGCGCACCGGGGCTTCTCGCTGAACGACTACAGCAGGCATCTGGCGTGCGTCCTGCGCCAACGCGGCGGGTACCACACGGCGATCTCTGGCTTTGAGCACGTCGGCTGGCGGCGCCAGCAGCCCGACACCTACGACCAGGACCTCGGTGGGGCGGACGACCGGGCCGATGAGGCGGCCGTGGAATTCCTGAAGAATGCCCCCGACCGGCAGCCGTTCTTTCTGGCGGTAGGGTTCTCGCAGACGCATCGGCTGGGTCGCAACTTCGTGGCCTCGCCGGACATCGACGCCGGCGAGCCGCCCCGCACCGACCCGCGATACATTCGTCCGCCGGCCCCCCTGCCCGACACGCCCGACGTCCGCCGCGACATCGCCGCCTACGCCGACAGCGCCCTCGACCTCGACCGCCGCATGGGCAACGTGTTCCGGGCGCTCGACGAGGCCGGGCTTACCGATAACACGCTGGTCATCGCCACCACCGATCATGGCATCGCCTTCCCCAAGATGAAGTGCAATCTCACCGACCATGGCATCGGCGTGATGCTGATTCTCCGCGGACCGGGCGGATTCACCGGCGGGAAGGTAATCGACGCGATGGTCTCGCAGGTGGACCTGTTCCCCACGATCTGCGACCTGGCGGGTATCGATCGTCCCGACTGGCTCACCGGCAGCAGCGTTCGTCCCCTGGTCACCGGCGAGGTAGACCGCATCCACGACGAGATATTCTCCGAGGTCACCTACCACGCGGCCTACGAGCCGAAGCGGTGCATCCGGACCGAACGCTGGAAGTATATCCGCCGCTACGACGACCGCCGCAGGCCCGTCCTGCCGAACATCGACAACAGCCTCTCCAAGGACCTCTACCTCGACAGCGCACTGGCAGAACAGCCCCCCGCCCCCGAGCAACTTTACGACCTCGCAGGCGACCCCAACGAGGCGTGCGACCTCGCCGGTTCGCCGGGATACCGGGACGTGCTGGACGATCTCCGCAGACGGCTGGACCGCTGGATGCAGGAGACCAATGATCCCCTTCGGGAAGGGCCGGTCGCGGCGCCCCGCGGCGCGGAAGTCAACGATCCGGATGGCCTTCACCCGGAGCACAAGACCCACAAAGCCCAATAGCTTCGCGGGAACGGCAGACGGCCGGGATATTCAGCCGACAGCGCGGAACGCCAAGCCAACCCGCCGTCGTCCCGGGCATTCCCGACAGAACGGAATTGCCGGATCGGCCTCAGGAGGACACAGCGTTTCTCTGCGGCCCATGCGCTATCTGCTGTGACTTGCTCCTGACGACGGGTTACCGTGATGGCCGCCCGGAAGCCCTACTCGAACAGGGCCGAGCCGATCCGCAGCAGGGTTGCCCCTTCCTCCACGGCGATCTCGTAGTCTTTGCTCATCCCCATCGACAGGTGGCGGAAGGTCTTGGCCGCGATGCCGTCGCGCTGCATGTCGTTGTAGATCTCGCGCAGGCGGGCGAAGCTCTGGCGGATCGCGTCTCGGTCTTTGGTCAGCGGGGCCATGGTCATCAATCCCACCAGCCGCAGGCTGGGGAAGGTGCAGATCATCTCTCCCAGGTGCGGGGCCGCCCCCACCGGCACGCCGTACTTCTGCGACTCCTGCGAGCAGTTGACCTGCACGAAGACCTCCACGGTCAGCCCGGTGCGCGAAGCGCGGTCCTGCAGTTCCTCGGCCAACCGCAGCGAATCCACCGAGTGCACGATGGTCGAGGCCTTGAGTACGCTCTTGACCTTGTTGCGCTGCAGGTGGCCGATCATGTGCCAGCGGACCGGGGCGGGCAGTTCGTTGCGCCGTCGCTGCAGGTAGGCGTCCAGTTCAGCAGCCCGGTCGGTAAGCTGCTGGGCGCGGCTCTCGCCGAACTCGGTCAGCCCGGCGTCGAGCAGGTTGCGGATGGTGTCCAACTCCACCGTCTTGGTCACCGCAACGATGGAAACGTCTTCCGCAGAGCGATGCGAGCGGTCGCACGCGGCGCGGATGTTCTCGCGAATCCTTGCAAGGTTCTTCTCGATCCTGTTCCTTGATACGGGCATGGGTCGGAATGTACCACCTGCGAGCGCCGTCGGCAAGTGAGCGGCCTTCGACTTATTGTGGATCAGTCCATCTCGGCCTGGTCGCGCAGCTCGCGCAGGCGGTAGCCGGGCACCCAGCGGTAGGTTGCGCCGAGCTTGTCGGCGAGTTTCACGTGTGCCTCGCGGTCGATGCGGTCGGGACCGACGGCGATCAACAGCAGCTTCCCGCCGGCGGGTTTGACCTTCGCCAGCGCCTCGATCGCCTTCTCGTTGTCGATGGCTTGGCGGGTGATCAGCGCGACGGTCTTCGGTTTGATCTGCATCGCCGCGGTGACGGCCTGGGGGATGGCCGGGTCGGTCGGACCGCTGGGATAGACCGTCTCGGACCATTCCATCAGCTTCGTGGAAGTGGCTTTGCCGCCGGAGACCGCCCCGTCAAACAGCGTGGTCGCTCCGTCGGTGCTGTAGTCCTTCAGGGCGACGACGATCGCGGTGTTGTCTTTGCCCAGCGAGATCACCGACGCCCGCACCAGGTCCACCGCCCAGTTGAAGATCGGGCTCATGGAACCGCCGGTATCCAGCAGGTAGGCCACCGGGGGCTCGACGCCGACCTCGTGCAAAATCGCAGGCCGATCGGGGTTGGGCACGAACGGGTTGACCTCCGGGGGCGCCTCGCCGACGTCCGCCGGCTCGGTGCTGGGGGCGGGTCGTCCGCCCCCGCCGGCGGTTTCGGGTTCGGAGGGCGTGGAGGCAATGGAGATCAGCACGTATACCAATGCCCCCACGACCACCAGCAGCAGCCCGATGAGCACGAGCGTGAAAGCTCCCTGCATGCGGACGGGCTTGGCCATTACCACCTGCTCGGGGCGGGAAGGAGCGGCCGATCTACCCCTCTTACCGGAAGCGGGCGGCGCAGGAGGCTTGGAAGCGACGGGGGGGGTTCTGCCGGGCGGCGTGGCCGGTCGGGCTATGGAGGCAGCCGACGGCGCCGAAGGTCGCGGCGTGCCGGGGCGCATCTTTGGGGCGGCCGGTCGTTTCGCCCCGTTAAGGGCTTTGTCTGCCGGGACCGGCACGATCGCCTTGCAGTACGGGCAGCGTGCCATCCCGCCGGCAAAGCCTTCGTCGACGGATATCTTCTTGCGGCACTCGCTGCAGCGGATCTTCATGTCCATGGAGAAGGGTCCTTCCTTGACGAGCCAGCGTAGCACCGGCCCTTCATACGCTCAAGAGCTATGTGGAGCCTGGGTCGCCGCGGAATCGGTGCAACGCCTGGTTCGCCATCGCGAGCCCGAAACGTCGGTCAGCGTCGGCAGGCTGCCCAGCGGCCGACGCGAACAGCCGCGCTTCAGCGAACCGTCGTCGTGATCGGCTTCCTCGGCGACGGGCACGTGGGCCCGGGCGACCGCATGTTGACCAGGGAGATGGCGAAACGCGCAAACAAGCTTCATGAGCAAATGGACCGGCTCCGATATCTGTTTCGCGGGAACTTCGTGCGATTTTCTCACCGGTCTCTTGCCTTTCAGCAGGCCTAGAATGGTACAAACAGGATCGCAGTATCCATAAGTCCAGACCATGAACACGGATGACGCGACAACCTGTCCCTCCGGATGCTGGGCTCGACGAGGGATGATCCTTGGGCTGCTGCTGGCGGCGGCGGTTTCTTTGGGCTATGCCTGGTATCTGCAGGACCGCAAGGCCCTGCGCGACCGAGCCCCGATCACCAACAACGGCAGGCCTTGGCGGGTGGGCTATTACGAAGGCGGGCCTTACCTGGAGTATCCGCGGCATCTGCGGGCGGTAGCGAAGGCACTGGCGGAGATGGGATGGGTGGCCGACACCGAACTGCCACCCGCAGATGGCACACAACGGACCCAGGAACTCTGGAAAGCGATCTGCCGCCGCATGTCGAGCGAGTATATCCGGTTCGTGCCGCAGGCGTACTGGTCGGCCAACTGGAACAAACAGCGACGCAGAGATAACCGCCAGGACGTGCTGCGTCGTCTGGAGAACGGCGAGATCGACCTCATGATCGCCATGGGAACCTGGGCGGGGGTCGATCTGAGGGACGGGCATTCCGTGCCCACCATGGTCGTCTCGACCACCGACCCCATCCAGGCCGGAATATCCAACTCGGCACATGACTCCGGGCGAGACCACCTGCACGCCAAATGCGATCCGGACAAGTACATCCGCCAGGGACGGGCGTTCCACAACATCGCCCGTTTCAAACGACTGGGGGTGGTAGCCGAGGATACCGAGGAAGGCTATCTCTACGCAAACGTGTCGGACCTGAGGAAGGTGGGGCGGGAAATGGGCTTTCGGGTCGTTGTCGTCCACGCAGCCGAAACCGGCATCAGCGACGAGCAGTGCCGGCAGAATGCGGCACGGGCGATCGGGGAGCTTGCCCCCCAGGTGGATGCGATCTGGATCTCCGACCATCGCGGTGAGCATCCGTCCAACCTTCCGGACATCCTGGAACCGGCATTCTCGCACGACGTGGTCACGTGGTCGCCGCTGGGGCCGCGCCACGTTCGACGGGGGGTCCTGCTGGGCATGGTCGAGCGGGATATTGCCGAGGTGGGACGGTACCATGCCCGAGTGATGGCCGCAATTTTCCACGGAGCCACCCCCCGCGATCTGCCCCAGATTTTCGAGGACCCCAAGACCTTGGCGGTGAACCTCCAGATCGCCCGGCGCATCGGCTTCCATGTCCCTGATTCGCTGTTGAGCGTGGCCGACCAGGTGTACACCACGATCGAGGGAGACCCCAATCGCTGAGACGCGGAACAACACGGTTCGCATCATGCTGATCGCGATGGCTTTCGGAGTTGCGTTCTGGATCGCCGATGGGGTGTACGAGTACTTCTTCTTCAGCGAGAACCTGCGGTTCATGCTGTTCCACGAGCCGATGTCCTTCGTCGACTCGCTGTTGCTGGACGTGCCGCCTCACGCCCTGTGGACCCGCCTGGTGTTCCTGGCCGCGTGCCTGGTCGGCGGACTGCTGGTGGCGATGGCCATGAACCGCTACCGACGTGCGTCCAACGCCCTGCTGCAGAGCGAGCAGCGGTATCGCACCTACGTGGAGAACGCCCCCGATGCGATCTTCGTGCTCGACCGGAACGCGAACTACGTGGAGGTCAACCAGGCCGCCTGCCGCATGACCGGCTACACGTCGGCCGAGCTTACCGGCATGTCGCTGGGAGAACTGCTCACCCAGGAAGAAAAACGGGCGGGGATGCAGCGATTCGGCGAAGTGCTCAGCAAGGGCAAGGTCAGCGGCGAGAGCGCCTACCGTCGCAAGGACGGCCGAACGCTGTACGTCACGCTCGATGCGGTGCAGTTGTCGCAGGACCGGGTGCTGGCGTTCATCAAGGACGTTACCGAGTCACGCATGCTGCAGGAGCAGTTGCGACAGTCACAGAAGTTGGAGTCCATCGGGCAACTGGCCGGCGGAATCGCCCACGATTTCAACAACCTGCTGACGGGCATCCTGGGCAATGCGCAACTCCTGGAACTGGGCTTGGAGGAAAACTCGGAGCTTGCCCCGCTGGTCGAGCAGATCAGCCTCGCCTCGGGACGTGCGGCCGACCTGACCAAGCAACTGCTGGGCTTCGCCCGGCGCGGGCGGATTCGGACCGTCGAGGTGAACCTGCACGAACTGGTGATCGAGGTCACCGGCCTGCTGTCCCACAGCATCGACCGGAAGATTGAGGTCCGCCGGGAGTTGGAGGCAGAGTCGCCCCTGGTCTCCGGCGACCCGACGCAGTTGCAGAACGTGCTGCTGAACCTGGGCGTCAACGCCCGGGACGCCATGCCCGACGGCGGAACACTGACGTTCGCCACCCGCAACGTCGAGTTGGACAGCGAGTACTGCCGGCTGCGCAGCGGCGAGATTGCCCCCGGGTCGTACGTGGAGGTCTCGGTGACCGACACGGGCGTGGGCATGGCCCCCGAGGTGGTCGAGCGGATCTTCGAGCCGTTCTTCACCACCAAGCCCCACGGAGAGGGAACCGGGCTGGGGCTGGCGGGCGCCTATGGGAGCATCCGAAGCCACCAGGGACTCATCGAGTGCTACTCGCGTCCGCGCGAAGGTACGGTGATGCGGCTCCTGCTGCCGATGCACAGCGTGCAGCAAAGACCGGCCGGCTCGCTGCCCGTTACCAGCTACGTGTACGGCCGCGGGCGGGTGATGGTGGTGGACGACGAGGAGATCGTCCGCAATTTTGCCGCCACGGCCTTGCGGAACCTGGGCTACGAGGTCGCGCTCTGCCGTGACGGCGTGGAGGCAATTGAGTATGTCCGCAGGCATTCCGGCGAGGTGGACATCGTGGTGCTGGATCTGATCATGCCACGCCTGGGCGGGGCCGACACACTCCGCCAGCTTCGTCAGATCGAGCCGGACCTGGACGTGCTGATCTCCTCGGGCTTTACCAAGGGAGAAATCGTCTCCGAATGCCTGGAAGCCGGTGCAGTCGGCTTCCTCAGCAAGCCGTTCCAGATCGCCGAACTCTCCCACCAGATCGCCCTGCACCTGGGCACCCACCCCGACGCCGAGGCGCTGTAAGCCGGCGGATCACTCGGCCGGGCCGGACTGGTCGGGCTCCTGGATCTTTTCTTCCGGTTTCAGTCGACGGGCGACCACGTACGGGAAGTAAGTCAGGTGACGCAGGCCGGCCACGTTCGAGACGTGGCGCACGCTCTTGCGGACCTCGGAGTAGAACTGCGTGAGCACCACGCCCTCCTCGGCCTCGCCCTCTTCCTTGACCGCCAGCAGCCGGTGCATTGCGTACAGTCCGAACAGAAACGACGCGATGAACAGGAAGTCCAGCCCGCGCAGCGACAGGGCCGGCATGGCCCACTGCCCGCCTCCGGTGGACGACCAGCTCAGCGTCACCGCGACCTCCTGCGTCGCGAACCAGTCGGCCGCCAGGCCGCCCAGGATCGGCGCGATCGTCGCCGCCATGCCGGAGACCAGTGAGTTGGTCGCCAGGTAGGCGGTTGCCTCCCCCTTGGGAGCCGACCTCAAAGCCAGGTTGCCCGCGCACAGGCTCACCCCGGCCGTGGACATCCCCGCAAAGGCGTGGATAAAGAACAGCAGCGGAATCGTCAGAAAGTGCTTCTCCGGGAGCGTGGTGAACACCCACAGCACGATGCTGAGCACGAACATCGGCCCCGACGCCGCCAGCACCGACTTGTTGCTGAACAGGTCCGCCAGCCGTCCCCACAGTTTCAGGAACAGCACGTTCACCAGTTGGCTCACCACCGCAAGCACCAGCACCCAGGCAATGGTCAGCCCAAGCCGCTGAAGCATGTAGACCACGAAGAACGGCCCGGCAAGGTTGATCGCGAAGTTCCACCAGCCCAGGAACACCAGCAGCCGGCGGTAGTTGTGGTCGCGGAAAGGCGTGCTGAGTACCGCCAGCATGCCGCGTTTGCCCTCGGGGGGCGCCATTCGCGGTTCGGGAATGCGCGCCAGCGCAACCGCCCCGGCCAACCCGGCGACCGCCCCCAGCAGGAACAGCACGCTGTAGGGCAGCGCCTCCACGCCCAGCCACCGCTTCGTGAAGTCGACCCCGAAGCCGGCCGCCAGGCTTAATCCCGCCCCCAGCGCGATCGACACCGCCATACGCCGGGCGAAGTAGCTGCCCATGATGCTCTCGGGGATCAGGTCGCGCATCCACGAGTTGAACGCGCAGCCGGAGATCGCACCCAGCCCGAAGTACACCAGCAGCGATCCGACCAGCAGCGGAATGCGCATGTCCGGCGGGAAGAACCACGGCAGCGCCGCGACCACCAACCACATCAGGCGGCTGAGGATGGAAGCGATAACCACCATCGCTTTGCGGCGGCGGATGCGGTCGACCAGGAAGACGGACGGGATCTGCAGGATCTG
>JBKHHV010000035.1:0-17962 GCA_046539005.1 Phycisphaerae bacterium
CCGACAAGTTTGCTGCCGGCTGTGGGCAATAACCCTTCCCCCATTTGGGGGGAAGTGCCTGCGAAGCAGGCGATGGGGGCGGTCCTCGGGGTGCCATGTCTCTACGCGAAGCGGAGAAACATGCCGTCTGGTTGACGTAACCTCGTGCCGCCCCGCCGGGGCTCGCTCTTGGGGGGTGCCCTTTCCCGGGGGCTTACACCGCCCGGTTATTCGCCACCGACAAGTTTGCTGCCGGCTGTGGGCAATAACCCTTCCCCCATTTGGGGGGAAGTGCCTGCGAAGCAGGCGATGGGGGCGGTCCTCGGGGTGCCATGTCTCTACGCGAAGCGGAGAAACATGCCGTCTGGTTGACGTAACCTCGTGCCGCCCCGCCGGGGCTCGCTCTTGGGGGGTGCCCTTTCCCGGGGGCTTACACCGCCCGGTTATTCGCCACCGACAAGTTTGCTGCCGGCTGTGGGCAATAACCCTTCCCCCATTTGGGGGGAAGAGCCTGCGAAGCAGGCGATGGGGGCTGCGCCGAACAGCGCTGAACGCCAAGGCGACCCGGTGGCGTTTGACAGAATCCGCAATGGGGCTGGAATTGACCTGGCCGGGTGCCACGGCTGTCTCCCTAAGCCCGTGCCGCTCCGAACGGCGGTGGGGTGTCTCGGTAGGGCGGGCAGCTTGCCTGCCCGCCGTTGCGAGCCAGGGACCTCAGAAGATCGACGGCTTTGGAGGGAGAGGAAACGGTTTGCCGGGCTTTGCAACTCGAAGAAGAAACGGTTCGTCATCCTGCCTTTCGCCCGTCGTCAGCAGCCCAAGGCCCGAAGGGCCGACAGAAAATTGCCGGGGGTGGAGGGAAGCGGAACCCCCGGAACAAGCGGCATATTCTACACGTCGCGCCGACGCCACGGGCGGTCGGTGGCAGAACGCAACAATGGTTGGGCAAGTCTGATTGCATCCCCTGCCGCCCGATGTTCGTAATGGACCGGCCTCGGCGGCGCTGGAGGCACCTCTCCGGAGCACCGGGCCACTTGTTCTCCATCGAACCGCCACAAGCCCCCATCGCCTGCTTCGCAGGTACTTCCCCCCAAGCGGGGGAAGAGTTCTCGCCGTTGGCACGGACACCCGTGCTTCGCCCAACAGCGCTGAACGCCAAGGCCACCCGGTGGCGTTTGCGGAATCCGCTGCGGCCCTGAATGGCCCAGCCGTCTGCCTCGAACCCGTGGAATGGTTCGGTAGGGCGGCGCAGCCTGCCTGCCCGCCCTAGGTCTTCAGGTCGTACTGCTCGGGGGAGATCGTGTAGGTCAGATCGCGGCCGTCGAGGTACCGCTGCAGGTTTTCGGTCACGTACTCCGGAAGCGGGCGGATGGGCTCGCGCCCGGGCGTGTAGCCCTTGCCGGGACCGACCACGTGATGCGTCAGGGCGGTGTTCGGCACCTTCGCCAGCGGCGAGCTAGGCCAGTCGCCCTCGTCGCATATGACGTCGGCACCGACGATGATCCGTCCTTCCCCGGCGAGTTCGGCGGCCGCCTCTTCGTCCACGATGGGCCCGCGGGCGGTGTTGATCAGCACCCCGCCCTGGGGCAGGCGCAGCATCAGTTCGCGGGTCACCGAATTCTCGGTCTGCCGGTTGAGCCCGCACAAGACGCAGACCGCCTGGGAGGTGTCGAACAGTTCCTCCAGCGAATCGCACACCTCCACGCCCTCCCACACCTCTTCGGCGTAGGGGTCGTAGATCGCAAGCTTCGCCTGCAGGGCATGGAGCATCTCGCCCACTTGCCTGCCGATGGGCCCGAAGCCGTACAGCCCCACCCGCAGGTTCCGCAGGTTGGGGTTGTAGTCCTGCCAGGCCCGCTCGTCCACGCCGGTGCGGCAGTAGCGGTCCAGGGCGACGATCTGCCTGAGCTGCGCCAGCAGCAGCGCCACCGTGCCCTCGGCCACAGGGCGTTGCGAGTCGCCCCAGTTGGTGACGGTAATGCCCGCTTCGATGTGCTCGCGCCGAACCAGGTGGCGAACCGTCCCGTACAGGTGGCACACCCATCGCAGCCGGCCGACCTCGTCGATGAGGGCTTGGGGCAATCGTGGCGAACGCCGTCCGGTGACGACCACTTCCGCCGAGCGACACAGATCCAGCAATTCTGCGTCCGAGAGGCCATGCCAGTCGGGCACGGCCTTCACGTCGTATGCGTCGGGAATTGTTTCCAGGTTGGCCGGGGCGTTGAGGTTCCTGTCTGCGGCGAGGATTGCAAGGGGGATCATCGGTTCTTCTTTCGTATTGGCGGAGCGTTGCCCCGGGTTGTGCAAATCAGCCGGCCAGCCTATACTGCCCCGCCGACCACGGCAAGCAACTCCGGGAGAGAACATGATCCGCATCAGCTACTGCACCATCGCCTTCCAGAAGAACAAGTGGGGCAAGGACCGCCTCGTCGAGAAGCCCATCGAGGAGATCTGGCCCATCGTCGCCGATGCCGGGTATGACGGCATCGAGATATGGTATCCCCACGTGGAGATGCTGGACGGCGGGGCACTGGGCGAACTGGCCGGGCAACTCGAGAAGGCCGGTCTGGAAGTGGCGATGCTCTCGCCCTACTTCGATTTCACCAGCTCCGAGGAGAGCGTGACCGCCAGCATCCAACGCGGAGGCGAGGCGATCGCGGCCGCACGCACGCTGGGCGCCCGGGGCATCCGCTGCTTCACCGGCAAGGTCGGGTCCGCCGACGCCGACGAAGCCCAGTGGCACCGGGCGATCTGTGCCCTGCAGACGCTCGCCGACCAGGCCCCCGACCTGCTGTGGGCACTGGAAACCCACCCCCACAACCTCATGGACACCCTCCAGGCGTCGCTGAACCTCATCCGCCGAGTGGATCGGCCGAACGTCGTGTTCATCTTCCAGCCCTCGACCTTTGCCGACGAGCCCATCGAGGCGCTCAAGCAACTCGCCCCATGGACCCGCCACGTACACGCCACCAACCTGCGGGACAAGCAGCGAACGCTGCTGGCCGAAGGCGAGATGGACTGGCCCGCCATCGTCCAGGGGCTCCGGGACCGCGGCGTGGAAGGCTACATCTCGGTCGAATGGATGGGCGACGAGCCGGCCGAGGTCGCGCGAACCGAGGCGACCTACCTTCGCTCGCTGCTGGCAAAGTAGCCTGCCGACCCCTGCATGGTCTCCCGCGGCCGAGCGCGATATAATCGCCGCCATGACCGATGCCCCGCGGAAGAACATCATGCTCGGCACCGCCGGCCACGTGGACCACGGCAAGACCGCGCTGGTCCGCCTGCTGACCGGGTGCAATACCGACCGCCTCACCGCCGAGCAGCAGCGCGGGCTGACCATCGAACTGGGTTTCGCTCCCTGCACGATGGCCGACGACCGCATCGTGGGCATCGTGGACGTGCCCGGACACGTCGACTTCATCCGCAACATGGTCGCCGGTGCCCACGGGGTGGACGTGGTGGTGCTGGTGATCGCCGCCGACGACTCGGTCATGCCCCAGACCCGCGAGCACATGGACCTGCTGACGATCCTCGGCTGTCGGGCGGGGCTGGTGGCGCTGACCAAGATCGACCTCATCGACGAGGAACTCCGCCAGATGGTCCTCGCCGACGTCCGCGGCTTCCTGCAGGGAACCTTCCTGGAAAACGCCCCGATCTGCCCGGTGTCCAACATCACCGGCGAGGGGTTCGATGACTTCTTCGCCGCACTCAATGGCGTAGTCGACTCCGTGCAGCCCAGCCGTCACCTCGGCCGATTCCGCCAGTGGTCGGAGCGGTCCTTCGCGGTAAAGGGGTTCGGCACGGTCGCCACGGGCATCCCCACCGCCGGGCAGGTCCGCGTGGGCGACACGCTCCAGGCGCTGCCGGCCGACATCTCCTGCCGTGTGCGAACGCTGGAAGTGTATGGCCGCTCGGAAAAAGTCGGCCGCGCGGGGGAATGCGTGGCGCTGAACCTCTCCGACACCCCGGCTGCCACGGTCGGGCGCGGCACGTTGCTGTGCGCGCCGGATACCTGCCGCAGCGTGACCTGCTGCGAGGCCGACCTGACGCTCCTGCCGCACCTGCCCACCCCCCTGCCGGACAACGCCGAGGTCCACGTACACCTGGGCACCGCCGAACGCATGGGCAAGTGCGCCATCCTGGACGGCGCCCGCACGGTGTCCCCCGGCGAGTCGCGCCTGGTGCAACTCCGCCTGCGCGAACCGCTGCCGGTGGCGCCGGGCGACCGGTTCGCGATCCGCGGACAACTGGCAGGCGTTGCCGGCGGACGGGTGACCACCCTCGGCGGCGGACGCATCCTCGACGCCGGCGACATCAAGCTGCGACGCAACCGTCCCTGGACCGTCGAGAAGCTCTCGGCAAGACGCGACGCCCTGGACAGCCCCCCCCGCTGGCTCGAGCAGATTCTCCGCGAGGCCGACACCCCGCTGAGACTCTCCGAACTCGCCGCCCGCGCCAACCTGCCCGAGCAAGCCGCCGCCGAACTGCTGAAGGAACTCCGGGACTCACAGACAGTGCTGGAAACCGATGGCCGATACATTCACGCCGCTGCGGTGGAAGAACTCGCCGCCCGGACCATCGAGGCGCTGAGCGATTTCCACAACACCCACCCCCTGCGCCTGGGCGTGGCCCCGGGGGACCTCCGCGACCAGTTGGGCGCCTCGACGCCGCTGCTGAACCTGGCGCTGGACCACCTCCACCGACGCGGCCGCCTGGACCGCAGCGGGAACGTGCTGGCTCTTGAGGGGCATTCGACCCGCCTGCCCGCGGAGGACATCGAACTGTGCGGGCGGATCGTGCGGAACCTGGAGCAGGCCGCCCTGGAACCCCCGCTGCCGGCCGACCTGGCCAGGAAGGTGGGTGTCGCCGAGGACCGGCTCGAGGCGTTGCTGACACGGTTGGATGAAGGCGGGCAGATCGTGCGGCTGGACCGGAAGGTGGCGATGCACCCCTCGGCCATTGAGCAGGCCAAGGCCGCCGTGCTGGAGCTGTTCCGAACCGCCAGCGGGTTTACCACCGCCGAGTTCCGCGACGCCCTGGGTGTGTCGCGCAAGTACGCCATCCCGCTGCTGGACTACCTGGACACGCTGAAATGGACCGTCCGCACCGCCAGCCGTCGCACACCCGGCGCCGCGGCCAAAGAGCGGATGTGACCGCGGGGCATTCTTCTTCACTTTTCACTTCGCGACCAAACATTCCGGCACTTGCGGCGTCCATTGCGGGGAGGCGATACCCACGGCGAGCTATGCGCGGCGCCGGTGGTGCGGTACGATGTCGCCGTCGGATACAGGAGACCCTCACATGTGCAGGTTTTTATGTGCCATCCTGACGTTGTCGCTGCTGGTCGGCCTTGCCGGCGGCGGTGAATTGAGGCCGGTCGAACTGGACGACGAACACAACTCGATGGCTCACCACGTCTGGCGGGCGGGAGATTTTTCCGACGCCAACGGGCTGCCGGGCGTGGTGAACAGCCGGGCGGTGCGTATTCGCTGCCCGCTCCGCGGCTCGCCGCTGACCGCGTGGATCGTGATCGACACCCGGAAGCCCTCCGACCGCAAGCCCAACATCGCCCGCATCGTCTTCGGCGGCAAAGGGGACGACTTCCGTGAGGCCTTGACCAGCCCCGTCTCCATGGAAAGACACGGCAGCAACCGCGTCACGACGATTCAGCCGGTAATGGCGAAGGTGAAGGTTCGGGGAACCACCATCCCCGTTCAGGTCGGCGGACGATACAGTAACTTTGGCCGTCGCCGCATGCTGGAACTGTTGGCCGCCACCGCCTCCGAGGCCGAATGCGACTTCGGCGGCAGGACCGCCCGCGTCCGTCTCATGGACCGTACCGGCAACCTGCAGGTTACCGATGCCTTCAGGCCGGACCGCAACGCCTACCAAGGCTACCAACGCGGCGACTCCTGCGAGGTTCGCTTCAAGAATGCCGACGGCAAGTTGACCGTGGTGAAGGGGCCGTTGGGCTGCCCGGTAAAGGTCGACGGGGCGTGGTGGACACTGGAACTCTCCGAAGACGGCAAGAGCATCTCGGCCAAGCCTTTCGATGTCCCCATGGGCAAGGTCAAGCTGCCGGACTGGCAAGTCCGCGGATACATGGTGAGCGAAGAGCTCGTCATTCCCATCTCATCGCCCAGCGGTGGAGAGAAAGCCTTCCAGGTCCCCGCGGGCACCTATGTGTTGCGCGGGATCGACATGAGCCGGCGCCGCAGAAACGAGAACGGAAGCCAGACGTTCTACGACCACATCAACATCGATGATCGGGCGGGCAACGCACCGGTGACCGTCAAGGCCGAAAAGACTACCGATCTCAACGTGGGTGAGCCGCTGATTGCCGGGCTTGATGTCCGCTCCTTGAAGGGCGGGTTCACCGGCCGAAGGATCCGCCTCAATCTCAACCTGACCGACTGTGCAGGCCGCCAAGTGCGATGGCTCAACGTCAGTAACCGTCGGCCGGACGCGCCGACCTTCCAGGTGACGGGTGAAGATGGGAAGATGGTCTACAGCAACAGCCTGGAGTATGGCTGAGGTTTCACCTGCTCGCACACATGGAGTGTGCCCCTCAAGCTGAATGGAACCTTCACGGTCAAGCCCAGCCTCGATGCGGCCCCGCTGAAGGTGAAGTACACCGAAAGCAAGCTGGACCTCAAGAAACTGAAGAACTAACCGTCGCCGGGGCTCGGCCACGGCGGCCGAGACCGGAGACACCCATGCCACGCAACGTAGACCTCGCCAAACGCCGCCGCATCATGCAGCGGTCGATGAAACTGGGACATTGCATCTGTGACCCCAAGCGGCCGTGCCCCTGCGACGTATTCAGGAACGACGGCTACTGCCCCTGCGCCGGAGAACGGCCGGACGTCACCGCCGCCCGGGACGTACGCCTGACCCAACTGGTTCACAATGCCGGCTGTGCCAGCAAGATCGCACCGGCCGACCTGGAAACGGTGCTCTCCCGCCTGCCCGAAGTCTCCGACCCGGCCGTGCTGTGCGGCATGCCAGCCGGCGACGACGCGGGCATTTACCGCCTTCCCGACGGAACCTGCCTGGTGCAGACCGTGGATGTCATGACCCCCTGCGTGGACGACGCCGAGACGTTCGGGCGCATCTGCGCCGCCAACTGTCTCTCCGACGTCTACGCCATGGGCGGCACGCCCCTGACCGCGATGAGCGTGCTGGCGTTTCCCTCCGAAACACAGGACGGGGAACTGATGTACCGCATGATGAAAGGCGCCATGGACGTGCTCGCCGAGGCGGGCGTGGCGCTGATCGGCGGACACAGCGTCAAGGACGAGGAGATCAAGCTGGGTTTCGCCATCATCGGTACGATCGACGCCGAGGAGGCCGTCTCTCGCGGGGCGGCAAAGGTAGGCGACGCCCTGGTGCTCACCAAACCGCTGGGAGTCGGGGTGCTGAACTTCGCCCGGCAGATCGGCCGCGACGTGCCCGGCATGGCGGCCGCAGAAGCGTCGATGGCTGACCTCAACCGCGCCGCCGCCGAGGCAATGAACGCGGTGGGCGTCTCGGCCGCGACCGACGTGACCGGCTTCGGGCTCTATGGGCACCTGGTCGGCATGTGCCGCCACTCGCGGGTAACCGCCCAGGTCTGGGCCGATCGGCTGCCGGCGTTTCCCGGCTCGGTCGAGGCCCTTGCCGAGGAGATCATCCCCGGGGCGATCGAACGTAACCGCGAATACGTCGCCGAGGACATCGCCGTCGCCGACGACGTGCCGGCCGAGCGCGCCCTGCTGGGCTTCGACGCCCAGACCTCCGGCGGGTTGCTGATTGCCGTGCCGGAGGCGAAACTGCCCGGCCTCCGAGCCGAGCTGGCGAAACGCCGGACGCTCTGCGAGGTGATCGGCCGGGTGGTTGCCGAGTCGGACGGGAAGATCGCCGTCACTCTCTCCGGCCGGTCGGGCGAGGCGGCCGAGCTGCTGGAGGACACCGACACACCGGGCGAGCCCCAACACCAGCCCTGCTGCTCGCAGCCGTCGGCGGATTCCCGGCAGGAGCCGTGCTGCTGCGGGTCCGAAACGACGGCCGGCGACTCGATGCGGGCCTTCGGGGCGCTGATGCATTCGTCGTCGGCCGAGGGCGCCATCGACGCGCGGACCAAGGAGATCGTGAACGTCGCGCTGGTGATCCTGGCCCGCTGCGAGCCGTGCTTCCAGGCCCACTGGACCAAGGCGGCGAAGATGGGCATCTCCCCTGTCCAACTGGAAGAGGCGGCGTGGCTGGCGATCGCCATGGGCGGCGGGCCGGTGCGGATGTTCTACGAGGAGATGAAACAACGCTGGGGCAGCGAGGCCGGCTCTGCCGGCGGGGCCTGCTGCTGAGAGCAGTCACCGGTTACTGGTTACCGGTCACCGGCCTGGTCACTCGCGCCCGTCACTGCCGCCGGATCCACTGCAGGAAGACCCACAGCTTGTACGCCCGCGAGGCGCGGACCTGCCGGGCGTAATCCTCCAGCCCGTCGCCGAGCCATTCCCGCCCCAGCGCGGGCTGCTCGTTGCGAACCGCGCCGACCAGCCGTACCAGATCGGCCGAGTCGAACCAGCTCTTCACCGGGGCCGAGAAGCCCTTTTTCTTGCGGGTGCGGATGCTCTCGGGCAGGCGGTCCCACATCGCCCGGCGGAACAGGCCCTTCAACTCGCCGCCGGGGTTGCGGACCTCCGGGGGCAGCCCCAGGCAGTACTCCACCAGTTCATGGTGCAGCAGCGGCACGCGAAGCTCCAGCGAGAAGTGCATGCTCGTGCGGTCGGCGCGGGTGAGGTTCAGGTCCGGCAGGAAGGTGTGCAGGTCGACCTTCTGCATCCTCGCCATGGGCGGAAGGCTCTGGTCCCAATAGCGGCGGAACGCGGCGGCGTTGTCGCGGCCGCGCATCGCCCCGGCCACGTCAGCCGAGAAGATCCGCAGCTTGTCCTCCAGCGCTACCGCCCCCATCAGGTCGGCGTACAGATCCACGTCTTCCATGGCGGCCTGGCGCCACCTGCGCTTGGGGCGGCGCAGCATTGCCTCGACCGCGCGGCGCGTCGCCTTGCCCACGGCCGTCGGCCAAAACCGCGACCGCCGCAGCCGCTGCCACGAGCGGTACCAACTGTACCCGCCGAAGGTCTCGTCGCCCCCTTCGCCGCAGAGACACACCGTGGTGCTTTGGCGGGCCAACCGTGCCAGGAAGGTCATCGGGATCGTGCTGGAGGCCGCGAACGGCTCGTCGAACAGTTCCAGGATCGTGCGGTCGAAATCGTGGGCCATCTCGCGCGTGACGATCAGCTCGGTATGCTCGGTGCCGAACCGACCGGCCGCCTCGGCCGCGTAGTGAAGCTCGGTGTGCTCGGCGACGTCGAACCCGATCGAGAACGTCCGCAGGTTCTGCCCGCCCAGCCGGCGACCGTCGCTGCCGGGTCGATGGTACGCCGAGGCCGCCTGCTCGGTGACGATGGTGCTGTCCAGCCCTCCCGACAGGTACGAACCGACGGGAACGTCGGCCACGAGGTAGGCATCGACCGCGCGGTCCACCAGCCCCCGTAGTCGCTCGGCCGCGGTCTGCGGCGAGTCGCCGTTGCCATCGAAACGCGCTTCCCACCATTGAACCGGGCGGGCGACCTGGGGTGCGTCGCGCTCCAGCAGCAGGTAATGCCCGGGCGGCAGCTTGCGGACGTGCCGGTAGATCGTCGTGGGGGTCGGCACGTAGCCGCAGGTGAAGTAGTCCCACGCCGCCTGGGGCAAAAGGTCGCGCCGAACCCGTCCCGACGCCAGCACCGCGCGGATCTCGCTGCCGAACACCAGCGCCCCCTCCACCTGGGCATAGTGCAGCGGCTTGATGCCCAGCCGGTCGCGGGCCAGCAGCGTTCGCCCGTTGCGGGTGTCGTGAATCGCCAGGGCGAACATACCCTCCAGCCGCTCCAGGAACCCCACCCCCCACGCGCGATACGCCTGCAGGATGACCTCGGTATCGGTGTCGCTGACGAACCGCGCCCCCGCGGCCGACAACTCCTCCCGCAACTCGGCGAAGTTGTACACCTCGCCGTTGTAGACGATCCACACCTCCCCGGCTGCGTCGCTCATGGGCTGGTGCCCGCGGGGGGAGAGGTCCAGAATGCTCAGCCGTCGATGCCCCAGACCCGCCGAGCCGTCGGGGGCGATCCACGTGCCCGCGTCATCCGGGCCGCGGTGGGTCAGCGTATCGCGCATGGCGGTCACGACGTGCTCTTGCACGCCCCCGCGGGGGTCGATGATGCCGGCGATTCCACACATGGGCGGCGATTGTACACGCCCGGTAGCGTGCGGCAAAGCTCCGCCGTATAATCCCCCGCCGTGAGCGAAGCAGACCCACAATCCGACCGACCCGCCGTGAGCGTGATCCTGCCGGCATACAACGCCGAGCGCACCGCAACCGCCGCGATCGAAAGCGTGCGCGCCCAGACATTCGACGATTGGGAACTGATCGTGGTGGACGACGGCAGCAGCGATCGCACCTGGCAGATCGTCTCGCAGGCGACGGCCGACCGGACGAATGAACGGGCGATCCACCTGCCCGAGAACCGCGGACTGGCGGCCGCCCGGAACGTCGCGCTCGCCGAGGCCCGTGGCGAATGGATCGCCCTGCTGGACGCCGACGACACCTGGACGCCGGACAAACTCCAGCGGTGCATGGACTACCTCGCCGAGAACCCGCACCTGAAGATTGTCTACACGCCGATGGCGCCGGTGCGGGAGGACGGCACGCCGATGAAGGGACACTCCAAGCCCTGTCACGCCGGCTGGCTGACCGAGAAACTCTTCCTCAGCATCTTCGTGCACGACCCGGCCGCGGTGCTCCATCGCGAGGTGGTGGACCGCTGCGGAGGGTTCGACGAATCGCTGCGGGTCTCGATCGGCCATGAGTTCTGGCTGCGGGTGAGCACGCAGTTCGAGTTCGGTCTGATCGATGAGCCGCTGGCTTACCGGGGATGGAGCGAGAAGTCGCTCACGCGTTCGAAGCGGTCGCGCAGCAACAAGCACAAGGTGCGCGTACTGGAACGCTTCTACTATGAGCGCGGCGGGCGCGAACGGATCCCACGCGACAAGGCGATGGCACGGCTGGCGAAGGTGAACTACCACGCCGGCAAGATGCTGCTGGCCGACAACGCCCCGCGCGAGGCGGCCGGGTATCTGCACAAAGCCCTCGCCTATCGCCCCACCTACTGGAAGGTGTATGCTTACCTGGCCTGGGCGATGCTCCGAGGCCTGTTCTCCGACGAGAAGCCCGCGACGGGATAGCCTGCAACGCCACGGGTATTTCGCAACCCCCGTGCCACCGGGCCTCCGTCGTGTTCGGCCCCGGGGGAGCGGCGGCGGATGGTTTGGCGGCGTGGGCCCCCGCCACCGGGCGCTTACCGGGATGCGACCCCTGAAAAGGCGGCGCGAGTTCACGGCAGCGAGACAGCATGTTTCTCCGGTGTGCCGAGAACCATGCCACCCGTTGCCGTTAGCCCTTCCTCCTCTGGAGAAAACGCGTGTGAAGCGGACGACGGGGGCTCATCGCGGCCGGACGCTCAGGAAGAGGCCTGGAAGGTCATGCAGTCGACCTTATTGCCCTTGTGCGAGACCTGAATGCTTTCGGCGGTGCATTCCAGGGACTGGTTGTGCTGGCACTGCTGCATCTTGCAGGCCCCCACCTGGCCGATGTCTTCCTGGGAACCGCCCTGGGCGTCGGTCTGGAAGAAAGTATCGCACTTGGGCTCATTCACGTCGCCGACGGTAATCGCCAGCGCGTGACAGGCGTTGGACCGGTTGTAGGAACATTCCGATGCGTCGCAGCCTTTGATCTTCGGCATCTGCATGTCTGGGCTCCTCTTGGGGAAATGGTCGGCCCGTCTCGCCCGACACACTCGCATCGACCGCGACGAACCCGCTGCCTCTGCGCGCATGATATGCATCCCGATTGCCAGGCCGGGAAAAGATCAGAAGGGATTCAGCGGCGCCGGCTCCGGCGTGTCGAACAGGCGCGAGAGCTTCTTCAGATCGACCTTCATCCTCGCCAATCCGCCCGGCCGCAGCGGACCGGTGGGCCGAAGGAAGGGAACCATCTCGGCGATGCGGCTGAGCTTCACCACCGTCAGTTCCTCGGGCGCGTCCGGCTCGTTCACCACTCCCGCCGGGCCTACGATCATCATCTCCACGGCCCGTTCGTTCCCCAGGTCCAGCACCGCCCAGCCGTCCCCGACCGACCGCAGGTACGTTACCGCCACGGCCGCCAGTGCTGCGTGGGCATCGCCCCGGGCCCGGGTGCGCACTACCACCGGCCCGGCATGCACCCGGTCGCCCAGCATCGCCAGCGTGCCCGCCGAGTACGCCCGCCATGCCCGGGGGTGGTCGGCCCGGAGGGGGGCATAGTACACCCCGTCGAACCGCGACCGCCACGAACGCCCCCTCGCGGGCAGCCCCCACCCGGTGTTTCCTGCCGCTACCGCATCGGCCGGGTGATATACCGACCCGGTCAACTCGGTGGGCACATCCACGGCGGCCGGTGCGACCGCGGCCCACAGCCCCTTCGCGTCGGCAAGCCATTTGTACTCGAAGGCATCCACCGCGGCACTCCGCCCGGGCGCGGGCACCGGCAGCACGCCGGACCGCTGGTCTTCCCACACGGTCAGCCACGCGCCGACTCTCGCCCGGGGCAATTGCCGTCGCCATGCCCCCACCGGCACGACCACCGCGACCGTCACCGTCGCCAGCACCCCCGCACCCAGCAGTGACCAGCCCACCTGCTCCCGCGGATCCTGCGAAGCCCGGATGTTCGCCAGCAGCGCCCCGGCCAGCGTCGCCAGCCCCACCCCCAGCAGCGCCACCCCGCCACGCGGGTAGGACGACGCCGCCACGAATACCGCCACCCCACCGGCCGACCCGAGCCCCAGCAGCGTAAGCAGTTCGCGCGCCCGCCCGCCGCTGGCGCCGAACACGCGGCGCCCGCGCGAGAGAACCGTCGCGGTCATGGCACAGAGCGGTACCTGCGTCGCGATCGCCAGGGCGATCAGAACCACTCCGGCGCCGCTGCGTCCGCCGGTCAGCAACAGGCTCGCCTGCAGGAACAACCCCGACACCGCGCCGATCACGCACCCGACCGACCGGGCCGCACTGGGCGGTCGCTTGGGCTGGTCGCGACGCGCGGCAAACACCGCCAGCAAAGCAAAAGACCCGGCCGTCCACGCGCATCGCCCCGCCAGTGAGAACCCCCCCAGGTCCACGAGCATCCGCAGTTGTACGAGCAACGCCAGCGATACCCACGCCGCTGTGCCGGCAATCGCCAGGCGCTGGCGCAGGGAGGGAATCTCCAAGGGCCTGGGCGCGGAGGATTCCCCGGCCCGCAACGGCCAGACGAACAGCCCCACGGCTGCACCGATAGCCACCACCGCCGCCACCACCAGCAATCCCAGCAGGTTCAGCCCGACGTAGATTGCACCGGCGAGCAACGCCAGCCCGGCCGCGACCGCTTCCATCCAGTCGCGAAGTTCCAGGGCGCAGACCTCCTGCCCGCCGCGGCGACGGGCGATGCTGCAGGTGAGCGTCCACAGCCCCATCCCCAGGGCGATCGGAGCCAACCCGGCCGTCAGCAGCAGCAACTTCATCACCGCCCACGCCCCGGGCGACCAGAGGTGGTGCACGGTCGCGCTGCCGACCCAGCCGGCCGCCAGGGCAAGCATGACGGTGCTGGCGATTCCGCACCCCACGGCGATCAGGCCCCCTCCGGCAGGGAGGCGTCGGCGGGCGCGGGTATCGTCGGCGGGTGCTCCGGCGTTTGCCTGGTGCAGTTCGAGGGTCTGGGGATCGACGACGCGCAGCTTCACCAGCAGAGCCTGGGTGCCGCGGGCAACGCGGCCGGGCATGGACGCAAACCCGCCGAAGCAGCCCAGCAGCACTCCGACGCCCAGCAGGTGGGTCAGAAGCGAGGTATCCAGCAGGAGCATCCAGACGAACACCAGGCAGGCGCACCAGACCACCAGCGAGGTGCTGACGGCGACGGCGAGATAGCGATCGGGCGAACGGTTTCTCATGACGCTCCGCGGAAAGGACGGACTGCAATGTAACGGGGGAGGGGAGGTTACGCCAGTGGGTAGGTCGGGCGACCAGGAAGGCAGCCCCCCCCGCGGCCGAGCTATTTCAGCACGCTGGCATGGTGGGCGGGCACGTGCCGTATCGACCCGTCGTCGCAGCGGAGCACCAGACCCTCCAGCGGCTGAACGTCCATCACGGTTCCACGGAGTAGACGCCCTTCGGCGCGGACCACTACCGGCTGATGGATCATGCCACAACGGCAGACCCACGCATCGTGCAGGGCGCCGACGTCGCCGGCGGCCAGGCGAACCAGCCACGCGTCGAAGCTGCTCAGGATTGCCCTGGCAAGCTCCACGCGTTCCACCGTCTCGCCCGCGGCCGTCTCCAGGCACGTCGCCGGGCGGTCCACCTGCCCGGCTGGCGGGGCGGCCGATACGTTTACGCCGATGCCGACAATCGCCGCGCGTCGCGAGCCGGCGGTGACCAGTTCCACCAGCACGCCGGCCGTCTTGTGCCCGTCGATCTCCACGTCGTTGGGCCACTTCAGCTCCACATGCACGCCGGCCGTCCGTTCGGCCCCCTCGGCCGTCGCCAACCCGGCGGCGATGGTGAGCCCTTCGTGCCCGGGCAGCGGGGCATGCTCGTCGGTCAGCACAATGCTCATCAGCAGGTTCGCCCCCGGGGGGCTGAGCCACGGCTTGCCCTGCCGCCCCCGGCCGAGGCGTTGGAACTCGGCGGTGATCACCAGTCCGTCGGTGCCGCCCTGCCGGAGCGACTCGGCGGCCACGTCGCTGGTGGAGTCGACCTCGTCGAAGCAGATGACGCTGCGTCCCAAGCGACCGGCGGGCAGGCCGCGTTCGACCAGGCAGGCATCCAGCTTGACGGGGCGCTGCAGCTTCCATGCACCGGCCGAAGCGGGAACGATGCGGTGCCCCCGCTGCCGGAGTTGCCCAAGGGCACGCTGCACCTGGGCCTTGGTGCAGTTGCACCGGGCGGCGAGCTGGTCGGCGCCGACCCCGGCGGGGGCGTCGTACAGAATCGCCAGAATCTGCTCGGCGTGGGTCACCGGCGTCAGACCTCCACGTCCAGCCCGACGTCCACGGCCTTGGCACTGTGGGTGATCGCCCCGACGGAGATGCGATCCACGCCGGTCTCGGCGATGCCGCGCAACGTCTGAAGCGAGATACCACCCGAGGCTTCCAGTTCGATGGCGTCCTGCCGGCCGGCTTCCTCGCGCAGGGCTACGGCTTGGCGGAGTTGGTCGGGCGTCATGTTATCCAGGAGGATGATGTCTACCGGGAGCGTCAAGGCGGTACGGAGCTGGTCGAGCGTATCGACTTCGAGCTGGACGAACTGCAGGTGTGGGTGGCGGTTTCGCAGTTTCCCCAGCACCTCCGGCAGCGCCGCAACAGGGTCTTCCACGCCGCTTCGGTGCAGAATCGCCAGGTGGTTGTCCTTGACGAGAATCGCATCGTACAGCCCCTTGCGGTGGTTGCGTCCGCCGCCGCAACGAACGGCGTACTTCTCCAGCTCGCGCCAGCCGGGCGTGGTCTTGCGGGTGTCGTACACGCCGGCCGAGGTGCCCTGGACCTCGGCGACGTACCGGGCGGTGAGCGTGGCGATGCCGCAGAGACGCTGGAGGAAGTTCAGCGCCACCCGCTCGGCGGTCAGCATGGACCGGGCGGGTCCGCGCCACTCGGCCAGCGGTGTCCCGGCCGCGACGGTCTGGGCGTCGTCGGTGAGCAGTTCGGTGGTCAGTTCGCCGTCGTAGGCCTGGGCGATCTCCCCCAGCAGCGCGATGCCCGCCAGGGTCATCGGCTCGCGGGCGACAAACCGCCCCACCGCCTGCACGTCGGCGGGGAGAATGGTGCTGGTCACGTCGCCGGGGCCCACGTCCTCGCGACGGGCCAACTCCAGCAACGCCTGCAGGTCTCCATGAACGGCCGGGGGGATCGGCATCGACATCGTCACAACTCCTGTCTTGTCTATGGCGGCAGCGGGGGTAGGGTTGCCGGGCCCGCCGCGGTCGTCGGGTGCGGTCAGCTCTGTTCGTCAATCACCGTTCGGGCCAACTGTACCCACTTGCCCACGCGGACCGGGTCGTTCTGGAAGGTGTGGGTGTCCTTGAGGATGATCTCCAGCGGGCATCCGTGCTCGCGGGCGATGCGGACGGTGTCGCGGAGGGTCTGCTCGATGCCGACCCAGTTGACCTTCGGGGCGCAGACGTCCGCCGGGTTGGGCTTCCATGAGAAGATGTATCGCTTGCCCATCTTGCGGGCGGCGATGTTGCGGTCGCACCACGGCGAGATCGACACCCGCCGCAGGCGCGGGATCGCCTCGGTCAGCAGGTCCAGCTTCTGGTGTACCGCCTCGCAACAACCGTAGCACGCCAGGGCGAATCGGTTGATCAGCGGCTTCTGGTAGGGCAGGACGAACTCGGCGAACTGCTCGGGGCTCACCTCGCTGAACTCCTGCGACTCGGCCAGCATCCACATGTCGCGGCAGCGGGTGTGCCCGTCGAAATCCTCGGCCGGCAGCTCGTCGGTATGACCGTTGCCACCGGAGCCGACGTAGGAATCCCCCAGCCAATTCGGCCAGAGCATGTCGTTGGCTTCCCAGAAGTCCAGCCGCTTTGCCGTGGCATCGCGAAGGAAGCCCATCAGGTCGTGCAGCAGCCGGGGGTTGTCGTAGAGGTCCATCATCACCTGCATGAGCCCGCGCAGGTAGATGAGGTCCTGGGTGAGCCCGACCGACCACAGCCGCCGCACCCGGGCGTTTACCTCCAGGAGGTCCTCGAAGGTCTCCTGCACCTCGGCAACCCGCCGGGCGGTCGCTTCGTGATCCACCGAAAGCTCCGGCAACGCGAGCTTTTCCATGTCGGCGGCCGACTTGATCGGTGGATCCCAGTTGGCGGCGCCCCTGCTCTCGGTGCGGTGCTGGTGAACTTTGACGCCGCAACCGCTGTCGGAGTAGGTTCCGTGGATCGTCAGCCGATTGGAAATCGGCATGTCGTGCCCGATGTGCTCATGCTCGAACAGGCGGCAGCGAAGACCCCATTCCAACTGGCGGGCCTGCTTGCCGGTACATTCCAGGGAGTCGAGGGGAACCAGATCGCCCCAGCCGCCCTCGGGAAACGCCAGCACCATCGGCCGGGCCGGGTCCAGAGCGTTGAACCGGCGCCACAGCTCGGCCCGCTCCTGCTGCACCGGTAGCGAGGCGATTTCCGCCACGCCCCCGGCGAGGCGGCGCAGGATGTCTCGGTCGGCGGTTCCTATCATGGAGCATTCCTTTCTGTTCGCCGGCATTATACCCAAGACCGTCACCCGTGTGCACCCTCGTGTTTGCCACGCGTCCTATGTTCTGGACGCCGGGGGTTCCGCTTCGTATCCTGACGCAATTGACCCATTGAATTCACTGTTTGGAGCCCGCCATGCCCGATCGGCGCACCGCGGAATTGTCCCGCGAGATGATCGAATTTGTCACTGCCGCAACCGAAGGGCTCGCCCGACGGTTCCTGATGCCCGAAGGCGACCTGCCGACCACCGTAGCCGGTTACCCCTCGTACGACCGCACCGACTCGGCTTTGATGCGCCTCTACGGGCGTCTGCTGCAGGCCGGGGTAAGGGATGTGGGGGGGCTGGACCTGGCCGAGCAGATCACGCGGCTGCTGGCGAATGTGGGCTCCGGGTACAAGACGTGGTGGTCGCTGTTCATCGCCGACACGCTGGAAATGACCCACCCGACCGCCGAGGGGCATCCGCTGCTGGAGGGGCTGACCGACCGGCAGCGGCAGGCGGTGATCGAAGCCACCGACTCCACCAGCGTGGTCGACGTGCCCAACGAGCAGCTCATCGGGCACCCGAACAATTACTGGATGTTCATGGCCCGGCTGGAAGGGGCACGCCTGCGGCTCGGGCTCACTGACGACACTACCATCCGC
>JBKHHV010000277.1:0-5041 GCA_046539005.1 Phycisphaerae bacterium
ATGCCGCCCAGCCACGCCATCATCCACCAGCCGCTGCGGTTGCGCGGTTTGCGGTCGGCCAACGACGGCAGCAACCCCCACAGCAGCGCCACGCCCATGGTGATCCCGGGCAGGAACAGACCGCCCGGCGAGAGCAATGCCGCCGTGCCGACCATTGTCGCGGCGGTCCAGAGCACGGCCGATGCCTGCCGCCCGGGCGCCTCGCGCCGGACTGTTCCGAGCATCAGCACCATACACACGACCACGCCGGCCAGCAACCACATCAGCCCGCCCCATCCGACCATTGAGCCCAGCACGATCAGTCCCGGGTCGGCCGCCTCCACCTGCCCAAGAGTTCCCTCGCCCATGCCCAGCGGACCGGCAAGCACGTGCCTGAAAGTCGGCAGTTCCGGGCCGACCACCGCCGCCCCGGCCCCGACCAGCAACAGCATCGCACCCCCGGCCATGAGGTACTTGCCCCGACGATGATGGAGCAACAGTCCCGCCAGCAGCAACACCCCCGCCAGCAGAGCCCCTCCGAAAATCGTCGCACTGGGCTGCACACCCGCCAGCACCACCACTTGCCCGGCGGCCACAACCACCCAGCCCGCCAAGGCCAGCTTCCCCAGCACCGGCGGCTCGGAGGGCCTCTCGTGCGGGTGGCGTATGTCCTGGGGACGCAGCGGCCACAATGGCGCCAGCCACACCAGTACCCCCGCCAGTCCGAGCATCGCCATGCCCGGCCGCGCGGGGCCGGTCTGCGGGGTGGCGATGGCGAGGTCCGCACCCAGCATCATCGCCATGCCGACGATCGCCTGGAACCGCGGAGCGTCGGCCGCCCCGGTCAGCAGCGACTGAGACAGCAGAACCCCCAGCGACAGCAGCGACAGGTGCACCACGACCGAAATATCCATCGCACCGGCCGAGGCCCCAATGGCCGCGCGTTGCAGCAGCCCCTCTTGCGTGGCGTGGAAGGCAAGAATCCCCACCGGCACCAGGATCGCCAGGTGAATGGGATGCCCCGGAACGGTCCGGTCGCCGCGGACGGTTTTGGCGAAGGTCCACAGGGCCCACACCGCCAGCAGACCGCCGGTGAGCGAGGCCCACGTGCGAAAGCCCGGCCACCACCACGCTACCAGGGCGAGAATCGCCACGCCCGCCAACGACCAACGGGCCAGGGAGTTCAGTTGTCGGTACGTCGTTCCGATGGGAATCGCCATATGCGCTCCTGCCGGAGGCGCGCAGATCGGCCGCGCCCCGCATCGATGGGGTCTACCTGTTCATCGTCGAGCGGGCGGGAGTTCCTGCAGGAAACTGCCCAAGGACGTGTAGCAATAACGGGATAGGTCGCGGCGGGAAGAGCGGGCGAAACGTTATGTCGCCAATGAAAGAGGGGGCCCCTGTCGCAGGACGACAGGAGATGAACAACGGTGGGCACCCGCGGGCGCCTCTCCGTACATCAGGGATGCGAAGGAGGCCCGGGAGAGCGGCACCGGCGCGTCGATGCGGTCAGGTCACGGCGTCTTCGACGATGCTGGTGACGGTTTCGGGCATGGCGTTGGTGTGCTCACGCGAGTTGAAAATACAGCGGAATTTGACCATCGCCTCGGTGGGGCTGTTGGCCTCGACCGTGGCGACGCGCTCCGCCTCGCCGCCTGCATCGCGATAACGTATTCTGTAGACCATGTTTACCTTCCCTCCGGGAAACGGGCTCTATGAGGTCCCGAATTGCGCTCAACGTACGATATGCCTTCGGCAAGAGGCAAACGGCCCTTGAGTTAGCAATGGACGGGAAAGCAGAATCGCCGCGCCGGGGGCGGTTATTTCTTCTCGGCTTCGAGGTGAGCCAGGATACCCGCGGCGATCGCTTGGGCGAGGGTCTTCTGGTAGGCGGACGTGGTCAGACGGGAACCTTCGCTCCGGTGGGACAGGAAGCCCATCTCCACCAGGATCGCCGGGCAGGCGGTGCGCATCAGCACGTAGAACTTCGCCCGGCGAACCGGGTCGCCATGCTCTTCGATCCCCGCGGCCGTCATGGCATTGGACATCCGCAGCGCCGCCCGATGGGCCGCTCCGCCGGCGACGGTAGCCATGTAGACGTTGTAGCCCTTCACGCTGGACTTGCGGAACCAGTCGGCGTGCAGGCTCACCAGCAGGTCCGGGCGTTTCTGGTTGGCGGTTTCGGCCCGGCGCTGGAGCGAGACGGCAGAGTCGTCGTCGCGGGTCATCAGCACCGTCACGCCCTGCCCTTCCAGCAGGCGCCCCACGCGCTTGGCGACGGCGAGGTTCACCCACTTCTCGCGCACGCCATTGACGGCCGTGGCTCCGCCGTCGCGACCGCCGTGGCCGGGATCCAGCAGAACCACTCCATGGATGGGGCTCTTTCGCGGCTGTTCGGCATCCCTCTCGGGGCGCTCGCCGATCCCGCGGCGCGTATCCTCCAGAGCGATCTCGGGCACCGGACGAAGGGACTGTTTGATAGGCCCATACAGCGTTCGCGGGACGAACAACGTCTCCTCGACGAACACCAGCCCGCCGATGTCCCCGATCGGCCTGCCGTTGACGTACACCTGTCCGCCAGGGTCCGACAGCAGCAGCACGATGTTCGCCGGGTCGCGCAGCGTCACCGACGCACGATCGACACTGGCGACCTTCAGCCCGAGCCAACCTGCAAGCTGGTACACACTTACGCTCCCGCGCGGGGCGGAGATCGTCTCGTGATCGTAGGTCTGGAGCCCGGGCTGCTCGCCGCAGCCGACCGCCACCATCGCCAGCGCCGCCACCAGCAGCGGGCCCAGGAACCGTCGTGTCAAGTTGGCCCGGAGACGGACGCTCATATCCCCCTGCTCCCGGCCGCGGCCGTGTAGACCAGAAACGCCACCCACGCCACAAAGATGCCGCCCGGGATGGCATACTTCCACCACGTCGGGCGCGGTGACCGGTCGGGCAGGCCGTCGATGACGTTGACCGGCTCGGGCGGGGGCGAGGCCCTTTTCTCGTTCTTTCTGGCGGTCATTCCTTGAGCTCGAATTCGTCCTGGAACTGCAGGGCCTCGTCGAAGTCGAACACGTCGCGGAAATCCTCGATGCTGTCTTCCTCGGTCTTCCGCATGAATCCGTGCTCGATCATCAGGTAGACCATGTTCCCGAAGTCGATGGTGCGGCGGAGGTTCCAGCGGCGAAGCACCGTTCGTGCCAGCATGCCCCACCGCTCCAGCGCCAGGTCGCGCAGCGCCCAGCAGAGTTCCTGCCCGGTCACGTGGCGGCCGTGGGGGGCGTCGGGATCGTCGGGGTGCGGTTCGGGGGGGGCGTCGCCGTGTACGTGCTCCACGGCGTAGTTCAGCCCGTCGTGCAGGAAACCGAACGCCTCCGGCGGATACCGCCCGTCGCGGCGGATCACTTCTTCCATGTTTTCGATGGGTTCTTCCATGGTCCTACGTCATTCTAACACACCCGGAACGCCGGGCGGTTGGTCGTGCCTGCAGATACCTGCCGTAATCTCTTTGACGTAAAACATCCGCGGCTTGTTCGGCCGTTGTGCTTTCCGGCACCGCGCCGGGGTTCTACTTCTTCCGCGGAAACAGCGGGTCGATCTTCCGGGTTTCGGTCTCGGGCTCGATCCGCCCGAACGCCCCCAGTTCGCTCAGCGTGCCTTCCTGCGACTCCACCCCCAACGCCGCCAGCCCCGCATCGCACGTGGCGGGCATGACCGGCCGCAGGTACGAGAGCACGATGCGGACGGCCTCGGCACAGGTATAGAGGATGCCGCCCAGCCGCACCCGCTGGGAATCGTCCTTCGCCAGGCGGAACGGCTCGGTGTCCTCGATGAACTTGTTGGTCGCGTCGACCAGGTCCATCACCCGCTGGATGTACGCGTGAAGTTGGAATTCGGCCATCAGCCCGGGGGCGTCCTCCCTCAGCGCCGCGGCCACCTGTTTGACAGGAATGGCTTCCTGCACGTCCTGGCTGGCCGGGGGGACGGTTGCGTCGAAGTACCGCCCGATCATGTTGACCGTACGGCTGAGCAGATTGCCCACGCCGTTGGCGAGTTCGGTATTGTACCGCTGGCGGAACATCTCCTGCGAGAAGTCGCCGTCGGCGCCGAAGTTCATCGCCCGCAGCAGGTAATAGCGGAAGACGTCCACCGAGTACTCCTCGGCGATCTCGTGGATGACCTCGCGGGAGATGAAGTTGCCCAGGCTTTTGGACATCTTCTTGCCCTCGCTGGTCCACCAGCCGTGGGCGAACACGCACTTGGGCAACGGTCGACCCAGCGCCATCAGCAGGCAAGGCCAATACACCGCGTGGAACCACAGGATGTCCTTGCCGATCAGGTGCACGTCGGCCGGCCAGAACTCCGCGAACCTGCCGTCGTTGTCGTCGCCCACTTCGGGAATGCCCAGCGCGTTCATGTAGTTGCTCAAGGCGTCGACCCACACGTAGACCACGTACTCCGGGTCGTTGGGCATCTCCACGCCCCAGGGCAGTTTCTGGCGGTTGCGCGAGATGCAGAGATCCTCCACGCCCTGCTTGAGCTTGCTGAGCACCTCGTTGCGGCGGGCGTCGGGCTGGATGAATGTCGGATGGTTCTCGATGTGCTCGATGAGTTTCGGCACCCATTTGCCCAGCCGGAAGAACCAGTTCTCTTCCTCGTACTTCACCAGGGGCTTGCCGCTGAGGGGGCCCTTGTAGTCGTTCTCGCGGGCGGTGGATTCGGTGACGAATTCCTCCTGCCCCTCGTCGTACCAGCCTTCGTAACGTCCTTTGTAGATCTCGTCCGTTTCGACCAGTTGCCGCACGAGTTCCTGAACCCGCTTTTCGTGGCGATCCTCGCTGGTGCGGATGAAGTCGTCGTGGGAGATCTCCAGTGCCTTCCAGAGGTCCATGAAATTCACGACAACGCTGTCTGCGAGAGCGTCGGGCGTGGTGCCCTTGTCCTGGGCGGCCTTGTATATCTTGATGCCGTGTTCGTCGGTGCCGGTCAGGAAGCGGACATGGTGCCCCTCGGCCCGGTGATAGCGCGCCAGCACGTCGGCGGCGATCGTGGTGTACGAATGACCGAT
>JBKHHV010000036.1:0-17854 GCA_046539005.1 Phycisphaerae bacterium
TCCGAAGGACCGGCAGAAGATAGCCGGGGGTGGAGCGAAGCGGAACCCCCGGAAACAAAGGCCATTTCTACCCGTCGCGCCGACGCCACGGGCCGTCCGTGGAAGAACGCGACAATGAATGAGCGAGTTAGACACCCTAATGACGCGCGATGTGCGTAATGGACCCCGCCACGGCGCTGGAGGCGCCTTTCCTGAGCACCGTCCCGCCTTTTCCGTATTGAACCCAACAGCGCTGAACGCCAAGGCGACCCGACGGCGGTTGACAGAGTCCGTACCGGGTCTGGAATTGGCGGAAGCATCGGGGTATGAACTCGTGTCGCCCCGTCGGGGCTCCCCATTTGGGAACCGGCGTTTCCGGGGGCTTACGCCGCCCGGCTATTCGCCACCGCCCTTTCAGGGCGGAACAAAAGCCACCCGCGATCGCCGCCGCCCCTTCAGGGCGGAACAAAAGCCACCCGCGATCGTTACCGCTTTTCCAGGGCGGAACAAAAGCCACCCGCGATCGCCGCCGCCCCTTCAGGGCGGGCCAAATCGAACAGCGCTGAACACCAAGGCAACCCGGTGACGTTTCCCATGAACCGCAGGGGGTTGGGATTGGCGCGGGCCCTCTCGGCCTTGCCGGCTCCAGTCCCAACCCCCAGGTTCCAGGTACATTGCCGCTATTACCATGCAGTCTCGGCAGGGCGGGCCGCTTGCCTGCCCACGGGGAAGACTGTAATTGGCTTGTTACTTCGCCTTCTTTTCCGGCAGCACACCCTGAAGGTCGTTGACGTTGTGCAGCTTGAACCACGCCTCCAGCAGTTCCCGGTCACCGATCCAGAAGAACTTCTCCCGCTGGTCCTCGGGCACGTCGGTGGCATGGCGGATGATCTTGTCCAGCTCGATGGTGCCCTGTTCTTTGGCGTGCACCGGGTGCTTCTCGTCCGGCCAGGGGATGGTCTGGTACTTGCCGTCGCTGTAGCGGAAGGCCATCCACTTCATGTCCAGCAGTTCCTCGGGCGCCCGCGGGTGGATCAGGAATCCCTTGGAGCGGTCAACCTGCTTGAGCTTGACGGGCTTGTCCTTGGTGGCGTAGGTGTCCTTGGGCACACGGAGTTCCATCGCCTTGTCCATGTAGAGGGCGATGTAGTCCCACACCTGCAGGCAACTGATCTTGTCCTTCGGCACGGGCTTGCCCCAGCCCTTGCTGCCGTGCGCGTCGACGTAATTGCCGTGCCCAACCCCGTGCAGCACCACCTGGTGGGTGAGCCAGTCGGTATTGGCGTGGTAGTTCAGCATGCACGGGCGAACGTGGCGGTACCACGTGCCGGACCATTCGTCCTGGCCGTTGATCGCCAGATGCAGCACGCTTTGCCCGTCCTTCTTGACCTTCGACCATTCCGGCATCGGCCAGGTGGGCGTCTCCCCGTGATAGGAGAACGAGGCGATGACCCGGTCGGGGAACCACCAGGTCGGCCTGAAGGCGAACCGCCCGCGGGAGGACTTGCCCATGATGATCCACGGTGCGTGCTTGTATTCCTCGATTCCGGTCCACTTGGCCGCCAACGCCAGCATGTCGGCAAAGCCCTTCTCGGCCATCTTGGGCGGATCGCTCCATTCGATGACCTTCCCGCCGAAGTTCCGCAGGTAGACGATGCCGATCTCGTGTTTCTCGGCGACCTTGCGGACCTCGCTGTGTTCACCGATGTGCTTGGAGTCGGTGTTCGCCGGAATCAGGAATACCGCGCGAAGCTTCTTGGCTTTGGGAGGCGTCCAGACCAGCACGTCGGCCATGGGCTTCCTGCGGGTGCTCTCGCGTCGGCGCTTGTCCTTGTCGCTGACCGCCCAGGGCTCGGTGACTTCCGGGGGAAACTTGAAGCCCACCGACCAATAGTTCTCCGGGTACCCCTTCTCGACGTCGGCGTATTTGGAATCGTCCTTCTTCTTGTCGGCAGCGGCACAGGTCGTAACCAGCCCGCCCAGCATCGCCAAAGCCAGCAGTCCGCCCAGCGTGGTACGCATCTTCATGATCGTCCTTCCTGTTGTCACCGTTTCGAAATGTCGGCCGATGGGGCCCACCCAGATTATAACCCGCCCGCGGGTCGATGGGTTCTGTCCATTCATTGTACGAATCTGCGGCCGTCGATCGCTTCAGCCGCAATCGCAAGTACGGACTTCCGCAATTCGCTGACTGTTTGACGGATTACGATGTATCCCTCGCGGCGGGCTTCGGCAAGACTGGGCGGTTTCCCAGGCGAGCCCGTCGTCGGTACTCTGGTGCCGACTGTCGCAACCGACGGCCAAGGCCTTACACTCCGGTAACCGGTCCGCCCGCCCATTGGCTACTCCCCGCGACGGTAGCGGGCCGGGCTGGTGCCCATGATCTGCCCGAACGCCTCGTAGAAACGGCTGGTGCTGCCGAATCCGCACGACATGGCCACGTCCAGCACGCCGCGCGGGGTCTTGCGGAGCAGTTCGGCGGCCTTGGAGACCCGCAATCGCGTCAGGTACGTTGCGAAGGTCATGCCCGTCGCCTCGCGGAATGCCTCATGGAAACGGCTTCGACCCAGCCCGACAATTGCCGCGGCCTCGCGGACGCCCAGCGGATCGGCGTAGTGCTCCTCGAGGTGGTGGAGCAACTCCCGCATGCCTCCGGTCTCGGCAGGTTCGGGGCCCGCCTTGCCCAGGTGGTCCTCCAGCCGTTTCCATCGCAGAAGAATCGCCAGCAGGTCCAGCAGCCTCGCCTTGAGTGCCAACTCACAGCCGGGCTGCGAGGCGTCATCCAGCGCGGCCATGCTGCGGATCTGTTCAAAGGCTCTGTTGCGGATCGAGGCGGGCAGCGCCGGGCGGTAGCGGTCCTCCCGTGCGATGACGACCAAGGCCGACAGGATGTCCGCCCCGAGCCGGTCCACGCACTGGGCGGCGGCAAACGCCCGCCACCGCAGTCGCAGCAGCAGGGCGGACACCGGTCGAGCCCCGGCGCACAGCCGATGCCGAAGACCCGCCGGTGCCAGCAGCAGATCCCCGCGGGAGAATCGGGCCGATCCGTCCGGGCCTTCCACGCGACCTTTCCCGTTGAGTATGATGAACCAGCGATGCGCCGACAGCAGACCCCAGGGCATCGCGTCCCCGGCGGAGATCTCGATGCGGGAGGTCTCGATGCCGATCTGCCCCGGGATGAGACGCTGGGTCGATGGATCGCTGGGAGTCATGCCCCCATTGTGCACGGATTGAAAATTCCGACAATGTCATAGTCGGTCGATTCCGGAACATTTTGCCCGCGTGGCCGGAAGACCGAATGCCACCCGCGCGGTACATTCTCATGCAGAAGATCGAAAGGAGCGATACCGTGAGCGACTTCCTACTGGGAGAGGTCATCTACAGCAACCCGCTGTCGTGTCCGGAGGATATCGAGGGGTTCATCGCCGAGGGATCGCCGATTACCAGCTTCCCGGCCGGGGAGATGCGCCTGGAGAACGCGATGGATCCCGAGGCCGGTCAGGCGGCGAATTACCTGTTCTGGTGTCCCCGGAAAATGCCGGCCGACCTGTGTGCCGAGTGGAACTTCCGTCCGATCCGCGAGCCGGGGCTGGCGATGTTCTGGTTCTGCGCCGACGGGCAGGACGGCAAGGACCTGTTCGACCCGTCGCTGGCGAAGCGCGCGGGCGAGTACCGCCAGTATCACTCCGGCGACATCAACGGGTACCACGGTTCCTACTTCCGGCGGAAGAACCCCAAGGGCGAGCGGTCGTTCCACACGGCCAATCTGCGGAAGAGCTGCGGCTTCCACCTGGTCTGCCAGGGAGCCGACCCGATTCCGTCGGTCATCGACGTACTGGAGAGCTATCGCATCCAAGTGATCAAGTGCGGCGGGCACATCCGCTTCAGTGTCAACGACCTGCCGCTCTATGAATGGTTCGACGACGGCCAGGAGTGCGGGGCGGTATTGGGCGAGGGCTACGTGGGCTTTCGCCAGATGGCGCCGCTGATCGCCGACTACTCCGACCTTGTGATCCGCGAGGTAAAGCCCGCCTGAGCGGGACGACATTCCCGGGCATTGTGCAGGCAATCTGTCCCGTCCGGTTCGCAGTGGCGTGGCGGGTCTTCGGGCCCGCCACGCGGCATTTACGGGCACTGCCCAAAGGAAACCCCACCCATGATCCGCATCGAGTTGCCCATCGCCGAGGCCGAGACCGGCCCGGTGTTCGACCGCGTTGAGCCTAACGATCACAACGACCGCCTGCTGTCGCAGTGGGAAGCGCCGTTGGTCTGGCATCACCAGAAGAGCTACCTGCTGATGGATCGCTTCTTCCAGGGCAAGCCCTGCCTGCACTTCGCCTTCGAGAAGCGAGTGCCGCAGGAGGTCTGGTTCATCGGCTGGCACCTGTGGTACGACAACTGCCTCGTGCATCGCCGGCGCCTCGCCGACGCCACGCTCACCGGGCGGTTCGGCTTCGAGGAGACCACCTTCGGGTACACGACGGACAACCAGCGGCACGTGGCGCCCTGGACCGGCATGGTCGTCCGGATGCAGGACCTGCGGCAGTATTACTTCCTGACGCTCGAGTACCCCAACCGCGTGGTGCTCTATCGGCGCCAGGACGACCAGTGGACCGAGATCGCCGCCATGCAGGTGCACCTGGACGTGTGGACCGAGTACGAACTGAAGCTCGAAATGCACGGCCAGATGTTCCACGCATGGCTGGACGGCGAGTTGCTGTTCACCGCGGCCGACTACACCTGGAGCGAGGGGTGGTGCGGGTTGCGGGCCACCTGCACCAGCGCGGTTACCGCCTTCACCATCGAGTCCCGGCAGGAACCGCTCATCGAGACGCTGCCGCAGAAGGATTTCACCAGCCCCTCGTCCCAGCCGGACCTGCCGACTGCCGAGGTGTTGCGCGACATCGACTGCTCGTCGCTGGGGAACCTCTCGAAGACGATCCGTCACAACGCCACCGTCGAGCCGGGCTTTTTCGCCCACGAGGAAGGCATGCAGATGCTGGTGGACCTCTTCGACGCGCCGGACGGCAGCAGCCATGCGCTGCTGGACGCCGAGGGCAACGTGGTGTGGAAGGCGAAACTGCCCGGGGTGGGACGCATGCTCCCGACCCCGCCGCGCGAGGACGGCGGACGCGACTTCTACGCCGTGGGGCGCGACGAGTTGATGGTCGTGGACGGCCGAAGCGGCGAGGTACGCCAGAAGCAGCCGACCCCCGCCGGCGTCAACGGCAAGCAGCCCAGCGTCGGCAACGGGCCGTTCCTCACAGCCGACCTGGACGGCAGCGGGCGGGCGGACCACTTTTTCCTGACCTTCGGTGCCAACAGCGAAGAGATCATCACCATCGGCCCGGATCTGAAGGAACGCTGGCGGGTCGAGGCGATCAGCGGCAACGGGCATGGGCATCACAATGCGGTCTGCGACGTGGACGGCGACGGCCGCGAGGAGATATTCGCCGGCTGTCTGCTGCTGGACGCCGACGGGAAGGTCCTCTGGCGTCAGGACGAGATCACGCGTCGGCTGAAGGTGCCCAACGGCGGGCACGTGGATTCGTCGGTCATGGGCTTCTTCGACAGCCCCGACGCATCTCCGACGCTGCACATGGCCAGCAGTTCGGCCGGACACCTGGTGTGCGACGCCCGCACGGGCGAGTTGCTGGCGGCCCATCCGCAGGGGCACGCCCAGTCGGTCAGCGCCGGGCGCGTCCTGCCCGGCAGCGATGCGGTCTGCGCCATCAACTCCAACCGCTGGGGCAACTACGGCGTGACCGGCGTGTACGCCCCGGACGGCCGCCGGGTCGGCCGCTTCCAACCCGGGTTCGTGTGCCAGCACGCACGCCCGCTGAACTGGACGGCCGCGGGGTTCGAACACCTGCTGGTGGTGGACGGGCCCGGCTGGCGGGGCATTTACGATTACCACGGTCACCGGCTGATCGAACTGGATTCGCTGGTGCCCGGCGAGGACGCCTTCGCCCAGCGGTACGACCGCGTGCAGGCCTTCCGGGCCCCCCTGATACCCGGCGACCCGCGCGACGTAATCATTCTGCGGCGAGGCACTACGCTTCGGCTGATCCGACCGGCCGGCGACTGCCCCGCGGGGAACACCTACGCCCCGCGACGCCGCACGAATGTCAGTTGGCCCACGTAACCGGACGGACGGCCACGGCAAGAACGAGCACAACCCTCCAACGCGGGATCCGAGTTATACCGACTGGACGCAATGGAGAGGACCGTGAGCAGACCCGATCGAGATGGAAACAGCATTCAGCGGCCGGCGAAGCACGGGCATGCGGTCTTCCGTACCTGGGAATCGCTCACGGCGTAACATATCTTTCGTTCAAGGCTTCCTGCCGGTTGATCCCCCGCCCGGCGCGGCGCTATGATAACCGTGGCGCGGCCGTCGTTTCCCGCGCGGGGCGGGGTCGGCCGTTGCCCACCGCCGTGCCCGATCGAAAGGTAGCCAAGCCGTATGCCTTCGCCTTCGTTGAACGTTATCCGCCTGCCTGCCCAGTTGACCTCGGACGACCGCCGGGTCATCCCACGGTATCTCGACTTCGGTCATCCGCCCCGGATCCGCTCGATCTTTCGCCGAACGCTCAAGATTCCCCGCAGCCACATAAGGCCGCTGCTGGAGGAAGTGGAGGCCGGTTTCAAGACCCGTCACCGCGAACTGGAGGAATCGTTCCGACGCAATTACGTGCTCGCTGCCCGGCACGTGCGGAACGTTCCCGAACTTACCGACGATCACAGGCTGTTGATCGGGGCCTACTTCACCATGGAGTACTCCATCGAGTCGGCCGCCCTGTTCAATCCGTCGATGGTACCCCACCCCGACCAGTCGGGCGTTCCAGAGGGTGACATCCGGTTCCTGATGAGCCTGCGGGCGACCGGCGAGGGGCACGTCTCGTCGATCGTTTTCCGCCGTGGAGTCATCGACGGGGGCAACCGCATCACCTTCGACCCGCCGCCGCGGTATGCCTACTCGGCCCGACCCGTGCCCGACAAGGAACTCTCGAAGGACCTCTTCCATCGCAAGCTGCACGAACGCGGCGCCAGCGAGCCCGCCGATCGGGTGCTGGAGCAACTGGAAGACCCGTTTACGCTGCGACAACTCCGGGCCGCTCTGGAGAAGGTCCGCGCGGCCGGGAAAGAGACGTCCGGCTTCCGACGACTCAACAATACCATGCTGTGGCTTGCCCAAGCCAATTACGAACTGCACTTTCCTCACGACTGCATGCCCTCCGAGACGGTCATCTTTCCCGCCACGCAGCATGAAGCCAACGGTATGGAGGACCTGCGTCTGGTCCGGTTCGTCGATGACGACGGGGAGTGCACCTACTATGGCACCTACACCGCCTTCGACGGGCTGCGCACCCATCCGATGATGCTAAAGACCCGCGATTTCGAGCGGTTCCATTTCTGCCCCCTGTCGGGTCGATACGCACGAAACAAGGGCATGGCGCTGTTCCCCCGGAAAACCGACGGCTACTACGTGATGCTCTCCCGCCACGACGGGGAGAACCTGCACGTGCTGCGGTCGCACGACGAGCTGGTCTGGAACGTCGGCGATAAGATCCAGACCCCCCAGGAGGACTGGGAACTGGTACAGCTCGGCAACTGCGGAAGCCCCCTGGAGACTGAGGCCGGCTGGTTGATGATCACCCACGGGGTCGGACCGATGCGACGGTACTGCATCGGCGCCTCGCTGCTGGACCGCGACGACCCGTCGAGGCTCATCGGCCGACTGCGCGAACCGCTGCTGGCGCCGTCGGGCAACGAGCGGGAAGGATACGTGCCCAACGTGGTCTACTCCTGCGGGGCGATGATCCATGGCGGCCGACTGGTGATTCCGTACGCCATGAGCGATTCGCGGACGGCGTTTGCGGTAACCGACGTGGACGAACTGCTGCGTGCCCTCACCAGCAAACCCCACCGTGTATCCGGACGGAAACGAAAGAAGACCTGAATGGCCCGATCGAGACTCGAGCAGCTTACCGGTCCTGTCGTTGAGGACATTCACGGCCTCTCGTCGGCGCGGTCTGCCCGCCGTCGGGAATTGATGCACGAACTCCTGGAGCTGCTCGCCACCGGGCGCATCGCAGAGGGGCTGTCCTCGCTGGCGGCAGAGGGGACCGTTCGTGGGCTCAAGACCCGCCTGCGACGCCTGCGGAGATTCCTGCTGAACGACTCGCCGCTGCCCGAGGCCATCTGCGTGCGATACCGGTACGGACTGGGGGAATCGCAGACGATGGCACGCTACCGCATGCGGCGGTCGCCGTGGGAGTATTTCCACGCCCTCGCCCGCCAGGCCGACTGGGACCCGCAACTGCAGGTGCCCCGGATCTCCTACGAGAAGCTCGGCTGGCACGACGCTCTGGAGGAGGAGTTCGTGTCGGTCGAGGTCACGCTCGATACCCGCGCGCTGGAGAGCATGCTGCTGTGCGCCTTGGAGGCGTACCTGGTGCCCCGGCAGGGACGCCGGCGGGGCTACGAGGTCTACGGCGTGCTTCTGGGGATGACCCGCGACGCCCTGCGGCGGCGCCCGGGCGGAGGCACGCACGTGACCCGCTACGTACACGTCATGCACGCACAGCCGCAGCTCTCGGCCCACAGCGAAAGCGGCTACGTGCTGCCCAACCCCGCGAGCCTCGATGCCATCCTCGACGCAACCCGCGCCCTGTACCCGCAGTACCAGGCCGTCGGCGATTTCCACTCCCACCCCTACCCGGACTACGCCACACTCGTCCGTCGCAAGGGCTGGGAGTATTCCGGTGGGGACGAGGCGTCCAACGTGGAACTCGCGGCCGGGATGGCCCAGCGCGACCAGCACCTGATGGTGATGTTCATCGTCTCCATCGCCCGCGGGGGCGGCCGATCTGTCCGCGGACACTACCGCAAGCTCCGCAATACCTTCCAGATAGCCCTCGGCGACTGCCGTGCGATCGTCGCCGCTTACCGTTCGCTCGAAAGCGGTCGCCTGACCCGTTCCAACACCAGCCTTCGACTGGCGGGAATCGCCAACTGAACCCGCCGGCTGCCGCGGAGTTTGCTGTCTCTCGGCGGTTCCCGGACTATCGGCGATCAAACGGCTGACGGCGACCTGCCGGCTTTGTTCGAAATCCGCGGCGGGGGTCTTCCGATGCGAAGGTATGGGAACTGAACGCTTTGCACACAGGCGGAGGGTTCTCGTCGTCGCGGGGTTGGTGTTGGTCGGTCTTGCGGGGGCGTGGGCCCTGGGGTGGTTGTTCCGTGTCAGCTTTCCGTCCACGCCGTCGGCAGCGTCGGCCGCGGACGGGTCCGGCGAGTCGATCCGCGCTGGGACCCATCGTCGTCTTGACGAGGTGCGGGTCCTGCGGCGTCGACAGTTGACGGAGTACCTCGATCGCGTCAAAACCCAGGCCGGGGCGATTCGCGACGACGGGTTGATGCGCCGGACTTTCAAGCTGCTGCTGGAGTATCAGCGCATCTGCCGCAACGGTCAGCCGACCGAGAAACTCATCCGGGCGACCGACTACATCAAGGACGACGCCTTCCGGTACTGGCTGGACGAATATGCCACGTTTTACGGCATCCTGTTCGTGTCGGCCGACGGGACGGTCTTCCATACGGTCGGCCGAAAGGGCTACCTCGGGCGGAATCTGCTTCGCGGGGAGTTCACCGATACCTCGCTCGCCCGCCGCCTGCACGAGAGTCCCTCCCAGGCGTTCGTGGATTTCGAATACTCGGCCGTCTCGCGCGAGCCGTCGGCGTTCTTCGTCGAACCGGTCTATTTCGACGGCGATTTCAGCGGCTGGTTCATCCTTCAGTGCTCCGTCAACAAGATCAACAACATCTTCGCCCGCAACCGGCGCCTGGGCGACAGCGGGGAGGCGTTCCTGGTCAACGAGAACTGCCAGATGCTCACCGACTCCCGCTTCCGCCGCGATTCCAGCATTCTCACCCAGCACCTCTCGCCCCGGAATATCCACGGTAAGTTCGACGAGGGTCGCGGGCACAAGATCGTCACCGACTACCGCGGCGTGCGTGCGATTACCTCCTTCGAGGTCTGCACGGTGATGGACGTCAAATGGCTGCTGGTGGCGAAGATCGACGAGGCCGAGGTCATCACCGATCACTACCAGCACAATCGCGCCCGCCTGCGTGAGCCGCTGGTCGCGGCGATGCGCCAGCAGGCCATGCCGACCTGCGAGCCGGCCGACCAGCCGCTGGAGGCGATCGTGGTGGACATGGACGAGTTCCGCCGTGCCCGCCGGGGCGAGAAGATACGCACCCATGGCGTGCGGACCTGCACCGCGGTAATGATCTACCTGCCCGGCGAGTTCGCCTACCTGGGGCACCTGAGCAACTACGACGCCATTTACGGCCGCGAGGGACTCGACGTGCTGGGGCAGATGATCGACAGCGTCAAGACCTACGAGATCTGCCCCTACCGGCTGCGGGACCTGCGGGCGGTGATCGTGGCTCCTCACGTCCAGAGCGTTGATCGGGCGATCGACAAGCTGGTGGACAAGGGGCTGTTCCTCTCGCAGATCCGCTTCGCACACGACGGGTCGGCCCGCAATGCCGCCATCTGGCACGACGTCAGCAGCGGCAGGACGACCATCCAGTGGAACCCGCACAAGAGCGGGGAATCGCCCACCTACCAGGACCCTGCCGAGGGCCCGACGGTCGGCGACGTCGCCAAGACGCTGGTCGATTTCTGAGAAACCCCCGACAGCAGGCTGCTGCCGATGCGGAGGAGAGCAGCCCGGCCTGCGACCTGTCCCGGTCTCTAATCTTCCTTCTGATCGGCAGGGGGGACGGCCATGGCGGGAGTGGGTGCCGTCGCGGGACCGTCGCCAGCGAGGAAATCGCCCAGGATCTCCGCGGCCGCTACGGCGTCCTGGCGTGCGCGACGTTTCTTGCGGGTGAACTGGCCGGCCAGCGCCGCGTCGGCTGCGAAGCTGCTGAGCCGTTCATCCCACAGCCGGACGTCCAGGCCGGTGTGGTCGGCCACTTCCTGGGCGAGTTGCCGGGCGTGCCTGGCCTGCGGGCCCTCGCTGTCGTCCATGTTCAGAGGCCAACCCACCACGATTCCCTCCGGAGCATACTCGTCGATAACATCCCCCAGTCGCTCCATCGCCACGTGCCGCGGCTGGGCGCTGACCACCGTCACCGGCAGGGCCATTCCGTCGGTCTCACCGACCGCCACGCCCAGCCTTCGGGTACCGGGGTCGATCGCCAGCCACCGTGCCATCGTCGCTTCTCCGTTGGGGTCGGGGCGGGGCACTAGACGTGCTCTTGCCCGAAACGCTCGTGGATGAGCCCCACCAGTTCCTTCAGCCGTTGCGAGTCGGACTTGTTGCACACCAGCGTGGCATCGGGCGAGTGCACCACGATGCAGTCTTCCATGCCCACCACTGCCATCAGGTGGCTGGGATCCTCGCAGACCACCACGTTCCGGGAACTGTCCAGGAACATCGACCGTTCGGCGAGCGAGACGTTGCTTGCCTCGTCCACCTCGGTCACCTTGTCCAGCGCCGGCCAGGAGCCCACGTCCACCCACTCGCAGCCCAGTTCGACCATCAGGACGGTCTCGGCCTTCTCCATCACCGCGAAGTCGATGCTGATCTTCTCCAGCGTCGGGTAGACCTCGTTGAGAATCGGGGTATAGTCCTTGCCTTCCCGGGCGGCCTTGCGGACCGGCTGGAGTTTCTCCATCGAGCCAGGCAGGAACTTCCGCAGATTGGAGCGGATCGCGTTCAGCGTCCACACGAACATGCCGCTGTTCCAGTAGTACTCGCCGCTGTCGACGTACTGGCGGGCGGTCTGGTGGTCGGGCTTCTCCTTGAAGTCGATCACCTCGCCGACGCGGCCTTCCTCTTTGCAGTGAATGTACCCCAGCCCGGTGTGCGGCCAGGTGGGACGCACGCCAAAGGTCACCAGGGCGTCGGGGTTCTGCTCGGCGGCCTCCAGGGCGGTGGTGACCGCCTCGGCGAAGCGGTCCTGCGGGCGGATGACGTGGTCGGCGGTGAAGACGGCCATGGTGGCGTCCTCGTCCCGCGCGGCGATCAACTCGGCCGCCAGGGCAATCGCGTTGGCGGTGTCGCGCCCTTCCGGCTCGCCGACGACGTTCTCGACAGGCAGGCCGGTGAGCGATTCGGCGATCTGCTCGGAGTAATGGCTGGAGGCGATGATCAGGATATTCTGCTCGCCGAAGATCGGCGCCAGACGCTCTACGGCGATCTCCAGCAGACTCTTGCCGCCCAGCAGCGGCAGCAACTGCTTGGGGCGGGACAACCGACTGAGCGGCCAGAGACGCTTACCGGCACCGCCGGCCATGATTACGGCATATCGCATGGATTCTCCTTCCGGGTTCGTTGGGTGTATGGTGTCGCCGACGGCGTCGGAAATCAACCGCCGAGTTGCCTCCACGGCGCCGGTTCCTGCCTCCCGGCGGGTGCCTCGACGCTTCATTGCGGGAGGGGGTACACTGCTGTATGGTATCGGGACCCCTTGAACTGTACGGAGACGACATGAAGTCCGAGACGTTTCACGTTCGCCGGTTTAGCAACGGGCTGACGCTCATCTTTCAGCCGATGGACCACGTGACCAGCGCCGCGATGACCCTCGCCGTTCCGGCAGGGGCAAGCTTCGACCCCGAAGGGCAGGAGGGCACCGCCGCCGTCGCTACCGAATGGCGCATGCGCGGCGCCGGCGACCGCGACAGCCGCGCCCTGCTGGATGCACTGGAAGCCCTCGGTGCCCAGCATCACCAGGGGGTGCAGTCCCGCCACGTGACCTTCAGCTCGGCCCAACTCGGCAGCAACCTCCCCGGGGTGTTGGATATCTTCGCCGACGTAATCCAGCGTCCCCGCATGGAGGAGGAAACCTTCGAGCCATGCCGGGCGCTGGCGCTGCAGGACCGCCGCTCGCTCGACGACGAGCCGGCCCGCGAGAGCATGCTGCGCCTGCGGGAAAAGTTCTACCCCCACCCGCTGGGACGCTTCGCGATGGGGCAGGTCGAGTCGCTCCAGGCGCTGACGTCCGGGCAGGTCCGCCAGCAGGCGACCGGAAGCTTCCCTGCCGCCGGGAGTATTCTCGCCGTGGCGGGGTCGGCCGACTGGGAGAACCTGTGCGATCTAACCCAGAGATGCCTCGGCGGATGGAACCCCGGCAAGGAACCTGCTTTGGAGACCCGCGACGCCGAGGGCGGCTTTGCCCATGTCCGCAAACCCACTTCCCAGACGCACATCGCCCTGGCCAACCGTGCAGCGCCGGTGAAGGACGCCCGATACTACGCGGCCCGCCTTGCCGAGACGGTGCTCTCGGGCGGCATGGGCGGTCGGCTGTTCACCGAGGTGCGCGAGAAACGCGGGCTGGCGTACCACGTGGGCACGCAATACCACAGCACGCGCGACTACGCCGGGCTGTTCACCTACGCCGGCACGCGCCCGGACCTGGCGCAGGAAACCTTCGACGTGACGGTCGGCGAGCTTCGCAAGCTTGCCGGGGGCGTGACCGACGACGAGATCGCCCGGGCCCGCACCCAGGTCAAGAGTTCGCTGGTGATGCAGGGCGAGTCGACCAGTGCCCGCGCCGGTGCCTTGGTGAGCGACTGGTACCACATCGGGAAGGTGCGGTCGCTGGCGGAGATCTGCTCGGCGATCGACGCGGTGACCAACGATGACATCATGGAGTATCTTCGCGCCTGGCCCGCCGAGGATTTCACCATCCTGGTGCTGGGCCCCGAGACGGTCGACCCGTCGGCGGCAAGGGAGTGATGCAGATGCAGTTTCGCAAGGAAACGCTGGAGAACGGGCTGACCGTGGTGGCCGAGGTGAACCCGGCGGCCGTGTCGATGGCGGCGGGGTTCTTCGTACGAACCGGCAGCCGTGACGAAACGCCGGAGGTCTCCGGTGTCAGTCATTTCCTCGAGCACATGGTCTTCAAGGGCACGCCGCGCCGGGAGGCGCTGGACGTCAACCGCGAGTTCGACGAGATGGGCGCCAACTACAACGCCTTCACCTCCGAGGAAAACACCGTTTTCTACGGGGCGGTGCTTCCGGAGTTCCAGGACCGCCTGGTGGACCTGCTGTCGGACATCATGCGGCCGTCACTGCGGCAGGCGGATTTCGACGTGGAGAAGCAGGTCATCCTCGACGAGATCGCCCTCTACGAAGACCACCCGAAGTTCCGCGTGTACGACAATCTGATGAGCGAGTACTTCCGCGGGCACCCGCTGGGCAACGTGATTCTCGGCACCAACGAGTCGATCACCGACCTCACCCGCGAGCAGATGCAGGCGTACTTCGACCGCCGATACGCCCCCGGAAACATCACGCTGGTCGGCGTGGGAAACCTGGACTTCGAGCGGTTCGTGAACGCCGCCCGGGAAGGGTGCGGCCGTTGGGAATCGGGCGATGCCGACCGCCGCACCGAGGACTGGTCGGTGGACGGCGGTCTGCGGGCGATGGTCGACGACCGCCTGGCGATGGAGCACGTGGGACTGATGTCGGCGGCCCCGTCGGCCCAGCAGGCCGATCGCCGCGCCGCGCAACTCGCGGCCAACATCGTCGGCGACAGTTCGGGCAGTCGCCTGTACTACGCCCTGGTCGAGCCGGCGATTGCCGACGACGTGTCGACCTCCTACAGCCCGATGGACGGAACGGGCACGTTCCTGACGTTCCTTTCCTGCGGGCCCGACCGTACCGACGAGGCGATGAACGTGGTGCGGGCCGAACTGGAACGCTTCGAGCAGGAAGGGCCCACCGAGACAGAGATGACCGCGGCGAAGAACAAGATCGCCTCCTCGCTGACTCTTCGCGGCGAGGTGCCCATGGGAAGACTGTCGTCGGTCGGCTTCGACTGGATCTATCGCGACGCTCACATCCCCCTCGCCGAGGAGATTGAGAAGCTGCTGGCCGTGCAGCGGGAGCAGGTGGCCGCGGTGGCCCGCCGGTATCGCATGTCGGCCGTTACCACCTTGGCACTGGGGCCGGAGAAACTCTGACATGTCCACCCGCCAGGCAGCTCCCGGAGGCGGCGACCTTGCCGGCCGTCGCGTAACCGTCATGGGGCTCGGACGCTTCGGCGGGGGCGTGGGCGTTACCCGCTGGCTCTGCGGGCAGGGGGCAAAGGTGACGGTCTCCGACGCCGCGGCCCCGGAATCGCTTGCCGAGTCGGCCGCGAAGCTGGACGGCTGCGACGTGACGCTCCGTCTCGGTCGCCACGACGAAAGCGACGTCCGCGATGCCGACCTGCTGGTGGTGAACCCCGCCGTGCCCAAGGACGCCGAGTTGATCGTCCTGGCCGAGAAGGCCGGCGTGCCGAGGACCAGCGAGATCAACCTCTTCCTGCAGCGATGCCCCGCCCCGGTGGTGGGCATTACCGGATCGGTGGGCAAAAGCACCACCACCGCGATGGCCGGGCTCGTGCTGCAGCAGCGATACCGCACCCACGTGGGCGGGAACATCGGCGGGAGCCTGCTGATGGAACTGCCCGACATCGCCGAATGCGACGTGGTGGTGCTGGAGCTGTCCAGCTTCCAACTGGAAGACACCCCGATTGTCGGCATAAGCCCGCCCGTCGCCCTGGTGACGAATCTTACGCCCAACCACCTAGACCGACACGGCAGCATGGACGCCTACGCGGCCGCCAAGAAAAACATCTTCCGTTTCCAGTCGGACGAGGATCTGGTGGTCCTGAATCGCCATTGCCCGGTAACGAGCGAATGGGCTGCCGATGCACCCGGGCGGGTGAAATGGTTCGATCGCGAACAGGAGCCGTTTGAGCTTGCGGTGCCGGGCGGGCACAACCAGGCTAACGCCCAGGCCGCCTGGGCCATCGGGCAGGAGTTCGGCGTCTCGCGCGAAGAGACAGCCGACGCGCTGCGGGAGTTTGCCGGGCTGCCTCATCGGCTGCAGTGGGTGGCCGAGAAGGACGGCGTGCGGTACTTCAACGACAGCAAGTGCACCACGCCGAACGGAGCTGTTGTCGCCCTGGAGGCCTTCGAGCCGGGCTCGGCGGTGATCATCCTGGGTGGGTACGACAAGGGCGTCTCGTTTGGCGAGATGGGGCGCGTAGCGGCCGAGCGGGCCCGGGCGGTGGTGACGATCGGGCAGACCGGGGAGGCAATCGCCTCGGCCGTCGAGAATGCCGGAGGCGGGCCGGTGACCCGCGCCGATTCGCTGCCCCAGGCAGTATCGGCGGCGGCCGACTTGGCCAGGCCCGGCGGGGCAGTGCTGCTGAGCCCCGCCTGCGCGAGCTACGACATGTTCACCAACTACCAGGACCGCGGCGAACAGTTCGTGCAACTCGTCCGCGGCCGATAGCGAAATCCTCATCCTTCCCCCGCCATGCCGAAATGACAGTACTCCAGGCAATGCGGGGCAAAAACCCTTCCCCCGTCCTGGGGGAAGTGCCTGCGAAGCAGGCGATGGGGGCTGTTGTCCCGCCCTGAAAGGGCGGTGGCAAATGGCCGGGGGCGTGAGCCCCTGGAGAAGGGCACCCACCAGGGCCCGTGTCCCGAAGGGCGGCACGAAGTTACGACAGCAAAACCGCATGCTTCTCTGCTTCGCGGAGAAGCATGGCACCCCCAAACTCCACGGAGAAGGATGGCACCCGCCGACAAGGAACCCGACCCCAGATGCCCTCGTCAATTCCAGCCCCCTTCAGGATTCTCTCAAACGCCACCGGGTCGCCTTGGCGTTCAGCGCTGTCGGGCTCGATCTAGAGGAAGTGGCGCGAAGTTCACGACAAGCGCCTTCATCGGCATGGCTTGATCCATTACACGCTTCGCCCGCCGCACCACACGCGCGGTCACGCGAAGAAGCCGGAACCGAAGGCCGCCAGTACCTACACCTTCAGCTCGGCGTTCTTGCCCAGCACGTCGGCGTATCGATCGCGGACGGGCTGGACCTCCTCGGCGATGAACTCGTCCACCTGCTGGGGGGCACGGCCGACAAAGCACGACGGGTCCAGCAAGGCATCGACATCCACCTTCGCGAACGTCTCGTCGTCGCGAATCCGCTTGATGAGGTCGTTCGGACGGCCGTGCATCTTCACCTGCTCGGCTGCGGCCTGGCTGTGCTGGCGGATGCGCTCGTGCAGTTCCTGGCGGTCGCCGCCGGCCTGCACCGCCGCCATGAGGATGTTCTCGGTCGCCATGAACGGCAGTTCCGCCCGCAGGTTCGTCTCGATAACGGCCGGGTACACCACCAGCCCGCCGACGACGTTGAGGACAATCTGCGTGATCGCGTCGGCCGTCAGGAACGCTTCGGACATCGCCAGGCGTTTGTTGGCCGAATCGTCCAGCGTTCGCTCGAACCACTGCTCGGCCGCGGTGTGAACGGGGCTCTGGGCGACGTCGATCAGGAACCGTGCCAGGGCGGTCGCCCGCTCGCATCGCATCGGGTTCCGCTTGTAGGCCATCGCCGAGGAGCCCACCTGGTTCTTGCCGAAGGGCTCTTCCATCTCGCGACGGTGGGCGAGCAGGCGGACGTCGTTGGCGAACTTGTGCACGCTCACGCCTACTCCCGCCAGGGCCTGGGCGATGGCGGCGTCGACCTTGCGGCTGTAGGTTTGCCCGGTGACGCGGGCGATACGGTCGAAACCGAACTTCGCAGCCACCATGCGGTCGAGTTGCCGGACCTTCTCGTGGTCGCCCCCGAAGAGGGCGAGGTAGCTGGCCTGCGTGCCGGTGGTCCCCTTGGCGCCGCGGAACTCCAGCGTCTCCCGGCGATATTCCAGGTCGCGCAGGTCGCGGATGAAGTCGGAGCACCACAGCGCCGCCCGCTTGCCCACGGTGGTCGGCTGGGCGGCCTGGAAGTGCGTAAACGCAAGGCAGGGCAGGTCGCGCCATTGGGCGGAGAAGCGCCCCAGCGCGTCAATGATGTTC
>JBKHHV010000037.1:0-17839 GCA_046539005.1 Phycisphaerae bacterium
GAAACATGTTGTCTCGCAGTTATGAACTCGTGCCGCCCCTCCGGGGCTCACGCTTCTGGGCCGCCCTTTTCCGGGGGCTTACGCCCCCGGCCATTTTCCACCGCCTTTCAGGGCGGGACAAATCGAACAGCCCTGAACCCTTCCCCCAGAGTGGGGGAAAGGGTTTTCGCCTGTGCAAGGACATCCGTGCTGCTTCGAACAGCGCTGAACGCCAGGGCGAGCCGGTGGCGTTTGGCGAATCCGCAGGGGGTTGGAGGGGGCGCAAACAACCGCCGTCGCCCGGGTTGAGAGGCGACGGCGGCTGAGGGAGAAGGATTGCAGAGCAATCGTGTGCTGGCGTCGAGGCGGCGGAGACTACGCGGATCCGTGCGGAGGCTCGTCGGACGTGGTTGCGAGGCACGCCCGGGGGGTCGCCATTTCTGACGCGTCGGCCGATGCGGGAGGTAGATCCGCTCGGCGGGTGGATACGGCGCCCGTCCGGGGGGACGGGGCGGTTGTGGTCGGCAGCAGGTCCGAGGCGAGCTTGGCGAGGAACTCCGGCTCGGAGGTGCCGAGCAGTCCTTCCCGCAGGGCAAGCGGGGCCGACGCGCATGAACAAATCCCGAGCAGCGCCACGTGCTGGGGCGTACTCAGGATCACAAAGACATGGTCGATGGTCCGCATTGTCGGCTCCGTTCGCCTCGGTTGGCAAAGGGCGGCGCAGGGCGCCGTCACGTACAGTCAGGCAAAGGTGCGCAGTCCCCGCGGCAGGGCGTCCGAAAACGCCCCAACCGCCGGGGCCGCGTCAATCGCACGATGCGATTCACATGGACACTACGATTCGCCGACCCCCGATGGCCGCGGGAATTCCGATTTCCGCCGTTTTTTCCGCGAAGGCCCCGTCCGTCGGGGCGTCCCTTGCTGTAAGCGGTGGTGCAAAACGGGGGAACCTTCCCGCCCGGCGTGCGACTAAGTGCGGGCGGGCGTGGTCCCGCTCCGTCTCGGGTTGTCTTGTTGCCCCCGGGGGGCAGCAGCTATACTCGGCGGGTCGCTCGCAGGGCCCCGGAAGGGCGGCGGGCGTCATTCCATGCGCCGCAGCGTCGCGGGCAGCACACGATGCAGTTACGACGAGATCATACGCGGAGGCGGCCGACGGCCGGGCAGCGATGAAAAGACGTTTCCGATGGCAAGATCCAACGAGTCTGCAGGTGGTTGTGGCGAGCGTGATGATCCTCACCGCCGGGCTCTCAGCACTGCGTGCACAGAAGATGACACGTGCCCAGAACGAGTCGACCATTCTGGTCGACGCCGACGACGAACTCGCCGGCTTTCTCAAGAAGACCCAGGAGATGGTCGACGCCGAGGAGTACGAACAGGCGATCGAACTCCTCCAGGCCCTCATCACCCAGCAGCGGGGCGGGTTCATCGCCACCAAGGACAGCGGGCGATACATCTCCCTGCGAATCCGCGCCAGCGAGTTGGTGGGGCAACTGGACCAGAAGGCGCTGCGACTCTACCGCACGCTTTACGACCCCCAGGCCCAGCGCCTGTTCGACGAGGCCGTCCGTTCCGGTCGGCTGGGGCCCATGCAGCGGCTGGTGGACGACTACGCCAACACTTCCCACGGTGTTCCGGCACTGCAATACCTGGCGACGATGTACTTTGACCGCGGGCGATTCTCGCAGGCGGCCCATTTGTGGCGGCAGGTGACGGTGTTGGCCGACCGCAACGACGGCGAACTCCCCGCAGACCAGCGGGCGCTGCTGCTGGCGAAGATGACGGTGGCCCATCATCTTGCCGGCGAGGCGCGCCTGGCGGACGAGGCACGCCAGAAGTTGCAGAAGGAATTCCCCGACGCCGTGGCCACCCTGGGCGGCAAAGAGCAGAAGCTCACCGACTTCGTCGCACGCGTGCACGGTCACCGAGGACGACTCGGGATGGCGCGGGCTGGGAGCCTACCCCGACGGGCTGGGCGTCATGAGCCCCACCGACGTCGTGCTCATGCCGCGCTGGGTCTATCCCGACCGGGCAGGACAGTCCGGCGAACTGATCGCCCAGCGGTCCGGTCTCAGTCGAGGCCGTGCCCGGGCGGGCGGGCAGAACAAGGTCTCCGGCGGGGTGGTGTACGTGAACCGCAAGGCCGACAACCGCGACCGCTGGGTCGTCCCCTCGGTGATTCACCCGGTCATCGTCGACGGGCTGGTGATCTACCGCAACGACGAGACGGTCATCGCCCGCGACCTGGAAACCGGCACCGCCGGCGAAAAACGCGGGCAGCGCGGCTGGCGGGTGTTCCACCTGCCCATGGAGCGGAAGGTCAGCGGGTACGGCAACCCCACCAACCTGCGGATGCGCGACATCGGCCGACACATGCTGACCGTGGGCGGCGGGAAGGTGTTTGCCCTTCACGGCTTCCGTCCGGGCATGAACCGCCAGATCCGCTGGGGGCGCGCACCGGAAAAGGCCGAGGGCGACACCTCGGCCCTGGCGGCGATCTCGCTGTCACAGAACGGCAAGATCGTCTGGACCGTGGGTAACGGCGAGGGCGACAACGACATCGTCCGCGGCTGCAAGTACATCTCCGCTCCCACCTACGCCGATGGGAAGGTGTACGTCATGGCGACGTACATTCTGGAGTACAAGCTGATCTGCTTCGACGCCGATACCGGCAAGCCCCTCTGGGAAAAGACCGTCTGCCAGGCACCCACTCTCCAGGCCCGCAGTGGGTACGACCTGAACTACTACCTCAGCGTGGGCACTCCCCCGGCCGTCGCCGACGGGAAGGTGTTCGCCGCCACCAACGCCGGGGTCATCGCGGCGATGGACGCCGAGACCGGGCAGAGCATCTGGGCCTACCAGTACGACAGCGACGTCAATACCGGCTCGATCCAGCCCCAGCAGCGGGACGGCGGGCTGGTCGCCAAGCACGCCAACCCGATCCTCGTCACCCGCGGGCGGGTGATCTGCATGCCCGCCGACGGGCAAAACGTCCTGGCGCTCAGCACCGTCGACGGTACGAAGGTTTGGGAAACCAGCACCCGCCGGCAGCTTACTCTCAGCGCCATCGACCCCTCGCGCATCCTGCTCAGCGGCAACCGGCTGATCGTCGTGCGGGCCCTGGACGGGGCGATCCTCCACGAGTCGGCCGACGTCAACGACGTGCACGGCCGTCCGGCAATCACCCCCGACACCGTGCTCGCCAGCGGGATCGGACTCCTGTACCGCATGGACCTGAAGACCTACAAGGTCACCGCCTCCAACCGGGTGGTCGACGAGGGCGTGCTGGGCAACCTCGTCACCAGTGACGGGGTGCTGGTGGCGGCCAGTTCCACCGGGGTCTGCACCTACTTCGGCTACGACGTGGCCCGGGAGATGCTGGGCGAGCGGATCGAGAAGTCCAAGGGCGCTACGAAGTTGGAACTGGTCTACCGCCGGGCGCGCCTGGCGTTCGGCGCCGACCGCCTGGAAGAGGCGATGGAAGACTTCATCCTCGCCAGCAAACTCGCCAAAGAGCAGGGCAACTCTTCACTTGCGGCGCAGATCCGCACGCGACTGTACCTGACGTACGTCTCTCTCGGCAACCGCACCGCCGATCGTCCGGCGACCATGCGAAAGATGTTCCGGGCCGCGCTGGACCTCGCCGAAACCCGGCAGGAGAAGGCCCACATGATGCTGCGAATCGCCTACGCCCTTGCCGACGAGCCGGCCGAGGCGGCCGCGATGGCCCAGACACTCGCCGAGGAGATGGGCGACCAGAAGATCGTGGACGTCAAGATCGGCACCGAGGCCGCCCAGGGCGTCCGGTTCGACGCCTCCAGCCCGACCGTGCAAGCCCGCACCATCGCCCACAACTATATCCGTCGCCTGATCCGCAAGCACGGGCGCAAGGAGGTCTACTCCACGTTCGACACCCAGGCCAAGGAGGCCTTCCAGAAAGCCAGCCGTGAAAACGACCCGAACGAACTGGTGGCGGTCTCGCGCCGCTGGCCTCATAGCGTCTGGGCCGACGAAGGCGTCTACGCCTCGGCGGAGATCCTGTACAAACGGGCCCGCAGCGGCGAAGACCCCAACCACACCGACACACTCTTCGAGGAGTCGATCCGGCGGCTGTCGGGGCTGCTGCGACGGGAAGACAGCCCCAAGCGGGTGCAGGCCACTGCGGCGCTGGCTTCGATCTACGCAAGGCGCAAGCAGTGGATCGCCGCGGAGATGACCATCAAACCCGTCCGCGACGAGCCGAAGGATACCCCCGTTCGCTTCGGCGACATCGACACCACCCTCGGGGAGATCATCAAGCGGATCGACCAGCAGCGCAACCCCTCCGAGGCAAACAAGCCCACTCCGCCCCAGCGCCTGAACCGGGAAGGTACCCTCGCCAGGCGCTTCGGCATCCCCCATGCCTCGGCGATGATCGTCCGTGACGCCGACGGGGGGGCAATGTTTTTGGAGGGGAAACTGCTGGTGATGAAGGGCAACCGCCTGCTGGCGGTCGATCCGTCGGCGAACTCCGCGGACGAGTCCATCGGCTGGCTCGGACTGACGGCCGTCGATCCCGACCACGTGTACGGGCAGATGAACCAGTTTCGCAGTCCGGTCAAGGTGGTGGCGGCTTTCGGCGTGGAGGGGCGAACGCTCGCCCTGGCCGACGGGACTTCGGTGTCGGGCTTCCGGCTGCAGACGGCCAAGCGCTGCTGGCCGGCGCTGACGATGGCCGATCAGGGGCTTTCGCAGTTCGTGGACTGCGCCGCCGGCGGGGGCAAAGTAGTTTTCTGCGACACGACCGGGGCGGTCATGGCGATCGACGTCCACAGCGGGAAGAAGGTCTGGCGGGAGCAGGTGGTGGGCGGAAGCCGCACGGCCATCAGGCCAGTGCGGGTGGCAGGGGAGTACGTCTTCGTTCCCTACGATGGCGGGAAACGCCTGAACTGTTTCCGCCTCTCCGACGGGCGGACGCTGGGACGCTGGCGGGCCGAGAGCGAACTGGACTACGCGGTGACCCCCGGGGGGATAGTGCTGGTGCTCGCCGATGGGACGCTGCAGGCCTTCGACATGGGCCAACCCTACCGTCCCCTGTGGTCGGTGGAGTATGGCGAGCAACACAAGCCGTCGATCCTGGCGGTGGACCTGACCCGGGCAGCGATTTCGCGCCAGGCGACCAGCGGAAGCATCGAGGTGCTGTCGCTGGTGAACGGCAAGGTGACTCACGAGGTGAGCGTGGGGCGCGTGGGCGGCACCTGGCTGGTGCCCAGCGTGGCGAGATTCGGCGGAAACGCCCTCTACGCGGTGGCGAGCTTCACCCGTCACGGGAACCGCGCAGCCAGAAGGCGGGGCGCCCTTCCGCCCCAGGCCGGTTCCAGCAGCGGACTGGTGGTCACCAAGTTCGATCTGTCCTCTACCGGCGGAACCGAGCCGACGTGGACGAACACCATCGATTCCGAGGCGTCTTATACCTATAGCGTGTCGGACCTGGCGATCGGGCCCCATCACGTGGCGTTTACGGCAGTCTCGCAGGCCTCGGGCGGCAAGTGCATTGCCTACGTGTTGCGGGAGAGTACCGGCGCCACGCGCAAGGCGATCGACCTGACCGGCGAGGCGGACCCCAGCCAGCGGAATATGCGGGTCGGCGTCATGGCCCAGGCCCCGGTATTCATGAACGGGTACCTGTGCCTGGACTCGGCCGAGGGGTTCGTGGTCTATCACAGTCGCTGAGCGATCCGGGCCCGCAGCCCGGAGAGGGCAGCCGGGCGGAACCTCAGGAGAAACAGGGATGAAGGCTGACCGCAGTATCGGCCGTTCCGGGCTCGCCCGGGTGTGGGGACTCATCGTGACCGGGGCATTGCTGGGGGCTTGTGGGGCGACCCTCGCCGATTCACCCAGCCGCGTGCTGCCCAAGCTCATGGATCGCTCGACCGTCAAGGCCATCGACCTGGGGCTCAACTACCTCGCCAAGACCCAGCGCCGCGACGGGAGCTGGCTCAACCAGGGCGGCTACGGCTCCTACCCGGAGGTGATGACCTCCCTGGCGGGCCTGGCGCTGATGGGAGGCGGCTCGACACCGCATTCCGGGCCTTACAGCCGGGAGGTCCGCCGGGCGATGGGCTTCATCCTTCGCACCGCCGAGAAAAACTCCCAGGGGCTGATCTGCGGAAACAGCGGACAGACCATGTACGCCCACGGGTTCGGCATGCTGTTCCTGGCAACCTGCTACGGGGGCGAAGGCGACGAGGAAACCGAAAAGCGCTTCAAGAAGGTACTGACCCGCGCGGTGGAAGTGACCGGCGCGGCGCAGTCCAAGCCCGGCGGGTCCAGCCCCGGCGGGGGGTGGTATTACACGCCCACCAGCGGCAGCGACGAAGGCTCGGTGACCGTCACCCAGTTGCAGGCGCTGCGGGCGTGCCGCAATGCCGGCATCAAGGTCGACAAGCAGATCATCGACAAGGCCGTCAAATACCTCAAGTACTGCCAGAACGGGGACGGGGGCATCAGTTACTCGGCTTCCAGTCGCGGCTCGTCGCGCCCGGCGATCTCCGCCGCGGCGGTGGCGTGCTTCTACTCGGCCGGCATCTACGACCGCGAGACCGGCGGCAAGGGCATGGAAGCGCAGATGGTCGAGAAGCTCGTCAAGTACGTGAAGAACCACGTAACCGTCGATCGTGGCGGAGGCTACAGCGGATATTACTTCTACACGCACATGTACATGGCCCAGGCGATGTACATGCGGGGCGGGCGTGACTGGAAGAGCTATTACCCCCAGCTATCCCAGGCGTTACGTACCATGCAGGCCCCGGACGGCAGTTGGAACGGCGACAACATCGGCACCACCTACGGGACGGCGATTGCGGGGATCATCCTGCAGCTTCCCTACGGGTATCTGCCGATTGTTCAGCGTTAATCGCCCGCCGGCGGGAACTTTCCTGCCTGCGGGCAGTCAGACATACAGAAGCGGAGAGTCCCCGTCCCCCGCTTCCGGGCGGGGGAGCGTATTTAAGCATATTCGCGAAAGAGGTTTGGGATGCTGTTGACCCACAGACGTGGATCGGCTCGCCCGCCGGTGATGGCGGGCGTGGTTGCTGCGCTGGCGATGGGGTGGTTGCTGACGGGTTCGCAGGCGTCGGCCGAGGCCCCCAGCCGCGTGCTGCCGAAGCTCATGGACCGCTCGACGCTCAAGGCGATCAACCGCGGTCTCAACTACCTGTCCAAGACCCAGCGCCGCGACGGTAGCTGGCTCAACCAGGGCGGGTGGGGTACCTACCCGTCGGTCATGACGTCGCTGTCGACGATGGGGCTGATGTCCGGCGGCTCGACGGCCGCCTCCGGCCCCTATTCCCGCGAGGTCCGCCGGGCGCTGAATTACGTCATGCGCCTCGCCGAGAGCGACAACCAGGGCGTCATCAGCGGGAGCAATTCCGGGCGCAGCATGTACGGGCACGGGTTCTCCACGCTGTTTCTGGCGATGGCTTACGGAACCGAGAAGGACCCCGACCAGGAGAAGCGTCTCAAGAAGGTGCTCGACAAGGCCGTCAAGGTCATCGAGAGTTCCCAGTCGGCCAAGGGCGGCTGGTATTACACGCCCACCAGCCGCAACGACGAGGGGTCGGTGACGGTCACGCAGCTGCAGGCGCTGCGGGCGTGCCGCAATGCCGGCATCAAGGTCGAGAAGAAGGTCATCGACGGTGCCGTCAAGTATCTCAAGATCTGCCAGAACGGCGACGGGGGCATCAGTTACTCGGCTTCCAGTCGCGGCTCGTCGCGCCCGGCGATCTCCGCCGCGGCGGTGGCGTGCTTCTACTCGGCCGGCATCTACGACCGCGAGACCGGCGGCAAGGGCATGGAAGCGCAGATGGTCGAGAAGCTCGTCAAGTACGTGAAGAACCACGTAACCGTCGATCGTGGCGGAGGCTACAGCGGATATTACTTCTACACGCACATGTACATGGCCCAGGCGATGTACATGCGGGGCGGAAACGAGTGGAAGCGCTATTACCCGGCGATGGCGCGGCATCTCAAGCAGATCCAGTCGCCGGACGGAAGCTGGAACGGCGACAACATCGGCACCACCTACGGCACGGCGATCGCGACGATGATCCTGCAGTTGCCGTACGGCTACCTGCCGATCGTGCAGCGCTAGCCCCGGCCGACGGACCCCCAATATCGAACCAGGCAACAACAGGCAGCACCCTACACAGGACAAGGAGAAGCAGGTGACCGAGCAGAATGCAAACCTCTCTGACGGACAGGACTTCGGGAGCGAGGACATCGAGGCGGCGGAGCGCCTTTCCGAGGCGTACCAGACGATCCGCAAGGAAATGGCCAAGGCGATTGTCGGACAGGAGGCGGTGCTGGAGGAGTTGCTGATGTGCATCTTCGCCCGCGGCCATGCCATCCTGGAAGGCGTTCCGGGGCTGGCGAAGACGCTGATGGTCTCTTCGCTGTCCCAGTGCCTGGACCTGGACTTCAACCGCATCCAGTTCACCCCGGACCTGATGCCTTCGGACATCACCGGTACCGAGGTGATCCAGGAGAACAAGACCACCGGCGAGCGCGAGTTGGCGTTCCTGAAGGGTCCGATCTTCTCGAACATCATCCTCGCCGACGAGATCAACCGTACGCCCCCCAAGACCCAGGCCGCCCTGCTGGAGGCGATGCAGGAACGGCAGGTTTCCATCGGCGGGCGTCGGATGCCCATGCCCAACCCGTTCTTCGTGCTGGCCACGCAGAACCCCATCGAGCAGGAAGGTACCTACCCGCTGCCGGAAGCCCAGCAGGACCGGTTCATGTTCAAGATCTTCGTCGACTACCCCAGTTGGGACGAGGAGTTCGATGTCGTACGGCTGACCACCGCCACCCAGACCCTCGACCTGACGCCCGTGCTCAGCGGCGAGGAAATCCTCAAGATGCAGGGCATCATCCGCAAGGTTCCGGTGGCCGATCACGTCATCCAGTACGCCATGCAGCTCGTGCGGGCGACCCGCGTGCTGGAAGGCGGCGTGCCGGAGATCGTCCGGGAGTACATCTCCTGGGGTGCCGGGCCGCGTGCCTGCCAGTATCTCATCTTGGGCGGGAAGGTCCGGGCGGTGCTGCACGGGCGATACCACGTGTCCACCGAGGACATCCAGTCGGTCGCCAAGCCGGTGCTGCGTCACCGCATCGTGACCAACTTCAACGCCGACGCCGAGGGATACACCACCGACAAGATCATCGACAAGCTGATCGAGATCATCCCGGCCTCCCAGAGCGAGATCGCCAAGGACGCCCGGACCTCCAAAGCCGTCGCCGAATAGGGAATACCCGCGGGGTTCGACAGCCGGGCCCGAGGACAGCAGGCCCGTGCCGTGCTGCCTCGCCTGTGCGCAACGACCTGCGCTGACTACACGGAAACAGCATGGCCGAATCGACCGAAACACTGCAGAAGTACCTCGATCCGAAGGTGCTCTCGAAGATCACCCGCCTGGACCTGCAGGCGAGGCTGGTCGTCGAGGGGTTCATCTCCGGCATGCACCGCAGCCCGTTTCACGGCTTCTCGGTGGAGTTCGCCTCGCACCGCGAGTACGTGCCCGGGGATGACCTCAAGCACCTGGACTGGAAGGTGCTCGGCAAGACCGACCGCTACTACATCAAGCAGTACGAGGAAGAGACCAACCTCAAGGCGACGTTCCTGGTCGACGCCAGCGAGTCGATGCACTACGGCGGCGACAGCTCCCGCGAGGGTCTCAACAAGTACCGCTACGCCGCGGCGTGTGCGGCGTCGATGGCGTTCCTGCTGCTCCAGCAGCAGGACGCGGTGGGCCTGGCGGTTTTCGACGAGGACCTCAAGACCTACGTCTCGCCCTCGGCGAACCCCAACCAGATCAAGACCTTCGTGCACGCCCTGGACAAGGGCGAACTGAAGGCCAAGACGTCGCTGGAAGACGTCTGCCACGAGGTCGCCGAGAAGATCCCCCGCCGCGGGCTGGTGTGCCTGGTCAGCGACCTGTTCTGCGACATCGACAACGTTATCAAGGGCCTCCAGCACTTCCGCCACTACGGGCACGAGGTGATGGTGCTGCACGTGATGGACGAGGACGAACTGACGTTCCCCTTCCAGGGCAACACGATGTTCCGCGGGCTGGAAGAGACCGGACGACTGCTGATCGAGCCGCGGGCCCTTCGCAAGGGCTATCTCGACTCGCTCAACGAGTTCCTCGTGGAGGTCCAGCGCAAGTGCGTGGCCGGGCAGATCGACTACAAGCAGGTCTCCACGGCCGACTACATGGACGCGGCGTTGTGCAGTTTCCTCGCCGCACGGGCCGCGGCGGTCCGCAAGAGCAGTTCCAAGCGGTAACGGACGGGAAGTTCCGCCCGTCGTGCCAGGCAGGCGCGGCAGGCGGTCAGCAACCATAGCCAACGGGTTCACGAAGAATGCCATTCATTCATCCAGCGATATTCTGGGCAGGGCTCGGGGCGGCGTCGGCCCCGATCATCATTCACCTGCTCAACCGCAGGCGCTTCAAGATCCGCGACTGGGCGGCGATGCAGTTCCTGCTGGACTCGATCCGCAAGAACCGCCGGCGTCTGCGCATCGAGGAGTTGCTGCTCCTGCTGATCCGCACCTTGGCGGTCCTGCTGCTGGGGCTCGCCCTGGCGCGCTTCACCGGTTGTGGCATGACCAACGTCCTGCCCTCCGCCGAGGGAAGCCAGACCATCGTTTACGTGCTGGACGACAGCTACTCGATGGGGCAGAAGGCCGGCACGGCCCCGATCTTCGAGACCGCCCGCCAGGATCTCGTCGAGCAGATTCAGAACGTCCCTAAGACCGACAAGATCGCGATCGTCCTCGCATCGCAGCCGCGGAAACCGTTCTTCGAACTTCAGTTCAACGCCGACCCCGAAGCCCTCGGTGACCGCGTGAAGGGGCTCAAGCCCTCCACCCGACGGGCCGACCTGGCCGAGTCGCTGGAGCGGGCCCGGGCGATCTGCCGCACCTCCGACGCTGCCACCAAGCGCGTCTACCTGCTCAGCGACTTCCGCAAGGTCGACCTGACCCCCCGCGAGAAAATGACCGCCCTCAAACAGCAGTTCGGGGCACTGGCGGGCGACAACATCGACCTGGTGACCCTCGACTACGGTCGTGAAGCCAAGAACAACCTCACCGTGGCGGGGCTGGAGATGCTCAACCGCTTCGCCGTGGCGAAGATGCCCTTCCGCGTGAAGGTGCTGGTCCGCAACAACGGGCCCCGGACGGCCGAGAATATCGAACTGCGGGTGCGGGGCACGATCGGCGCCGGCGAGAAGGAGATGGAGTTCACCCTCCCGGTGCAGAATATCGACCGCATCGCCCCGCGGGAGTCGCGGGCGGTGGAGGTAAAGGTGTTGCCGGAGGTCTCTGGCCCGGCGGTGGTGACGGCCGAACTCCCGGCCGACGATCTCCACGCCGACAACACGGCTTCGCTGGCGGTCCGCGTTCGCCCGGCCATTCGCGTCCTGCTGGTGGACGGGCGACCCAACGTGGTCGAGAAGAAGGCCGAGACGTTCTACCTGCGGACGGCGATCGATCCCTACGACGACAAGCGTTACGGCACGAGCACCGAGGTGCTGGCGGTGGAGAACCTCGCCAGCGCCCGCTTCAGCGAGTACGACATGGTTGTCCTCGCCGACGTTCCGGAGTTCCCGCTGCAGATGGGCTCCGGCGACGGCACCCGCTATGCCATGCTTGCCGAACTGGAAGACTACATCCGCAACGGCGGGGGGCTGATGATCTTCGTCGGCGACCAGATGAACCCGACCTTCTACGGGGAAGACGGGGCGTTCTACGCCGGCGGTTCGGGGCTGCTGCCGTATCCGCTGGGCCCGCGTCGCACGGCGATGGAGGGCGAGTTCTTCCGCATCGATCCGCGCAGCATCGCCCCCGACAGCATCATGGGCGTCTTTGCCGGGGAGCGTGCGGCGCTGACCCAACTGGTCCGCTTCAAGCACTTCGCACCCGCCCAGGAGATGGCCGCTGCCCCCAAGGCCGCCGACATCAAGCCGCCGCGAGTGATCGCACGCTACACCGACGGCGAGAACTCGCCCCTGGCGATCACCCGCCGGTACGGCGAGGGGTCGGTGGTGCTGCTGACGACCACCGCCCACGCCCGCTGGACCGATTGGCCCAAGGACCGCATCGGCACCTACGTGAACATGCTCTTCAACGTGCTGCGCAATCACTCGCGGGCACACGAGCAGAGCCTCACCGCCAAGGTGACCGAAAGCATCGTCCATCCGATCTCCAACGAGATGCTGGACGCCACCGCGACGCTCGAAACGCCCCTGTTCCCCGAGGCCGACCTGGTGTCGCTGCGTCCCAAGACCGAGCAGAACCCCACCACCGGGATCATGCAGAACCTGCTGGAGTACCAGCGGGCCGACATCGCGGGGGTGTATACCATCAGCCTCAAGACGCCCGCCGGCGACAAGCAGCACGTCTACTATGCCCGCAACGTCGACCCCGAAGAGGGCGACCTGGCACCGGGCAAGGAAAACGACCTTATCGCAGCGCTGGGCACGCGGGACTTCCAGTACAAGGACCGCGCCGAACAGAGCGGGACGAGCATCGTCACCGCCGAGATCGACAAGGAGTACTGGATGTGGGCCCTGGCGGCCGCGGCGTTGTTGCTGGGCCTGGAGACCTGGCTGGGACAGAAATTCGGACACTACTCCGCCTGAGCCCCCCGGGGCGCTGCGCGGGAGATGACGTAACCGCAAACGGCACGGAACCGAGATGAACGAAATACTTCAGTGGCTTGTGGGTGTGGAAGCCGGAGACCTGGCCAAAGGCGGCCAGTGGCGCCTGGGCTTCATCGCCGAGTACAACAACTACATCACTCTCGCGCTGTGGGCGGCGCTGATCGGGCTGATCGCCCTGACGGTCCGCAGCTATCGACGAGAGGGCGAAGCGCCTTCCCGCGCCAAGGGAGTTTTGGCGGGGCTGCGCATCGCGGTGATCGTGCTGGTGTTCTGCATTGCCTTCCGACCGGCCGTGGTGTGGAAGTTCACCAAGACCCTCTACAGCGCCGTGGTCCTGGTGATCGACGACAGCAAGTCGATGTCCTTCACCGACAAGTACGGCGATGACCCCAACCAGAAGGCCGCCCTGGCATCGCTGACCGGTCTGGAGGACCCCGAGGCGGTCCGCACCATGACCCGCAGCGAGATCGTGCGGGCGATCCTGCGTCGTCCCGACGGGCCCCTGGCGAAGCTCGCCGAGGACCACCCGCTGGTAATGCTGCACTTCTCCACCACCCAGGCCGGCAAGGAGTCCTACACCCGCTCGCTGGGTAACGAAATCAACGTCGTCGCCGAGGAAGGCGACCACGACGCCCGGAAACTCGCCGAATCCCTGCGTGAGACGCTGGACGGCCTCCAGGCCGACGGGTTCGAGACCAACCTTTCGGCCGCCCTCCGCGACGCGGTGGAACGCACCCGCGGGCGACGCCTGGCGGGCATGGTCTTCATCGGCGACGGGCAGAACACCACTCGGGACGCCGCCAGCCGTATGCCGGGCGCGCTGGTGCACGCCGACCGCGTGGGCCCCCCGCGCTACGCCGTGCTGGTGGGCGATACCACCGAACCCCGCAACACCGCCATCACCGCCCTGCGGGCACCCCGCGAGGTGCGGCAGAAGTCCCGCGTCGAGGTGACGGCGATTCTCTCCCACCGCAACATGGGCGGCAAGACCGTCACTCTCGAACTCTACCGACGCAAGGAGGGAGAGCCCCGCGACAAGCGGGAGAAGGTCGCCACCGAGACGGTCCTGCTGGAGGCCGACACCGCCGAGAACGGCCGGAAGTCCGATCGCGGCGTGCAGTCCAAGACCCTCCACATCGAGCCGGACGTGGAGGGCTCGTTCCTCTACACGGCCGTGGTGAACTCCGGCGTGGAAGAGCGGAACACCCGCGACAACGAAGCCGACGCCGTCATCGAGGTTTCCGACAGCAAGATACGCATCCTGCTGGTCAGCGGATACGCCGGGTGGGAGTTCCAGTACCTGCGCAACTACCTGCTCCGCTCGCCGCAGCTTTACCGCGTGAGCGTGTGGCAGCAGAACGCCGACGCCGAGATCAACCAGTCTTCCTCCGCCCTGGAGATGCGGCTGGACAAGCTGCCCTCCTCGCTGAAGGAACTGATGGGCTCCACCGACCCCGAGGAGCAGGACAAGTATCCCGGGTACGACATCGTGATCCTCAACGACCCGCGCCCCGAGGCCGAGGGCTTCGATCCCAACTTCGTGGGCATGCTCAAGACCTTCGTCGCCGATCACAACGGCGGGCTGTGCTACATCGCCGGGGGCAAGTGGGCCGACAAGGTCCTGGGCGACGTGAGCTTCAAGCCGCTGGCCGACCTGCTGCCGGTGTACGTGGGCAAGAGCATCTCCGAGTGGAAGGAACGCATCCACGGCAAGAAGCCCGAGGATTGGCCCCTGAAGATCACCGACTACGGCTGGGAGCACCCGGTGATGCGCCTGGGGGCGAGCGTGGAGGAAAGCCGCGATCTGTGGGACGTGATGCCCGGGATCTACTGGTCCAAGTCGGTCTTCGACATCAAGCCCGCCGAGCGGGTGCTGGCGGAAAATTCCGACCCCACCCACCGTACCAGCACCAACGAGCCGGAGCCGGTGGTCGCCGTGCAACCCGTCGGCGGGGGGCGCGTGCTGTACCTGGGCTTCCAGGCGACGTGGCGCTGGCGGTACCTCAACGAGGCCGAGTACTACCGGCAGTTCTGGGGCAACGTGGTGCGTTACCTCGCCACGCTCAAGGCCCGGCACATCGTCATCACCACCGGGGGCGACCGCTTCTCCGCCGGGGAGCGCATGACCGTGGAGGTCGAGGCCCACGACGAGAACTACAACAAGCTGGTCACCGAAGACGGCACCTTCACCGTGGACATGGTGGATACCCGCTCCGGCGAGGTCCGCAAGCTGACGCTCCAGGCCGTCGAGAACCAGCCCGGGCAGTACAAGGCCGAGGTGCTCGTGGACAAGACCGGCACCTACGAGTTGACGGCGATGCGCGACGATCCCCAGGCCGCCGAGAAGGTCGCCGGCAAGCGGATCAACGTCGAACTTCCCCGCGCCGAGGCCGCCCGCACCGAAGCCAACGCCAACAACATGCTTACCCTCGCCTCCAAGGATCAGAATTTCATGACCATCGCGGAGGTCGACAAGCTGGCGACCATGATCCCGGCCGGGAAGATGAACGTCGTCGACGAGGTTCCCCGCGAATTGTGGGACTCGCCGCTGATGCTCATCTTGGTGGTGTCGCTGCTGGTGGCTGAATGGATTCTCCGCAAGAAGTACAACATGGCCTGATGCCGATGACCGCCCGGGCCCGCAGACAGGAAAACGGAAATGGCTGAACGAGACTTACTGCATCCGGAGGTCCGGTCGAAGCTCGACCGGTTCCGCGCCGCCCTTCGCGCCCGCCTGGCGGGGGAGGGGGTCGCTTGGGGAATCATCTTCCTGGTGTCGCTGATGTTCGCGTCGCTGGTGCTGGACTACCTCTTCCGGCTGGACCGCCCGCTGCGCGTGGCCCTGACGGCCTCGGCGCTGGTGGTGCTGGGTTACGTCCTGTGGCGCCAACTGATCGCCCCGATGCTGGTCGGCATGGACACCGAGTCGCTGGCGCTGCTGGCCGAGCAGAAGTATCCCCAACTCGGCGACCGACTCATCAGTGCCCTGCAGTTCTCCCGCACCGAGCAGGCGGGGGGCTGGTCGCAGGCGATGGTCGACCGCATGGCCGAGCAGGCCAACGAAATCGCACGCCCGCTGGACCTCAGGCAGATCATCGAGAAACGCCTGATGATGCGCACCCTCGGCGGGGCGGGCCTGGCGGCCGTCGTGGCCGTGCTGTTTGTGCTGCTGGCGCCCAACACCGCCGGGCTGTGGTTCCAGCGGAACGTCCTGTTCGCGCAGGTCGATTGGCCGCAGGATACCTACCTGGTCGTCACCGGGGCCGACGAGAACGGCAACTTCACGGTGCTGCGGGGTGAGGACCTGCAGGTGGTCATCGAGGTGGAGCCCAACAGCGTGGCGCCCGCCTACATCACCCTTCACGCCGAGTACGAAACGGTCGGCGAAACCGAGGAACGCCTGGACCTGGCTTCCGATGGGCCCGGTGGGGTCCAACGTTACGTCAAGACCTTCCAGGCGGTCTCGGAGGAGTTCGAGTTCTACGTCGTCGGCGGCGACGACAATCGCGACCGGCGCAACCCCCACAAGGTGTTCATCATCGACCCGCCGACGTTGGAGCAATTGCAGTTCGAGATCGAGTACCCCCGATACATGTTCCGGGCCAATCAGCCCATCTCCGCCGAGGTGGGGGTCATCCCCGTGCCGGTCGGCAGTCACGTGGTCGTCCGCGGGCTCAGTTCCAAGCCGCTCGAGAAAGCGGGCATCCTGCTGGACGACAACGACGAGCCGGTCGGCAAGACGGCCGTCCTTCCCTACAAGGAGAAGGGCGGGAAGGAGACGCTGCGCCGCATCGAGTCGAAGTTCTACGTCGGCGGCGCCAACGAAGCCCGCACGCGGAAGCTGCGATTCCTGCTGGTGGACTCCGAAGGCAACCGCTCCACCCGCGGGCAGCAGTACATGCTGCAACTGCAGCGCGACCAGCGCCCCAGCGTCACCGCGAAGCGATCGGGCGTGGAGACGCTGATCACCACCCAGGCGCAGATTCCGCTGAGCATCAAGGTGACCGACGACCACGGAATCGACCAGGCGAGAGTAACCGTGAAGGTCGGCGACGAGGAAGCCGTCGCCGTCGACGAGCCGCTCAAGCCCAAGAGCGAGACGCAGAAGGAATTCCGCGAGGATACGATTCTGGACCTCCAGACCCACCCGGAGCTGAAGCTGGTGCCCGGCACGCTCATGCACGTGATCGTCGAGGCCGAGGACAATTTCCCGGAGAACCCCAACGTCGGCAAGAGCAGCCCGATCAACTTCCGCGTGGTGGGCGACTCGGAACTGATGAATCATCTGCTGTCGACCTACAAGAACGCGGCCGTCTCGCTGGGGCAGGCGGTGGTCTCGCAGTCGGACGCCACCGGCAAGACCGGCACGGTCAGCGAATTCCTCCAGGCCAACGAGGTGGACGCCGAAGTCCGCCGCAAGCTGACCGAGGCCGGGCAGATCGAGGGTTCGGTCGCCTCGGAGGTCATCAAGTGTGCCGACCAAGTGGACACGGTGCTGGTGCAGATGCGTCTCAACCGTCTTGGCAGCGACGACCAGCGATCGCAACTGGCCAGCCAGATCCGCCGCCTGCGTGCCCTGGAAGAGCCGCTGCGACAGGTCGTTGCCGCCCTCAACGGCACCAAGGACGTCAGCGACTCCGGTCAGCTCGCCGCCCGGGCGGGGCAAATCCGCGACGAGCAGCAGAAGATCCTCGACGAGATGGTCTCCATCCACGACGAGATGAAGAAGAACACCTCCCGGATCGAGATGGCCTACGTGGTCAAGGATATCCTCAAGGTCATCGAAGGCGAGGTCGGCACGGGCATCCGCCGGATTATCGACAAGGAAACCGGCGACATCTGGGAACCTGAAATCAATCCATCCGACAAAGATAAGTGACAAGTCGGTGACCCTGAACCATACCCGTCCTGACGGGAGGTATATGCGATGAAGAAACAGGCAATGTTCATGCTTCCGTGGGTGCTCACGCTGGCGATTCTGGGCGGCGCGGGGCTCGCGATGGCCCAGGAAGACGCCGCCGAAGACGGCAAGTCCTCCAAGTCCATCGACAGCGGCGAGATCGCCAGCAAGGCCGAGTTCCAGCAGCGTCGGTTCAAGAATCTGATCACCGACATGGTCAAGCTCGCCAATCTCGTCGAGAGCACCGATCCCGAGAGC